>NZ_CP034035.1:1549266-1859119 GCF_005484945.1 Brenneria rubrifaciens
CGTCATGCTGTTCAACGAAAAATTGTTCTATAAAACGGCGCAGCGTATCCAGCGGGGCTTTGTGTTGAGGCTGAATCGCCAGATCCGGCAGCGGCAGATAACCCAGATTCGCATGGGCCGCTTTTCCCGGCAGGGTATCGGTACGCAGGTGAACTCGCGGCCAGTTTTTCAGTTCCGAAAACAGCATATCAACCCGCAACCACAGCGACTCAGGCGGCAGCAGCGGACGCATCGGGTCAACCCGGCGGCTCTCGAAACGCTGTCCGATATCCTGCCAAAAACGCTCGGCGCCCTGTTGGATATCGCCGGTGTTGACGAGCAGCGTATTTTCCGGGAAATAGCTGAACAACGCCGGTAAGGGCTGACTGAAAAACAGCGGCTGCCAATACTCAATACCGGCGGGCCAGACGCTTTTGCTGACCTGCTGATAAATATGCTCGGCATCACGACGGACTTCAAATCGTTCGCGCCACTGGCTGCGGAAGCATTCAATCGCGGTTTTATCGGTAGGGAACTCGTGGGCGGGCAGTAAATTGATTTGCAGAACTTCATTCAACGTACGCTGCGTATCCACATCGAACAGCCGCAGGCTGTCAATCTCATCGTCAAAGAAATCAATACGGTAGGGTTCTTCGCTTCCCATAGGGAAGAGATCCAGCAGCGCGCCGCGGGTGGCGTATTCGCCGTGCTCCATGACCTGGTCGACGCTGCGGTAGCCCGCCTGTTCCAACTGGGTTCGTAATTTGTCGCGCGATAAATGCTGACCTTTATTCAGCATCAATGCATGGCCGTGCAGAAACGCGTGAGGGCACACGCGCTGCATCAGCGTATTGACCGGCAGGATTAAGACGCCGCGCCCCATCTGGGGAAGCTGGTACAGCGTCGAAAGCCGGGTTGAAATGATTTCCTGGTGGGGAGAAAAACTGTCGTAAGGTAAGGTTTCCCAATCGGGTAAGGTGGTAACGCTGTGCTCGGTAAACTGCTGTATTTCATCACGCAAACGCAGCGCATTTTGCATATCTGGGGTGATAAGAACGACCAATCCATTATGGCGGTCAATGATCTCTGCGCATTCTACGGCGCAGGCCGCACCGGTCAACTGACCCAGCAGGCGTTGCTCACCTGCTCTGAGCGGCAAAGAATAGCGATATTTTTCAGGCATAATCTGATTATCAGGTCTCGACCCCGGTATCCGCTAAGAAAAAGCCGGAGAGTGAGGGTGTTAGGGTTCCATAAAGCAGTACTACCCTTTATTATCCTTGAACACTTTGCTTTGGCAACCTTATCCAGACGGATTTCATGTATCAACCTGTCGCATTATTTATTGGCTTACGCTATATGCGTGGGCGAGCATCAGACCGCTTCGGGCGGTTTGTCTCCTGGTTATCGGCAATTGGCATCACGCTTGGCGTCATGGCGCTGGTGACCGTTCTTTCCGTTATGAACGGGTTTGAGCGCGAGTTGGAGAACAACATTCTGGGGCTGATGCCGCAGGCGTTGATTACCACTCCCCAGGGATCGCTCAATTCCGAGACAATCCCTTATTCAGCGTTGAGTTCGCTATCGGGCGTGCGCCGCATCGCCCCGCTAACCACGGGCGAAGTGGTGTTGCAAAGCGCCCGTAGCGTATCCGTCGGCGTTATGCTGGGTGTGGAACCGAGGGAGCCTGATCCGTTGTCCCGCTATTTTGTCGACGTGCAGCAGCAAACTTTGCAGCCGGGGCGATATCAGGTCATTTTGGGTGAGCAGTTGGCGCTGCAATTGGGGGTCAAACGTGGCGATCAACTGCGCCTGATGGTGCCGAGCGCCAGCCAGTTGACTCCGATGGGGCGCATCCCCAGCCAGCGAATTTTCACCGTGGCGGGTACGTTTGCCTCCAATAGCGAAGTTGATGGATATCAGTTGCTGGTCAATCAGCAAGATGCTTCACGTCTGATGCGTTATCCGGCGGGGAATATTACCGGTTGGCGTTTGTGGCTGGATAAGCCGTTAACGGTGGATGTGCTGAGCACGCAGCCGCTGCCCGCCGGCGCCGTCTGGAAAGACTGGCGCGAACGCAAAGGCGAACTTTTTCAGGCGGTGCGGATGGAAAAGAATATGATGGGCCTGTTGCTGAGCCTGATTATCGCTGTGGCGGCGTTCAATATTATTACCTCATTGGGTTTGTTGGTGATGGAAAAACAGGGAGAGGTCGCGATCCTGCAAACGCAGGGACTGACCCGGCGTCAGGTTATGACGGTGTTTATGGTGCAAGGCGGGAGTGCCGGAATTATCGGCGCATTGCTGGGGGCGATATTGGGCGCGTTATTGGCCGATCAGCTTAATACGCTGATGCCCCTGCTGGGATTATTGATTGACGGGGCCGCCTTGCCTGTTGCGATAGATTCGCTACAGGTGACGACCATTGCCCTGAGCGCCATGCTGATAGCCCTGTTATCCACGCTTTATCCGTCCTGGCGCGCCGCCGCCGTTCACCCCGCTGAGGCCTTACGTTATGAATGATTTACCGTTATTGCAGTGCAATAACCTGTGCAAACGCTACCAGGAAGGAAAATTGTCAACGGATGTTCTGCGCAATGTCACGTTCGAGATATGCAGCGGCGAGATGATGGCCATTGTCGGGAGTTCAGGTTCCGGTAAAAGCACGTTATTACATCTGCTGGGCGGGCTGGACTCGCCAACGTCGGGGGAGGTGATTTTCAAGGGGCAATCGCTTAGCGGGTTGACCGCTGGAGCCAGGTCCGAACTGCGCAATCGCGAACTGGGCTTCATTTATCAGTTTCATCATCTGTTGCCGGATTTTACCGCGTTGGAAAATGTGGCCATGCCGTTGCTGATTGGCCGCGTCCCGACGGCGCAGGCGCAGGACAAAGCGCGCGAAATGCTGGCTGCGGTAGGGCTGGAAGCGCGCAGTCACCACCGTTCCTCTGAATTGTCCGGCGGGGAACGTCAGCGCGTCGCCATCGCCAGAGCGCTGGTCAATAGCCCGTCACTGGTGCTGGCGGATGAACCCACCGGTAATCTTGACCAACGTACCACGGATACCATCTTTGAACTGCTGGGCGAATTGAACGTCCGGCAGGGGACGGCTTTTCTGGTGGTGACCCATGATCTTCAACTGGCCGGCCGTCTGTGCCGTCAGTTAGAGATGCGGGATGGTCACTTGCAACAGGAACTGACGCTGATGGGAGCCAGGCAATGACATTTCCTCCGCTTTCCCTGCGGATTGCGCTGCGTTTCAGTCGCGGCCGTCGGCGCGGCGGCATGGTTTCGCTGATTTCAGTGGTTTCGACCGTCGGTATCGCGCTGGGCGTTGCGGTGCTGATTGTTGGCCTGAGCGCGATGAACGGTTTTGAACGGGAGTTGAATAACCGCATTCTGGCGGTTGTCCCACACGGCGAGATAGCGCCAGTTAATCAGCCCTTTGACGGCTGGCAGGCGCTGTTGCCCAAAATTGAGAAGGTGCCGGGCGTCGCGGCGGCGGCGCCTTACATTAACTTTACCGGCCTGCTGGAAAACGGCGCCAATCTGCGCGCCATTCAGATTAAAGGAGTTGATCCCCGCCAGGAGAGCCGCCTCAGCGCGTTGCCGTCGTTTGTGATGAATGGCGCCTGGTCGCGTTTCCGTGCCGGCCGGCAGCAGGTCATTATTGGTCAGGGCGTGGCGAAAGCGTTGAATGTGAAGGAAGGCGATTGGGTCACCGTGATGGTGCCTAACAGCGAGCCGGATATGAAGCTGATGCAGCCCAAGCGCATCCGTCTGAATGTCGGCGGCATTTTGCAACTGAGCGGTCAGCTCGATCACAGCTTGGCGCTGGTGCCGCTGGCCGATGCGCAGCAATATCTGGCTATGGGTGACAGTGTAACGGGCATTGCCATCAAAGCCGAAGACGCTTTTTCCGCCAACAAACTGGTGCGTGATGCGGGCGAAGTCACCAATGCCTATGTCACTATTCGCAGTTGGATTGGCGCTTATGGCTATATGTATCGTGATATCCAAATGATCAGAACCATTATGTATCTGGCGATGGTGCTGGTGATTGGCGTGGCCTGTTTTAATATTGTCTCGACGCTGGTGATGGCGGTGAAAGATAAGAGCGGTGATATCGCGGTGTTACGTACGCTGGGCGCACCGGATGGTTTAATCCGCGCTATATTTGTCTGGTACGGCTTGCTGACCGGTTCGCTGGGCAGCGTGAGCGGCGTGGTGGTCGGCGTGCTGGCGGCATTACAGCTCACCAACCTTATTAGCGGTATTGAGTCGTTGATCGGTCATCGTTTCTTGTCAGGCGATATCTACTTTATTGATTTTCTGCCTTCGGAGTTGCATGCGGCGGATGTGGTCAGCGTATTGGCAACGGCGCTTTTACTCAGTCTGGCTGCCAGTTGGTATCCGGCCCGGCGCGCCAGCCGGATCGACCCGGCCAGAGTATTGAGCGGGCAATAACCTTGCATCAGCATACCAAGTGGCTGAGTCGTTATTCGCCATCCATTTAAGGGGCAGTGATGTATTACGGTTTTGACATGGGCGGCACAAAGATTGAATTGGGTGTATTTGATGCCGAACTCAATAAGGTATGGCAAAAGCGCGTGTCCACGCCGCGCGATAATTACGACGAGCTATTGAATGCGTTTGTCGCGTTGGTCAAAGAGGCCGACGCGCGGGTGGGTACGGCCGGTCATGTCGGCATTGGTGTGCCGGGTATGCAAACGGGTGATAACGGCGTGCTGTTTACCGCCAATTTGCCGGCGACCAGGGGACGTCCGCTGGGCGCTGACCTGAGTGATTTATTGCAGCGCGATGTTCGCATCAACAACGATGCCAACTGTTTTGTGCTGTCGGAAGCCTGGGATGCCAGGTTTCGTTCCTACCCGGTGGTGCTGGGGATGATCCTCGGTACCGGCGTCGGCGGAGGGCTGGTGGTCAATGGCCGTCCGGTAGAGGGATGCAACGGCATTACCGGCGAGTTCGGGCACTTCCGGCTTCCCGTGGACGCGCTGGAGATCCTTGGCGTCGATATTCCGCGCGTGAAGTGCGGGTGTGGTCAACTGGGGTGTATTGAAAACTATATCTCCGGCCGGGGCTTTGAATGGCTTTATTCGCATTTCTACCAGGAGACGCTTCCGGCCATCACCATCATCAGGCACTATCGCGCGGGTGAAAGTAACGCGCTGGCGTTTGTCGATCGGTTCATGGATTTGCTGGCGGCCTGTTTGGGTAACTTGCTGACCATCTTCGATCCGCACCTGCTGGTACTTGGCGGCGGGTTATCGAATTTTGACGAAATTTATCAGATATTGCCAATGCGTTTACCTTCCCGGCTGTTACCAATTGCCAAACTGCCACGGATTGAAAAAGCGTGTTACGGCGACGCCGGCGGCGTTCGCGGCGCGGCTTTGCTACACTTAATGGATAATTAGCAGGAGCATAGATTATGCATACGCATCAACGATTGGGACGCTTTCACAAAGGGAAACGTATGCGACAGCAGCGCCTGCGTGCACGTATTTTTCATCGAGACTATCTGGCGGCGAGCGAAGTGAAAAAACCACGTATTGTTGTGTTGACCGGGGCAGGCATTTCCGCGGAGTCAGGGATTCGCACCTTTCGTGCGGCCGATGGTCTGTGGGAAGAACATCGCGTTGAAGACGTAGCAACCCCAGAAGGGTTTGTGCGCGATCCGCAACAGGTTCAGGCATTTTACAATGCGCGTCGCCGTCAACTTCAGCAGCCTGAGATTATGCCTAATGCGGCGCATCTGGCGCTGGCGAATCTGGAAGCCACGCTGGGGGATAACTTTCTGCTGGTGACCCAAAATATCGATAATCTGCATGAGCGTGCGGGCAGTCAGCGTGTGATCCATATGCATGGCGAACTGCTGAAAGTACGCTGTTGTCAGAGCGGGCAGGTATTTGACTGGACCGGCGATCTATCCGCTGACGAACGCTGCCACTGCTGTCAGTTTCCTGCGCCTTTGCGTCCGCATATCGTGTGGTTTGGCGAAATGCCGTTGGACATGGATAAAATATATCAGGCGCTGGCGCAGGCGGATTACTTTGTGGCCATCGGCACATCCGGGCATGTTTACCCCGCCGCGGGCTTTGTGCATGAGGCAAGAGCGCATGGAGCCTATACAGTTGAACTGAACCTCGAACCGAGTCAGGTGGAAAGCCAGTTTGACGAGAAGATCTACGGCCCGGCCAGTATTGTCGTGCCTGAGTTTGTCGGCGCCTGGCTGACACGGCGTAAAAGCATCCGATTTTAGCGGCTACCCGATTTAGGTTCTTGCCGTAAACGGTCGTTGTAACATTCGTTGACCTGATCGAATGGCAAGGTTGCCGAATGGTTAAAGAAGCAGAATTCGCTTTCGCGGCAGTAAGCATGCGTTGCTGCCTGTGCCGGGCGCTTGGTTTGGGAATGTGTGGCCCGCGCCGTGAATCGTTGGAAAATAGTCAGCATAATAGTGTCCTTGCGGCAATCAGAGCGATGCGTGTTTTTTAAGCGTAGCCGATCTTTGACCGTTCACCGAATGACAAATATCACAAGCGGTAGGACATTGTTCTTCCGCTGTTTTTCTTCTGTTGTCATCCCCCCAATAGCCGGTTCTGGCCGTCAGCGTATTGAAAACAGTAATGACGGTATAAAATCGTTTAACATAGCCGCATTGAGGAACCGCGCCGTAGCCAGTTGTCCCGTATGGCAATACGGCCCGTTTGTTTTTTTATTGCTGGTGGATAATGCAGCCATTCAATCCGGGGTATACCCAGTTAACAAGACAGCAGCGTATTCAGGATCGCTGGCGGCTGACCATTCTGTTGTGTCTGACGATCACGATCCTGATCGTCAGCCTGTGCGCCGGTGATCGCTGGATTTGGCCGTTCTCCTGGCTGGAGGATTCCCAACAGATGTTTGTCTGGCAATTGCGTTTGCCCAGAACGCTGGCTGTGCTGCTGGTTGGCGCGAGTTTGGCGATGGCGGGAGCGGTGATGCAGGCGATATTCGATAACCCGTTGGCGGAGCCGGGCTTGTTGGGCGTGGCCAATGGCGCGGGCGTGGCGCTGGTGCTCACGGTGCTGCTGGGGCAAGGACGGCTGCCGATTTGGGTGCTGAGCCTGAGCGCCATCGCCGGCGCACTACTGATTACCTTTCTGCTGTTGCGCTTTGCCCAGCGGCATGTGTCGAATGCCCGGCTGCTGTTAATCGGCGTGGCGCTCGGCATTATCTGTAGCGCGATCATGACCTGGGCGGTCTATTTCAGCACCAGTCTTGATTTGCGCCAACTGATGTACTGGATGATGGGCGGTTTCAGCGGTATCGACTGGCGTTATGGCTGGCTGATCGCGGCGCTGTTGCCGTTCCTGGTGTGGCTGAGCCGGCAGGGTACGGTGCTCAATTGGCTGGCGTTGGGCGAAGTGCCGGCGCGCCAACTGGGGGTTTCCGTTTATCGCTGGCGTAATATTCTGGTGTTGGTGATTGGGGGGCTGGTGGGGCTGAGCGTTGCGCTGGCCGGCGTGATTGGGTTTATTGGCTTGATTATTCCGCATATGTTGCGCCTGTGCGGTTTGACCGATCACCGGTATCTGTTAACCGGCTGTGCGTTGGCAGGCGGCGCCATTCTGATGCTGGCGGATACCGTGGCGCGTATTGTACTGGTGTCGGCGGAGTTGCCGATTGGGGTGGTTACCGCTACGCTGGGATCGCCGTGGTTTATTTGGTTGCTGTTACGTAACAGGCTTTAGTCGAGAGCCAGGCAGCCCTATGACTGACGGTATTGATGAGTCACAGAATAAAAGGATCAAGACGATGAGTAATGAAATCTACGCCATTCCGCTCAACACCATCGAAGGGGCGGCCGCCACGCTTGAAACCTATCGGGGAAACGTCGCTTTAATCGTCAATGTTGCCTCGCAGTGCGGTCTGACGAAGCAATATGACGCACTGGAAAAGATCTACGAAACCTACCGCGATAAAGGGTTCGTCGTGCTGGGGTTCCCCTCGAATGAATTTGCCGGGCAAGAGCCGGGCAGTGACGAAGAGATTCAGGCGTTTTGCCGGGGTACCTTTGGCGTGCAGTTCCCCATGTTCAGCAAGATCGAAGTCAACGGCGCCAACCGTCATCCGCTCTATCAGGTATTAATCCGCGAACAACCCAAAGCCAGCGGCTCCATGCTGAGCGGTTTTTATGCTCGTCTGGTTAATAAAGGCCGCAAGCCAGCTCATCCCGAAGATATTTTATGGAATTTTGAAAAATTCCTGATTAATCGTCAGGGACAGGTGATTCGGCGTTTTGCACCCGATCTGACGCCCGATGATTCAATGATTATTGAAGCGATAGAAGAGGCGCTGGCAAAGTAATTGAGTCAGGACGATGCGCCGTTATTAAGGCTGAGGCAGGCCGGCGTTATGCCTCGTCTCTCTCCGGCTGATGCCGAATGTGGCGCGGGTGAGCTGTTGCATATTATCGGTCCGAACGGCGCCGGGAAAAGCACGCTGTTGGCGCGCTTGGCCGGGTTGCTTGCGGGTGAAGGGGAGATTTATTTGGCAGACGCGCCGCTTTCTCAATTATTCCCTCAGGATCTGGCGCTTCAGCGCGCCTATCTGACGCAACAGCAGCCGCCTATGGCCTTTATGCCGGTATTCCAGTATTTACGTTTGCATCAACCGCCGATGGCCGGTGAAGACGATCTTGAGGCCGTTGTGTGTTTTCTTGCCGACCGTCTGGCGCTGGCGGATAAGTTGACCCGGCCGTTAACCCGTCTCTCCGGCGGTGAATGGCAGCGGGTACGGCTGGCCGCCGTGTGCTTGCAGATTTGGCCGACGCTGAATCCGCATGCCCGCTTGCTGCTGCTGGATGAGCCAGCTAATAGCCTGGACGTGGCGCAACAGGTGGCGTTGGATGAATTGCTGCGCCAACTTTGTCAGGCTGGCATTACCGTTATTCTTTGTGCGCACGACCTGAATCATAGTCTTCATCATGCCGATCGCGTCTGGCTGATCGCTGCCGGGCAGCTTATCGCGCAGGGAAAGACGGATGACGTGATGGACCCGGCGTTGCTGTCGCCGGTATTTGGCGTGGGTTTTCAGCGTCACGTTGTCGATGGCTGTCATTGGATTATCCCGCACGGCGCCTGACTTGCCGGCAGCCCAAAATCGGAAAAATCGTCTTTACTTGCCAGCTATCGCCGTTATGTCTAAATTAAACTGAAATATCATTCTGATAGATAACATTCTCTGGGTGCATCAGGCATTCGCGGGTTTTCAGGTGACGAGCATGATACGGTTAAGACATCTATTGGTATGGGTAAGCCTGATCGTGGTCGGGTGCAGCAGTCATAACGGCCCGCCGCCAAATGCACGTCTGAGTGATCCCATCATGGTGGTGGCGCAGTTGAACGATCAGCTTAGAGAATGGTACAGAACGCCTTATCGCTACGGTGGTCTGGATCGTAACGGCGTTGATTGTTCCGGCTTTGTTTACGTGACATTCCGCGATCGTTTCGGCTTGCAATTGCCGCGCAGCACGCAAGATCAGACTGAGCTGGGTGAGCGGGTCGATCGCGATAGTCTGTTGCCGGGCGATCTGGTCTTTTTCAAAACCGGTAGTCGCGGCAGCGGATTGCACGTGGGCATTTATGATTCGGACGATCAGTTTATCCATGCTTCCACCAGTCGGGGCGTTATTCGCTCATCGCTGGAAAACGTTTACTGGAAACGGGCGTACTGGCAGGCCCGCCGTATCTGATCTTAGTCCCACATGGCATGGAACGGGTATGTCTTCTCTGCGTTTGTCACTTTCCGATCCCTTCGACCCCTGCTTCATTCCTGGCGCTGGAAACGCCGCAAGGGAGTTGCAAAATCTCTGGGTCTGCCTACCGTGAAACGAAGGATCGCGGTTTTCAGCATGAAACATGACTGCTAAATGCAGATTTAAGCCGTCTGGCGGATTATTTGAGTCCTGATATCAAAAAGCTACAGGCTAAGGGAATTGCATTCGTCCGTTCACGGGTGGCGAATCTGGTTGAACTTTTGCCGACTATCGATCGCGACGGTGTGAGTCAGTCGATTAAACAGGCATTTTTTGACCATTATGGCGAACGTTGCGAACCCGAAATCATCTCACCCGCCGTGTTTCCCGATTTACCCGGATTCAGCGAGCAGTTTGCGCATCAAAGTTGCTGGGAATGGAATTTGGGGCAAGCGCCAGATTTCTTTCCTTTATTAGCTAACCGTTTTGCCTGGAGGAGCGTAGAATTACATTTTGATGTGGAGCGAGGCATTATATTCCGTGCTCAAATATATACTGATAACCTCAATCCGGCGCTACTGTAAGCGTTGACGATAGAATTTCAGGTACTGTATAGCGGCCAGAAAAAATGGCCCGTATTTGCCAGCAATTAATAAGAATATTCTCAGAACAACAGAATGAATTGCAGCAACACGAAGCATGGTTAGCAGAAAGTCTCCGTTAATGAGCGAATATTTCAGTTCATGGGCGGTAAAAAATCCGAAAAATGCAGCTCAGAACCCTTTATTTTGGGCAATTAAAATCCCAGGATAACTTTTTTAATCTATATAACATCCGGAATTCATAGCTGAGAAATTGAATAAGTAACCTGATTTTTCAGATAAAATTCTTCCTCGGCTCCTGAAGTAACAAGGCATTTTATTTGTTTTCATCTGCTGACGATCCGGTTATGCAATTGATGCGGAAAATAAAGGCGGCTTGTGGCAGATAATTATTGATTTATAATGACTCCATCACTGATTAATCCTAATTCAATAATATGCTGATTCGGTTAGATGTAGACTATGTTAGCGACTATATTTTCTGGCCTATTTATAATCTGGATGGGACACTGTTGGCCGTGGAAATGATTAGTCGGTTTAATAGTGTTTCTGGTAATTTAAGTATACCTTCCGATATACTCTCTACCATGTTAAGTCCAGGTCAACAATATGATTTAATTAGAGAAAAAATTAACTTCATAACAAATAAAGCCGTATGGTTTTTTGATAATAATATTATTTTAGTCATGAGAATTGATCAGGAGTTAGTAAATATAATTATTAAATCAGATACGCTGCGTAATGAAGTGAAAAGTCTTTCTTTCATTCAGTTGGAAATTAATGAGTTTTTCCCAAATCTGTCACAGGGAAAAGAAAACGCCGCATTGGTCAGCCTGAGCAACTCGTTTTCTCTTTGGCTGGATAACTTTGGGTCAGGAAAAATTAATCTGAAGCCGTTAAACGATGGATTACTGAGCTGTGTCAAAATGGATCATAGCTTTACTGAGCATCTATTATCCCGCGCTGAAAACGCATTGATTATGGCGCAGTTATTGCGGATCATAAAAACCCATTATCAGGAAGTGAGGGTTGTTGCTAAAGGTATCGACACACCGGAGCATTTGAATAAAGTCAAAAAACTGGATATTGATGCGATACAGGGAGAGCTGTGGCCGGCCGTTCATTTTGATGAACTGGCGATACAGGCGGATTTCTTTCCCTAAATCTCATCGCACGGTTTTTCTTTTCCAGCGACACTCCGGACATTCCATTTTGCAGAATAACGAGTATCCCTTTATGTCGCAAATACCACAGTTCGTTAATCATTACTTTCAGCAACTGCCGGGGTTTTATACCGCCCTGAAACCGACTCCGCTTCAGGGCGCCCGCCTGCTTTATCACAGCAAGGGGTTGGCAAATGAACTGGGGCTTTCTCCTGACTGGTTTACGCCAGAGCAGCAGAAGATCTGGAGCGGTGAGACGCTGTTGCCGGGCATGGCGCCGCTGGCGCAGGTTTATAGTGGACACCAGTTTGGTACGTGGGCCGGGCAGCTCGGCGATGGGCGCGGCATTCTGCTTGGTGAACAGCAATTGGCAGAGGGGCGCACGATGGACTGGCATCTCAAAGGCGCGGGTCTGACGCCCTATTCACGCATGGGCGACGGCAGGGCGGTTTTACGCTCCGTCATTCGGGAGTTTCTGGCGTCGGAAGCGATGCACCATCTGGGCATTCCCACGACGCGGGCGCTCACCATTGTCACCAGCGAACAGGTCGTGCAGCGTGAGCGGGAAGAGCCGGGCGCGATGCTGCTGCGGGTGGCGGAAAGCCATGTGCGCTTCGGTCATTTCGAGCACTTCTACTACCGGCGAGAACCCGAAAAAGTTCGGCAACTGGCGGATTACGTCATCGCGCGCCATTGGGCTCAGTGGCAGGATGATGAGCAACGCTACGCATTATGGTTCGGCGACGTCGTCGAACGCACCGCCCGCCTGATTGCGCATTGGCAAACGGTCGGTTTCGCACATGGGGTAATGAATACGGACAACATGTCGATCCTGGGTTTGACGATAGACTATGGTCCATACGGCTTTATGGATGATTTCCAGCCCGGTTTTATCTGCAATCACTCCGACCATCAGGGTCGTTATGCTTTCGATAATCAGCCTGCCGTTGGGTTGTGGAATCTCCATCGTCTGGCTCAGGCGCTGTCAGGATTGATGAGTACCGAGGTGCTGGAGAAGGCGTTGTCGCGCTATGAGCCCGCGCTGATGCAGCAATATGGCACGCTGATGCGCGCCAAGTTAGGGTTGTTTACCGCCGACAGTCAGGATAACGACATTCTGGAGGGGTTACTGCGGTTGATGCAACAAGAGCGGCGCGACTATACCCGCACCTTCCGGCTACTGGCGGAGAGTGAGAAGCAGGCGGCGCAATCTCCCTTGCGCGATGAGTTTATTGATCGTCCGGCGTTCGACCACTGGTTCAACGTCTATCGCAAACGGCTCATGCGGGAAGAGCAGAGTGACGCCGAGCGTCAACGATGCATGAAGGCGGCCAATCCGAAATATATTCTGCGTAACTATTTAGCTCAACAGGTCATCGAAGCGGCGGAAAAAGATGCTATCAGCGCACTGGCGCGTTTGCATCAGGCGCTTTGCCAGCCCTATGACGACCAGCCTGAAATGGACGATCTGGCGGTCTTACCGCCAGAGTGGGGCAAGCATCTGGAAATCTCTTGTTCCAGCTAAGGCACACCTATTGACGCAGATAAACCTGCGGAATCGGGTATTCGGGGTGCGGGCTGACGTTGAGATCGGCCTGATACCAGCGGGTGAGTACCTCGGCTTGCAGCACCTGCTCCGGCGTCCCTTGCGCCACCAGTTCGCCTTCATGCAGCAGCAGAATTCTATCGGCGTACAGGGCCGCCAGATTAAGATCGTGCAGGACGCAGCACACGGCCAGCGGCTGCTGGCGGGTCAGTTGCTTCAATAAACGCAACAGATGCTGCTGGTGATACAAATCCAATGCCGAGGTGGGTTCATCCAGAAATAACCAACCCGGCGTCGGTTGCGCGTGCCAGAGCTGCGCCAGCGCGCGGGCCAGTTGAACGCGTTGCTGTTCGCCGCCGGAGAGATGGCGGTAATCCCGGCCGGCCAACGGCAAACAACCGGTTTGTTCCATTACCTGCTGGATCACGGCTTCGTTGTGGCGCGCGCGCCCATGAGGGGAACGCCCCATGGCGACAACATCCTGTACGCTGAAGGCAAACGCCATGCCGCTGTGCTGTCGCATCACGGCGCGAGTTCTCGCCAGCGCATTGGGCTGCCACTGGGAAAACGGTTTGCCCGCCAGCAAGCACTCGCCTTGCTGCGGTGTCAAATAGCCGGTCAAAAGCCGTAACAGCGTCGATTTTCCCGCGCCGTTAGGACCGATAACCGCCACAATTTCACCGCAGTCAACCGTAAGAGAAATATCCCTGGTCAGGCAGCGTTCACCGGCGTAAAAGCTGAGGTTGCGTGCAATCAGCGACATTTCGAAAGCGCTGGAATCACTCATTTCCGCGTCCTTTATGCTGAACAATCAGCCACAAGAAGTAAGGGCCGCCAATCAGACTGCTCAATAAACCGACGGGCAGTTCCGCCGGAGAAAGCATGGTGCGGGCCAGCGTATCGGCAACCAGCAGCAGGCAGGCGCCGCCTAATGCGGAACCCGGTATCAGCCAGCGGTGATCGGCGCCCAAATGCATCCGAATCAGATGGGGAATAACCAATCCGATAAAGCTGATGATACCGCTGACGGCCACGGCGACACCGACCAGCAGCGAGCTTAACAGTAGCAACCTATGCTTGGTGCGTTTCACATTGACGCCAAGATAATGCGCTTCCTCGTCGCCCAATTGCAGCAGATTCAAGAGACGCGCCTGATACAGCGTAATGATAATCGCCGGAATAACCAGCGTGCCGGCGACGAGCAGCATCGGCCACTGTGCTTGCCCCAGACTGCCCATTCCCCACAGGGAGAACTGACGTAACTGCTGGTCGGTGCTGATGTAAGTCAGAAGGCCGATGATCGCGATGCATAAGGCGTTGAGCGCGATCCCTGCCAGCAGTAGCCGCGTGACCCCACCCTGTTCGGAACGGTTGAGAATGAAAATAATCGCGGTGATCGCCAGACTGCCGGCAAACGCCGCGAGCATGGGGCTATAAAGCGCCAGCAGTGGGGGCAAACCCAGCGGCAGCACGATGGTCAGCGCCACGCTCAGCGCCGCGCCGCTGCTGATCCCCAGCAGGCCGGGATCGGCCAGCGGGTTACGAAACAATCCCTGCATGATGGCGCCGGAACAGGCCAGCGCACAACCGACCAGAACGGCCAACAACACGCGGGGAATGCGGATATTCAGCCAGATATGCCAGAGCGGATCGTCAAAGGGCGTCTGCCATAGCGTTTTAAACGACAGGGTCAGCGCACCCAGATTTGATGCGCTGACCATCAGAATCAACAACAGCAGCATTAAAGCAATGAGCCAGTAACGCGGGTGAAACCGCCGTATCATTTGATTTTTTCTGCGGTCTGACGCAGTGTCGCCATCAATGCCGGCGTTTCCAGCGTAAAGCCAAGTATCGCCATGTCATCGACCACCAGCAGACGGTTGTTCTTGCCCGCCGGGGTCAGCGCCAGTCCGGGCAATTTCCAGATCTGCGCCTCGCCGCCCAGACTTTTCAGTCCCTGACTAGAGATGAGAATCAGATCTGGCGCGCTGGCGATCACACCTTCCTGAGAAAGCGGCTGATAACGTTCCACGCTCTGCATCGCGTTTTTCAATCCGACGCTACGGATAATCGTATCCGCCGGCGTGTTCTTCCCGGCGGCCATCGCCGTCATACCGCCGTGACTAAGAATGAACAGGACATTAACCGGCAAGGGCGTCTTGGCGACGGCGGCGAGTTGCTGCTGGTAGGTGGCCGTCAGCTTCTTGCCCTCCGCTTCTTTATTCAGGGCTTGTGAAATGACGCTGATTTTTTGCGGTACGGTTTCCAGCGCGGGTGTGGCCGGCACGTGAATGACCTGCGTGCCGCTTTCAGCAACCTGTTGTAAAACCAGTGAAGGCTGAGACAGTTCGCTGGCGATCACTCGCGACGGTTTCATGGCCAGAATACCTTCGGTATTGAGCTGGCGCATGTAGCCGACATCCGGCAATGCGGTGGCGGCCTTCGGGCGCAGACTGGTGCTGTCGCGGGCTACCAGATCTTTCTCCGCGCCCAGGGCATAGATAATCTCAGTAACGTCACCCCCGATAGAGACAAGACGCTCGGCGGCAGATGCGCTCAGCGGCAACGCGAAGAGTAACGGGAATAGCCAGTTTTTCATACGGCAAACTCCTCGAGCGGTTTTAATGCGTTGATCTGAGTGCGCCATTGCTGTTGTTCCGGTGCGCCTTCAGTACGTTGTCCAAACAGTTGGGCAATTTGCGTGCCGTCTGCGGCATACAGTTCCAGGCTGGTGACGATACCGTCCGCCGTCGGTTTACGGGTGACCCAGCTTTCGGCGATAGCGTTTTCAATCAGATGCAGGGTGAAATCCTGATTAAAGATATTAATCCATTCGGCGTGCTGTTCCATACGTTCCACTCGTTCGATTTTACCGGTGAAAATCTGTACGCAGCCGCGGTTGCCGACAAATACCATGATCTCGTTCTGAACTTCTTTGGCGGTAAACAGAATCTGTGATAGCGCAGCGTTATCAACGCGGTAAGCCAGGTCATCGCTGACGGCGCGGAAAGCCTGCTGGCGGGTGAGGTTATAGCGCTTTAACAGCATGAAGAACTGGTGCACATCGGTCATGGCGCGCCAGTCCGCTTCAAACTGCGGATGGGGGGGCATGGGAGAGTTCGCGGCCGGTTCGCCAGCCTGCGGAGAGATCGTCAGCGCCGGATTGTCGGCGACGGCAAACTTTTCGACAAACTGTCGCCAGGCAGACATATCGGTTGTCTCGGTGGGGTAGACCTTGAGGATGGCATCACCCTGATGATCGAAGAACTGCATGCTTTGCCGTTCACCGCGCGGTGTCGTCTCGCGTAAAGCGAAAGCGCAGGCCCATTGATGCAGGAACAAACGCAAATCCAGCCCGCGCGGATTCAGGATCAAGCCCGCGTGTCCGTCCAGCGATTGGTTCTGGTAATAACCGACGTGTTCATGCACCGCATAATGATTACGCGTAATCGACTTGGTGTGACCAACCTGTTCCAGCGCGTTCAGCCAGCTCTTGGCATCTCCCTGTAAACGCTGGGCATCGTGTCCGACACGCGCGTGAGTCAGTTCCGCTTCGCTGATGCCGAGCAGGTCCGCCAGATCGCGGGCATACTTGCGCGGGTGAGCAATTTTAGCCTGGAGATATTGTTGATAAAGTGAAGTCTGCATTCTCGCTTCCTTATTCTTTCTTTGTTTTGGTTATAGTACTACTGGAGACTAATGAGAATTATTTTCATGTAACAAAAAAGTTACATCAAGTGAAGTTTTCTTAATACGCTAATGAGGGAAGAGAAGGGGAAGAGTGACATAAGCGCAGACAGGGACGAGATACGCCCCGTTTTGGTTTGTCGCCAGGCATCTCATGACGCAGGGACCGTATAGCGGCCCGGTTCCGCCAAAAAAGGAAAGTTCAAGGAGCGCGGCGATTGAGCGCTCCTTGTCGGGTGCGCACTATTTCAGTGGCGGCCAAAAATCCTGATTAGCCTCAATCAAATCATCAAGAATGGCTTTGGCGACGGTGGCGCTCGGCACCGTTTTGGACAACGAGAGCGCTTGCCACAGTTTTTGATAGGAGCCCTCCTCCCAAGCTTCAACCACCAGTTTTTCCACTGCAACCTGTTGGCTCATCATTCCTTTCTGGAACGTGGGGATGTTGCCCATCTGCAACGGTTCCGGGCCGTGGCTGCCGACCAGACAAGGAATCTCCACCATGGCATCGTCATCAAAGTTATTGATTGCACCGTTGTTCTGCACGATTACCAGCATTCTTTCACGCGTGTTAAAAGCGATGGCCCGCGCTAGATCAACAATGTATGACGCATGTTCATCGATTTCGAGATCGCCCGCTGAACCGGATTTCGCGCCGGTAATCGCGCGGCAGGCGCTGAATACCTGTTTTTCTCGTCCGTCCATGACTTCGTTGGCGCGGGTGTATTCTGGGTTGGAATGCGCCACCACGTCGTCCGGGAAGAGGTAATATTTCAGGTAAGTGTTGGGCAACGTCTGTGGATCGAGGGCGCAAACATCTCTGGCTTTGGCAAATGTATCGTTCCAGCTCGGCTCATTATCTTTATGATGGTCGCCGGTTTGCGGAATATAGCCGAATTTTGCGACATGTTCTTGGATCGCTGGCAGCAACTCGTTGCCGTCTTTATCCTGAATCGATGTCCACCAGCCGAAATGGTTCAGCCCGTAGTAGCGCACGGTCATCTCTTTGCGGGATTTCAGACCGATGATCTGCGCCATTTTGCCTTCAATACCGATAGGCATATCGCAGATGTTGAGGATTTTCGCCTGCGGGCGCAGCTTTCTGGTCGCTTCGGCCACAATTGCCGCCGGATTCGAGTAGTTGAGCATCCAGGCCTGCGGCGAATATTTTTCCATATAGTCCACCAGTTCCAGTACGCCGCCGATGGAGCGCATACCATAGGCGATCCCGCCCGGCCCGCAGGTTTCCTGACCGACTACGCCGTGGCGCAGCGGAATTTTTTCATCGAGTTCACGCATATAATATTTGCCGACGCGAATATGCGCCATGACAAAATCAATGCCGGTAAATGCTTCTTCCGGGTCGGTGGTGTAGCTAAAAGCGATCTCCGGCGCCTGTTCTTGCAGCAGAATCTTACAGGCTTCGGCCACCACTTCCTGTCTTGCGCCGTCATTGTCGTAAAATGTCAAGGTGCCGATAGGAAACCGATCCCGGTTTTGTATCAACATCAGTACGATACCGGGCGTGAATGTGCTGCCGCCGCCAGCGATCATGATTGAGAATTTTTTCATGGTTGAACCTCCGTCAGGGATGAGTGCTGCATCAGATTTTCCAGACGATCGCGAACCTGAGGAACCGACAGGCCGACAATGATCTGGACGGCGTTGCGGTTACGGATCACGCCGTGAGCGCCCAACTGACGGAAAATGTCATCGGGCTGCATCCGCGCGGGGTCCGCAAGAGTGATACGTAAACGGGTGGCGCAATTGTTGAGGCTGACAATGTTGGCGGCCCCGCCAAGCGCATTGAGGTAAGCTTGTGCCTGTTCGAGCTGCGCGGTGGGTTGTACGGCGTCTTTGCCGCGCACATCTGTTTTGGTATACAGCCTGAGCTCGCCGTTTTCCCGCCCCGGCGTCTTGACATCGAAGCGCAAAATCACGGCGCGGAACACGAAGAAATAGATGAATGAAAAAGCAATGCCGACGCCAATCTGCGTCACCATGTTCATCGCATGGTTATGGAACATCGGCAGCCAGTTTTGCGTGGCGATTTCAATCAGGCCGCCGCCCATGTTGCCGACGACGCCCAGCGTGTACATTATCGCAGCCATGGTGGCGGCCAGCACTGCGTGAATGGCGAACAGCAAGGGCGCGATAAACAGAAAGGTGAATTCCAGCGGTTCGCTTATCCCCACCAGTACCGAGGTCAGGACCGCCGGGATCAGCAGACCGGCCACTTTAGGTTTGTTTTCCGCGCTTGCCGTGGCGTAAAACGCCGCGGCGATGCCGATTGAACCGAACATTTTGGCATTGCCGAATAGCGCGAATCCCCCCTGCGGAAAAAGCGCTTTCAATGGCAACGTCGACTGGCTGAAAGCCTGAATATTTTCGATCCAATTAATCTGAATGCCGTCTTCCACCGCGACCGGGCCAAAAATGAAAGGACCATAAATAAAATGATGTAAGCCCGTTGGGATCAGTATCCGTTCTAAAAAGGTATATATCCACACGCCTAACGTGCCTGATGACAACATTAAATCTTGCAATGACGCTATGCCCATTTGTATTTTCGGCCAAATAAGCAGTGTTAACCAGGCAGCCGGGATCATAATAAAAAAGCTAATAATGACCACATAAGCTGTCCCCTGAAATATACCGATGTAAGCCGGTAGCGATTTATCGTAAAAGCGATTGTGAATAGCGGTTACCAAACCTGAAATCGCAATGGCGCCAATAATACTGGTATCCAGTGTCTTTATTCCGGCAATCAGGGTTAATCCACTGACACCGCCAATATCGGCAGTGAAATCAACATTAAAATAGCCGCCCCATTGCGTCGCCATTGCTTGAATCAGGTAGTTGAAGGTGAGGTAGGCGGTAAGCGAAGCCAGGCAAGCTCTGGCAGGTGCTTGTTGTGAAAGGCCAATCGGCAGGCTTATCGCGAATATCAGCGGCATGTTGCGAAATATCGTCCATCCGCCTTCTTCAAAAAGATGAATAATCTGAAAAAATAAACTATCAGGGTTAGCCAATTCACCAACAAACATCGGGTTAGTCAACATAATTGCGAGGCCGACGGTAATTCCGGCGAAAGGAAATAACAGCACCGGGGTAAACATCGCGCCACCAAATCGCTGGATTTGACTTAGCATAGTGTTGTCCTTCATTTTAAGTTTTGTAGGGAAGTTTATTTTCGTGGGCAATAAAAAATGTTCTGTACAGTGAGAATATGAAGATTGAGATAAACGGGGAGTCGGCGAACCCAAGATTTGTGAACTGAATCATGAATCGATGCTCGCCTGAGAGGTAAGCCTTTGGCGCGTGTTGCAGATCTGTCGATGTGATGGTGATCGTGGGAGAGGAGTGGATGGTTTTAATTATATGATTATCAAGGTTATTTATATGAATGACTGACCGCTGCTTAACAGCGTAATGAAGAAAATAAGGTCTAAAAGTGATCTATAAACTCATCGCCGACCAGATCCGCTCACGGATAAATTCCGCGGAATTTCGCGTCGGGGAAGCATTGCCTTCAGAAAAAAATCTGGCGCTGGAGTTGTCCGTTTCGCGTATGACGATCCGCAAGGCGATACAGCAACTGGTTGCGGAAGGATTGCTGGAACGTCGTCATGGCAGCGGCACGTACATCCTGCAAAAAGACGTCCAGCTTAAGAGCCATGCGCTGAACAGTTTTGCTGAACATATGCGGCTGATTGGCCGTGCCACCACCAACGAGGTGGTGGATTTCCGTATTATCCCGGCTCCGCCCTCCATCGCCCGTCAGTTACGCCTGCGTTCCGATGAGAAAATCTATTTTGCCCGCCGGCTCCGCTATGTGGATGGAAAATCCTGCATGCTGGAAGACAGCTATCTGCCGGTTGCGCCGTTTCCAGAGCTATCGGTAAAACATTTGCAAGGTTCTAAATTCGCTTACATTGAGGATGAAAAACATATTGAAATCGCCGGTTGCTATGAAATTTTTTCGCCGATCCTGGCGGAGGGGGCGGTGGCGCGCTTATTGAACGTCAACGAGGGGATGCCGCTGCTGCAAATGACCTCACTGTCGCAATCGGTCGACGGCGCGTACATTGATTTTTCGATTATGATTTATAACGTTCACGATTATCAGGTGAGCTTTTATATGCAGCGCAATAAGCTCAACTCGTAAATCCGCCAATTAACCGTGCCCGTTAGCGCTATGCGGATTGGGCGATAAGCATAATCATGAACTAGTACATACGGCGGCTCATGCCGAGAATATCAATGATTTTGGCGGAAATTTCTTCCACCGAATAATTGGTGGTATTGATGTATTTAATCTGGTGTTTGCGAAACAACGCCTCGACTTCGCTGAGTTCCATGCGGCATTGACGCAGAGACGCATAACGACTATTGCCGCGCCGTTCTTCGCGGATCGCCGCCAGCCGTTCGGCATCAATCGTCAGGCCGAATAGCTTATGCTGGAAGGGTTTAAGCGCATCAGGGAGGCGCAGATTATCCATATCATCGGCGATGAAGGGATAATTGGCCGCGCGGATACCGAATTGCATCGCCAGATAAAGGCTGGTTGGCGTTTTCCCACAGCGTGATACCCCAAGCAGGATGACCTGAGCCTGATCGAGATTGCGCAGCGAAATACCGTCGTCATGCGCCAGCGTATAGTCGATGGCGGCGATACGCGCTTCATATTTCCCCAGATTGTTGGCGGTCAGGCCGTGGGTTCGGTTAGCAATATGCGTCGGCGGAATATTTAGCTCTTTTTGTAAGGGCGTAACCAGTGCTTGCACGATGTCCTGACAAAACCCCTCGCTGCTGATGATAATGTCACGTACGGTGGGGGTGACAATCGAGTAGAAGACCAACGGGCGCAAACCGCTTTGTCGATAGGAGGTATTGATTTGTTCGCACACCGCTTTAGCGCGCGTTTCACTTTCCACGAAGGGTAAAGTGAAACTCACGGTTTCCACTGGAAACTGTGACAGCACCGCATGACCGAGCACTTCCGCCGTGATCGCCGTCCCGTCGGAGATGTAAAACACGCTTCTTTCCACCTGAACCCCGCATTGTATTTTTTCAATAAAAACAACTTAGCGACGACAATAATGCCGTTTTAACAATGTTTATATTAAAACACCATTTCATTATCCTTCTGATAAAGATAATGATCTTCTACGATATTGGATTTTTACCGTGTTGATCAATCTTTGACAATTAAATGAGTTTTTTTTCATAGCTTGATCGATTCACCTTTCTATCTTTCATAAAACGCTATGCTACCCTCAGTATGTTGA
Organism: Brenneria rubrifaciens; assembly: GCF_005484945.1. Lineage (NCBI taxonomy): Bacteria > Pseudomonadati > Pseudomonadota > Gammaproteobacteria > Enterobacterales > Pectobacteriaceae > Brenneria > Brenneria rubrifaciens. The sequence goes on from NZ_CP034035.1 coordinate 1,571,301, forward strand.
GGCATAACTCAACCGAACTCTTTCATACCCTAATTGTATGCAGAAAGGATTTTTTCGATGTCCAATAACGGCTCTGATTTGCGCAATGTCCTCTGGTATAACCAGCTTGGCATGCACGACGTTGAACGGGTGGGAGGCAAAAATGCCTCTCTGGGTGAGATGATCACTAACCTGTCGGAACTCGGCGTTGCAGTCCCCAATGGCTTTGCGACAACGGCACAGGCGTTTAATGATTTTCTTAATCAAAGCGGTATCAATCAGCGCATTTACGAATTGCTGGATCGCACGGATATTGACGATGTGAATCAACTGGCGAAAGTCGGTACGCAAATTCGTCAGTGGATTATTGATACGCCCTTCCAGCCAGAACTTGAGGACGCCATTCGTGATGCGTACCAGCAGTTGGCTGAAGGTGAAAAAGAGGCCTCATTCGCCGTGCGCTCTTCCGCGACGGCGGAGGATATGCCGGATGCGTCGTTTGCCGGACAACAGGAAACTTTCCTGAATGTTCAGGGTATTGATGCGGTGATGGTCGCGGTGAAACACGTGTTCGCCTCGCTGTTTAACGATCGCGCCATTTCTTACCGCGTGCATCAGGGATATGACCATCGCGGCGTGGCGCTGTCCGCGGGCGTTCAGCGTATGGTGCGTTCCGATCTGGCTGCATCAGGCGTGATGTTCACCATTGATACGGAGTCTGGCTTCGATCAGGTGGTGTTCATTACCTCCGCGTATGGTCTGGGCGAGATGGTGGTGCAGGGCGCGGTCAACCCGGATGAGTTTTATGTGCATAAACCCACGTTGCTCAATGACAAACCTGCGATTGTCCGCCGTAACATGGGATCGAAAAAAATCCGCATGGTGTACGCCGCCAGTCAGGAACATGGCAAGCAGGTACGTATCGAAGATGTCCCTGAGCAGCAGCGCACGCGCTTTAGTCTGACGGATGACGAAGTACAGGCGCTGGCGCGTCAGGCGCTGCTGATCGAGAAGCATTACGGCCGCCCGATGGACATTGAATGGGCGAAAGATGGTCACTCGGGCAAGCTCTATATTGTTCAGGCGCGTCCTGAAACCGTCCGTTCCAACGGCCAGGTGATGGAGCGTTATCATTTGCCGTCAGGCGGCAAGGTGCTGGTTGAAGGCCGCGCTATCGGTCACCGCATCGGCGCGGGCGAGGTGAAAGTCATTCATGACATCAGCGAAATGAACCTTATTAATGCCGGCGACGTGTTGGTCACCGACATGACCGACCCGGATTGGGAGCCGATCATGAAAAAAGCCGCCGCCATTGTCACCAATCGCGGCGGACGTACCTGTCATGCGGCAATTATTGCCCGTGAGTTGGGCATTCCGGCGGTCGTCGGATGCGGTGATGCTACCGAGCAGTTGCGCAACGGACAGAAAGTGACCGTGTCCTGCGCGGAAGGCGACACCGGTTATGTCTATCATGACCTGCTGGATTTCACCGTAAAAAGCTCACAGATTGATAAAATGCCCGATCTGTCGTTGAAAATCATGATGAACGTGGGTAACCCCGATCGCGCATTTGATTTCGCCTGCCTGCCCAACGACGGCGTCGGATTGGCCCGCCTGGAGTTCATTATCAACCGCATGATTGGCGTGCATCCGCGCGCGCTGCTGGAATTTGATCAGCAAACCCCGGAACTACAGCGTGAAATTACGGCGCTGATGCAGGGGTATGACGATCCGGTCGAGTTCTATGTCGGTCGTCTGACGGAGGGTATTGCAACGCTGGCCGCGGCGTTTTCGCCAAAACGGGTGATCGTGCGTTTATCCGATTTTAAATCGAATGAGTACGCCAATCTGGTAGGGGGCGAGCGTTATGAACCGGAAGAAGAGAACCCGATGCTGGGTTTCCGCGGCGCCGGCCGCTACGTTTCCCCGGATTTCAAAGCCTGCTTCGCGCTGGAATGCGCCGCAGTGAAACGCGTGCGTAATGAGATGGGGTTGAAAAACGTGGAGATCATGATCCCGTTTGTTCGTACCGTCGCGCAGGCGGAAGCGGTCATCGACGAACTGGCCCGTCAGGGATTGCGTCGTGGCGAAGACGGCCTGAAAATCATCATGATGTGTGAGATCCCCTCCAATGCGTTGCTGGCGGATGCGTTTCTGCAACACTTCGACGGCTTCTCTATCGGTTCAAACGACATGACGCAGTTGGCGCTGGGGTTGGACCGGGATTCCGGCGTTGTCTCCGAACTGTTTGATGAGCGCAATGATGCCGTTAAAGCTTTGCTGTCAATGGCGATCAAGGCCGCTAAAAAACAGGGCAAATACGTCGGCATCTGTGGTCAGGGGCCTTCCGATCATGAGGACTTCGCTCTGTGGCTGATGGAGCAAGGGATTGATAGCCTGTCCCTCAACCCGGATACCGTCGTGCAAACCTGGCTGAATCTGGCGGAACATCAGTAATCGCGGATGCGCGTCGATAAGCCGAACATACGCCCGATAGCGGCTAACGCTATCGGGCGTTTACGATTCCCCTCAATTCTCTTGATATTCCGTTAACAAGCGCCTTCATTGTTTAATCAGGAAAGACCCGAACTGTGGCGTCATGACGGCGCGAAATCCTTCATCTGTCCTGGTGATTAAATAAACCGCCAGTCTTTGCCGTTCCGCCAGTTTTAACGCTTTTTCCGTACCGAGCACCATCAAAGAGGTATCCCATCCGTCGGCTTCCAGCGCCGTCGGCGCGATAACCGTGGCGGAAACCAACTGATGCGTAATCGGCTGGCCCGTGGTCGGGTCGATAATGTGTGAGTAACGTTTACCGTCCTGCTCGAAATAATTGCGGTAGCTGCCAGACGTACTGATGGCGTAGCCCTGTAAATTCACTGCGGCCTGGATCGCGTTTTCCTGATCCGTCGGTTTCTGGATGGCTACACGCCACGGCGCGCCTTGCGAATTTACGCCGCGGCTGGAAATCGCGCCGCCCACCGAAACCAGATAGTTGGTAATGCCTTTGCGCGCCATTAATTGGGCCAGAACATCCGCGCCATAGCCTTCACCCAGCGTGGAGAGGTCGACATATAAATCCGGCAGATCCTTTTGCAGCCATGCCCCGCGAGAGTCACTGAGTAACGTTAGGTGGTTCAATCCCACTTTTTGCTTTGCCTGATCAATTTGCTGCTGGGTCGGGATTTTCACCGGCTGTTTTTGCGGTCCGAACCCCCACAAATTGACCAGAGGGCCAACAGTAATATTCATGGCGTCATTCGTTGCTCTGCCAATACGCTGCGCCGCCAGAATAATGTCCGCCATGCCATTGCTGATAGGCTGGGGTTCAGTGCCCCGATATTGATTGAATCGCGACAGGGTCGAGTTTTTACGGTAGGTGGAAATTTCATCATTGGCCTGTTCCAGCAAACGATCGATTTCCTGCTGTAATTGCGCTTTACTCTCCGTCAATTCTCCGCTGATTTTTACGCTGTAAAAGGTGCCCATCGTTTTACCCTCTAGGGTCAGCAGAGGACGCGTCGAAGTCTGGTGGGACGCATTATCACAGGCGGTGAGCAGGCTGAACAGGCAACCGAGAATGAGTCCCTTAATGGCGAGATTGAGCATGAAAAAACTCCCAGAAATGAAGCAACGCGCGATAAATAATAGATTTCAATGTGCGGGCAACTAGCGCCGCTGCAACTTGAAAGGCGACCGGGTATTACCAATAAAGCAAAGCGGATAAAAAACAAAGCGCAAATTAACAAAAATAAGATTGGCCGCAATTTATGGCGATAAACATCCCTTAGAACGGCGTTGGTGAAAGCATCCCGGGAAGCAGGAGGAAAGAAGGGAGCGTCTGGTAAGTGGGATAAAAAAAAGCCCATCTCAGGGGATGGGCAAAGACTACACACAGCAATTCGTTACTAACTCTGACGAGGAGGAAACCTTGTTGACAAACAGCAGGTTAAAAACTAGCTCCTTTATTTATGCTAAGGATTATGCCTCGTTTAGTCATTAAGAATCATCCTAATGGTTAATCATTTTTTAAGAGTTGCAATCACATTCGGCAGGCTACAGTGAGTGAAATTAACGTGATAATGGAAAAATCAGCAATTCTTTAGGAATAATCCCTGATATTGAGGGTGAATATATTAGTTTTTTTACTTGAATGGTTCATTATAAATGGGTGGTTAGACCACCCATTGCGATGCCGATTTCATTCATTATCGTCATTTTTTCTTGGGGGCGATGACGGGAGAGGTCGTAACGATATTTTCAGGTTCGGGGATCTCTTTCACCCAGGCGAACATCAGCCGATAAGATACGGCCAGCACCACCGGGCCAATGAACAGACCGATCATACCAAATGCCAGCACGCCGCCAATGACGCCGCAAAGGATCAGCAAAATGGGAAGATCGGCGCCCATACGAATCAGCACCGGACGGATGAAATTATCAATGGTGCCGACCACACAGCTCCAAACCAGAAGAACCGTCCCCCAGGTGCTGTCGCCGCTCCAGTAAAGCCAAATGATAGCTGGAATCAATACCGGGAGAGGGCCCAACTGAGCCAGACAGAACAGAAACATCAACACGGTCAGCAACGTGGTATAAGGTATACCGGACAGTCCCAGCCCGATACCGCCCATCACGGATTGTACAATGGCGGTGACGACCACGCCCAATGCCACGGCGCGGATTGACTGAGCCGCCAGGATCACTGCGGTATCGCCTCGCTCTTGTCCCAGGCGGATGGCAAAATGCCGTACGGTTTTGGCGACGGCTTCTCCTTTGTAATACAGCAGGGCGCTGAATATCAGCATCAAGGCACAGTGCATCAGGAAACGGCCTACGTGCGCGGCCTGCGCCATCAGCCAGGACGCGGTTTTGCCGAAGTAGGGCTGAACCTGGGTAAAAATACCGCTGCCGCCGCTTTGCAGCAGCAATTGCCAGCTATCAAAGAGCTTATCGCCAACCAGCGGAATCGACGTTAACCAGTCAAGCGACGGCGGGGCAATTTTCTCCTGTCTGGCGCTCCAGTCCATTAAGGCTGAACTGTTTTCCACCACGCTGCTGACCAGAAGGGCTATCGGCATGACAAACAGCAGGAGCAGCAATAAAGTCATAGTGAGTACGGCCAGTGAGCGGTGGCCCCACAGCAGAGCCTGTATTTTTATCAACAGCGGCCAGGTTGCAATCACGACCATACACGCCCAGGCAAATCCCAATATAAACGGCTGAACTACCCAAAAACAGGCAATGATCATGATAGCGATAAACAGCAGGCTGAATAATATTCTGGCTAAATCAAAACGCTGTTGTCGTTGAAAGTTATGTATCAATTTCGTACCTCATTAAGCAGACTCAATGTCCTAGAGCGACGTCACTTTTGCAAGGCGATGAAGACGGCGTAGATTTATCATGAGATATTTCCGGGCTTTTTGATAGCCCGTTGGACATTTTGTTGGTGAAGCGGTGGAAACCCAAGATGGGTGTGTTTTTACTGATCAAGCTACGCAATTTTTGCCGAAATATGATATATCCTTCATCCTCCACGTTGCTGGTAGTAATGCCATCATTAGCAAATACCTCTTTTTGTACGGATAGGGTCAAAAGATAATGATCCCACAGATCGCTCAGTCACCCGGACTCGTTCAGCCGGTGCTTAATTTTTTGGAAGCGTTAAAACAGCATGGATTTACAGGCGATATGGCGACAGACTACGCCGATCGCCTGACGATGGCGACAGATAACAGTATCTACCAACTCTTACCTGATGCCGTTGTTTTCCCCCGTTCTACCGCAGATGTGGCCATTCTGACCCGCTTGGCCGGCGAAGAACGTTTTCTCGGTCTGATCTTCACCCCTCGCGGCGGCGGCACGGGGACTAACGGCCAGGCGCTTAACCGCGGCATCGTGGTGGATATGTCACGCTACATGAACCGTATTTTGGAAATTAACCCTGAGCAGGGCTGGGTTAGGGTAGAAGCGGGCGTGATTAAAGACCAGCTTAATCAATATCTCAAACCATTCGGCTATTTCTTTGCGCCGGAACTTTCCACGAGTAACCGCGCCACGCTGGGCGGCATGATTAATACCGATGCGTCGGGGCAGGGATCGCTGGTTTACGGTAAAACCTCGGATCACGTGCTGGGGCTGCGCGCGTTGCTGCTGGGCGGCGACATTCTGGACACACAGGCGATGCCGGTGGAACTGGCTGAACAGTTGGCGCAGGAAGCCTCGCCTGTCGGACGTATTTATCATACGGTTTTGCATCGCTGCCGTGAACAGCGTCGGCTGATCCTCGATAAGTTTCCCAAGTTGAACCGTTTCCTGACCGGGTACGATTTGCGTCACGTTTTTAGTGACGATCTGAAAACGTTCGACCTGACTCGCATTTTGACCGGGGCTGAAGGGACGCTGGCGTTCATCACGGAAGCGAAACTCGATATTACGCCGTTGCCGAAGGTGCGGCGGCTGGTCAATATTAAATATGACTCTTTCAACTCGGCGTTGCGCAATGCGCCGTTCATGGTGGAAGCGCAGGCGTTGTCAGTTGAAACCGTCGATTCAAAAGTGCTGAACCTGGCCCGTGAAGATATTGTCTGGCACTCCGTCAGCGAATTGATTACCGATGTCCCTAACCAGGAGATGTTGGGGCTGAATATCGTTGAGTTTGCCGGTGATGATGAAGCGCTGATCGACGGACAGGTGAAAACGCTGTGCGCGCGTCTGGATGAATTGCTGGCCGCGGGCGAAGCCGGAGTGATTGGTTATCAAACGTGCAGCGATCTGGCGGGCATTGAACGTATTTACGGCATGCGTAAGAAAGCCGTTGGCTTGCTGGGCAACAGTAAAGGGTTGGCGAAACCGATTCCGTTTGCCGAAGATACCTGCGTCCCACCGCAGCATCTGGCCGATTATATCGAAGAGTTCCGTGCGCTGCTGGACAGCCATAACCTGACTTACGGTATGTTCGGCCATGTGGATGCCGGCGTGCTTCACGTGCGTCCGGCGCTGGATATGTGCGATCCTCAGCAGGAAATCCTGATGAGGCGACTTTCCGATCAAATTGTTGCGTTAACGGCAAAATACGGCGGCTTGCTGTGGGGAGAGCACGGCAAAGGATTTCGCGCCGAGTACAGTCCCGAATTTTTTGGCGCCGAGCTGTATGCGGAGCTGCGTCGTATCAAATCGGCGTTTGATCCGGATAATCGCCTTAATCCGGGCAAAATCTGCGCCCCGTTGGATATTGACGCGCCGATGATGAAAGTCGACGCGGTTAAGCGCGGAACTTACGACAGGGCTATCCCGCTGGCGGTGCGGACGTCATTCCGCGGCGCCATGGACTGTAACGGCAACGGGCTTTGCTTCAATTTTGACGCCCGCAGTCCGATGTGTCCCTCCATGAAGATTACCGGCAACCGGATTCACTCGCCGAAAGGCCGGGCGACGCTGGTGCGTGAATGGCTGCGATTGTTGGCGGAACAGGGGGTTGATCCGCTGGCGCTGGAGAAAACGCTGTCCCAGCAGAAAATGAGCCTGAGCGCCCTGGTTCAGAAAACCCGTAACACCTGGCAGGCCCGGCAGGGAGACTATGATTTTTCCCATGAGGTGAAAGAGGCGATGTCTGGCTGTCTGGCCTGTAAAGCCTGTTCGACGCAGTGTCCCATCAAAATCGACGTTCCCAGCTTCCGTTCCCGTTTCCTGCAACTCTACCACACCCGCTATTTACGTCCGGTGAGGGATTATCTGGTGGCCGGTGTCGAAAGTTATGCGCCGCTGATGGCGCGCAGCCCGAAAACCTTCAACTTCTTTCTCAAAATGCGGTGGGTTAATACGCTTAGCCGTCAGCAAATCGGCATGGTGGATTTACCGCTGCTATCTTCTCCGTCACTTCGCCAACAGCTTGCCGGTCATAGCGCGACACGAACCACGCTGGAGCACCTAGAGAAGCTATCTGATGCTGAACGGCAGCAACATGTGCTGATCGTGCAGGACCCGTTCACCAGTTACTATGAGGCGCAGGTGGTGGCCGATCTTGTCCATCTGGTGGAAAAACTGAAACTGAAGCCGGTACTGCTGCCATTCTCGCCAAATGGTAAGCCGCAGCACATTAAAGGTTTCCTGCAACGTTTTGCGAAAACCGCAGCGAAGACGTCAGATTTTCTGAATCGGGTAGCGGAACTCGGCATGCCCATGGTGGGTGTCGATCCCGCGCTGGTACTCTGCTATCGTGATGAATACCGCGAGATTCTGGGTGACGAGCGGGGTGACTTCCAGGTGAAACTGGTGCATGAATGGCTGATGAGCGTGCTGGGGGCAAGCGCGCCTCAGGCCGCGACGGGCGAATCCTGGTATCTATTCGGGCACTGCACGGAAACGACGGCGCTACCCGCCAGCACCCAACAGTGGTCGGATATCTTCTCGCATTTTGGCGCCAAACTGGAAAATGTCAGCGTGGGTTGCTGCGGGATGGCGGGCACCTACGGTCATGAAACCAGGAATCTGGCGAACTCTCAGGGCATTTACTCCCTATCCTGGCAGTTGGCGTTGCAGAAATTGCCGCAGAAACGCTGTCTGACCACCGGATACTCCTGTCGTAGTCAGGTCAAGCGGATGGAGGGCAGCGGGTTGCGTCACCCATTACAGGCTTTGCTGGAGATTATCTAATGCAGTGGAAAAGACAGTTCACGCTTGAGCAGCTGAATGCGCAAAGCCAGGGATGCATGGTGGAACACCTGGGCATTCGTTATACCCGGCTTACTGACGATCATCTTGAAGCGGTGATGCCGGTAGATTCCCGCACCCGGCAGCCGCTGGGTTTATTGCACGGAGGCGCGTCCGTCGTTCTGGCCGAGTCGCTGGGATCGGTTGCCGGTTATCTTTGTACCGAAGGAGATCAGACGGTGGTCGGGATGGAAATCAACGCCAACCACCTGCGTGCGGTATCCGAGGGTGAAGTGCGCGGCGTGTGCCGAGCGCTGCATGTCGGACGACGCAACCAGGTATGGCAAATTGATATTTTTGATAGCCGGAACCGGTTGTGCTGTACCTCTCGCCTGACCACGGCGGTGATCGCGCCGTAGCGCAAACTGACGTTAAACATTATGCCGGCGGTGTCGATACTCTCGCCACTGCCGGCAAAGTCTGTATGATGCGACAACGGCCACGAAGCGTCAGGGCAAGAAAGGCACCCGCTTAACGAAATCGGTCTGGAAGGCGGTGGCCTTGTCCCAGGAGCCCTGCATGCTTAATTGATGGCAAATCAACTTAAGCGTGTTCCGGGCAAAATAGTAACTCTGTACCCGGAAGAGATGACAACGTGCTTCGTTATTTATTTCTTTAATCAGCCTGTTATGTAATTTTGCCAGCGCATGTAAATAGCTGGCGTCATCCCCGTTGCGCAGGCATAAGTCAACCATATCCATACAGGCATTGTGGTAGCGCCGCAGATGATCAATATTGCTTTCAGGGCGGTTCAAACGCGCTTCAGCCATATAGAAATCGACGGTGGCGTCCCGAATTTGAAATTTATATTCGTCTATCTGATGCTGTAGCCAGGCATTCATTGAAAGCATGGTTATCGATCCTGGGTTTTAAATGATAATCATTATCATATTTATAAAATTAATCGGGATCAATGGGGAAAATGTGGTTTACCACCCAAAGTGGGCGCGCAGTGGTCGCAAATATTCATTTACTTTCCCTGTTTTATAAATAGGCATCCACTATGAATGTTATACTGATGATAATGAATTGATAGTTTACTGATGCCGGGAAATGGCGGTTGAAATGGTTTAATACAGATTTATCATATTGTTAGACTTATGCGAGAAACGCTTTTTCACAGCCTGATAATGATAATTAAGCGTAATAATCACCGCCCAAAAACAAATGCCGCCAATAGCCCTGCAAAACAAGAGGTTGAAGCAATATCCATTATCACTAACATTAGAGTAAACCAGCCTGAAACTGGTACGACACACCATGAGGTATTCGTTATGCAAGCGGAAAGCGTAGGGACTTTTTCACTGGATGAGAACGTCTGGAAAGGACTGACGCTGACAGATAGCGCAGTGAAACAAATCAAGAATTTAATGCAACAGGATGCGGCGGTACAAGGGTTACGGCTGGGCGTTAAACAATCCGGCTGTGCTGGATTTGGTTATGTGTTGGATCTGGTTCGTGAGTCCGTTACGGATGACTTACTGTTCGAGCGCGACGGCGCAAAGCTTTATGTGCCGCTAAAAGCGATGCCTTTTATTGATGGCACCGAACTTGATTTTGTCCGTGAGGGACTGAATCAGATATTTAAGTTTAATAATCCCAACGCTCAGCATGCCTGTGGATGCGGCGAGAGCTTCGGCATTTAAGTGATGACAAATTATGGCACGTAGCACAGTAGAAGTACCTGATGATGTCCAGATCTGGATGGGTGATGGGCGCTATAAAGAAGGCTTTTTCACCGAGCTGGCAACCGACGAATTGGCGCACGGCATCAACGAGGATGTCGTCCGGGCTATTTCAGCAAAACGCAATGAACCGGAGTGGATGCTGGAATTCCGGCTTAATGCTTATCGCGCGTGGCTGGAAATGGAAGAACCTCACTGGCTGAAAGCGCATTACGACAAGCTCGACTATCAGGACTATAGCTATTATTCCGCGCCGTCCTGCGGCAGTTGCGACGACACCTGCGGTTCTCAACCGGGCGCGACACAGCAATCCGGCATTGCGGACGTCAATAATTACCTGACCAATGAAGTCGAAAACGCCTTTAATCAGCTTGGCGTGCCCGTGCGCGAAGGTCAATCGGTGGCGGTTGACGCTATTTTTGACTCGGTTTCCGTCGCCACGACTTATCGGCATGAACTGGCTGAGCAGGGCATTATTTTTTGTTCATTCAGCGAAGCCATTCAGGAGCACCCCGATTTAGTACGCCAGTATCTCGGCACGGTCGTGCCCGCTAATGATAATTTCTTCGCCGCCCTTAACGCGGCGGTGGCATCTGACGGTACGTTTGTCTATGTGCCGAAAGGTGTACGCTGCCCGATGGAGTTATCCACCTATTTCCGCATTAACGCGGCGAAAACCGGACAGTTTGAGCGCACGATCCTGATTGCGGACGATGACAGCTATGTCAGTTACATTGAGGGTTGCTCCGCGCCGGTACGTGATACCTATCAGCTTCACGCCGCCGTGGTCGAAGTCATCATCAATAAAAACGCGGAAGTGAAGTATTCCACGGTGCAGAACTGGTTCTCCGGTAAAGACGCCGAAGGCGGCATTTTGAACTTTGTTACCAAACGCGCGCTGTGTGCTGGCGAGTACGCCAAAATGTCCTGGACGCAATCGGAAACCGGTTCGGCCATTACCTGGAAATACCCGAGTGTGGTGCTGCGCGGCGACCACTCGGTCGGCGAGTTCTTCTCTGTGGCGTTGACTAACGGGCATCAGCAGGCCGATACCGGCACCAAAATGATTCATATCGGTAAAAACACCCGTTCAACCATTATCGCCAAAGGGATTTCCGCCGGTAACAGTGAGAACACGTATCGCGGTCTGGTAAAGATTATGCCGAGTGCCGCCAACGCGCGTAATTTTACCCAGTGTGACTCGATGCTGATTGGCAGCGACTGTGGCGCGCATACGTTTCCGTATGTGGAAGTGCGCAATAACACGGCGCAACTGGAACACGAGGCCACTACCTCGAAGATTGGCGACGACCAACTATTTTACTGCCTGCAACGCGGTATCAGTGAAGATGACGCGATCTCCATGATCGTCAACGGGTTCTGTAAAGATGTCTTCTCTGAACTGCCGCTGGAATTTGCGGTAGAGGCACAGAAGTTACTGGCGATTAGCCTGGAACACAGCGTAGGTTGATTCGCTGTTACCGGATTTTTATTGATAAAAATACCGGTCACAAAAATGATGAGCGTCGCAAACTATTCGGCGCCGGAAGGATAGAGCATGTTAAGCATTGAAAATTTAAGAGTCAGCGTAGAAGGCAAAGAGATCATTAACGGTCTGAATCTCAGCGTTAAGCCAGGGGAAGTCCACGCGATCATGGGGCCGAACGGCTCAGGGAAAAGCACGCTCTCCGCTACGCTGGCCGGGCGTGAAGAGTATGAAGTGACTGGCGGCGCGGTAAGCTTCAAGGGTAAGGATCTGCTGGAACTGGACCCTGAAGACCGCGCGGGCGAAGGGATCTTCATGGCGTTTCAGTATCCGGTCGAAATTCCCGGCGTCAGCAATCAGTTTTTTTTGCAAACGGCCGTGAATGCGGTGCGTAAATACCGTGAGCAGGAACCGCTGGATCGCTTTGATTTTGCTGATTTTATCGAAGACAAAATCAAACTGCTGAAAATGCCGGAAGATTTGCTGACTCGCTCTGTCAACGTGGGTTTCTCCGGTGGAGAGAAGAAGCGTAATGATATTTTGCAAATGGCGTCTCTTGAGCCGGATTTATGCATCCTTGATGAAACCGACTCTGGTCTGGACATCGATGCGCTGAAAATTGTCGCCAATGGGGTGAACGCCCTGCGCAACGAACAGCGCTCTTTTATTATCGTCACGCACTACCAGCGTATTCTTGATTATATCAAGCCAGATTATGTGCATGTTCTGTATCAGGGCCGCATCATTAAATCCGGTGATTTCTCACTGGTGAAACAGTTGGAGGAGCAAGGCTATGGCTGGCTTACCGACCAACAGTAACCCGAACGTCAAGAAAACGGGCATCGAACAGAAGCAGGAAAAAGCCTTGCGGCAATGGCATGACCTGTTTGAAACCAAAACCGCGCAGCGCTCGGCGGATGCGCGTCAGCACTGGCAGGAAGTGCTGCGTCTTGGGTTGCCGCACCGCAAGCATGAACACTGGAAATACACGCTGTTGGACGGGTTGCTGGCGCACGAGTTTGTGGCTCCGCAAGTGCCGTCGGTCACGCGGGACGAGCTGAATGCGCTGGCGCTGCCTGTTGATGCATGGCGTCTGGTGTTTATCGACGGTGTCTTCTCCGCGTCGCTCAGCGACGCGCAGTGGGGGCCTTATCAGGTTGATATTCAAACCGCCCGTACGCACGGTGAATTCCCTGCGGCCGTCCAGTCGGAAGTGTTTCTGCATCTGACGGAAAGTCTGGCGGCGCAGAGTACATTGATTCGTCTGGCGGCTAATCAACAGGCTGAAAAACCCTTGTACCTGCTGCATATCAGCAGTAGTCAAGGGACGGCGTTGAATACGGTTCATCACCGCCACCATCTGGATGTCGCACGCGGCGCCAGCGCGCAGATTATTGAACACTATGTCAGTCTGGACGAACACGCGCACTTCACCGGCGCGCGTTTAACGGTGAGCGCGGGCGAAAACAGCCGCGTCAACCACTATAAGCTGGCCTTTGAAGCCGCTGCCGGTTATCACTTCTCGCATAACGATCTGGTGCTGTCCCGCGACGCGCAGGTTCGTAGCCACAGTTTTCTGTTGGGCGCAGGCTTGACCCGTCATCACACCAGCGCGCAATTGAATGGCGAAGGGACGAATCTGGGCATCAACAGCCTTATTCTGCCCATCGGCAGCGAGGTGTGCGACACCCGTACTTATCTGGAACATAACCAGGGGCATGGCGAAAGCCGCCAGTTGCACAAAACCATCGTCAGCGATCGCGCCAAAGCGGTGTTCAACGGCATGATTAAAGTAGCGCCGAATGCGCTGAAAACCGATGGTCAAATGACCAACAATAACCTGTTGCTGGGACGACTGGCTGAGGTAGATACCAAGCCGCAGTTGGAAATCTATGCCGATGATGTGAAATGCAGTCACGGCGCCACGATTGGTCGCATAGATGAAGAGCAGCTTTTCTATCTGCGTTCACGCGGCATCACCCGGCAGGATGCGCACCAGATGATTATTTTCGCGTTTGCCGCCGAAGTGACGGAAGCCATTGAAGATGAATTATTGAGAGAGGTGGTGTTAAAACGTATCGCGAAACGCTTGCCGAACACTCAAGCAGACATAGGAAAGGCAGAGCTATGAGTTATCCCATCGAACAGGTTCGCGCGGATTTCCCGTTACTGGCCAGAGAGGTGAACGGGCAACCGCTGGCTTATCTCGACAGCGCCGCCAGTGCGCAAAAGCCGCAAGCGGTGATCGACCGCGAAGTGGCTTTTTATCAGCGGGAATATGCCGCTGTGCATCGCGGTATCCATACGCTGAGTGCGCAGGCGACCAGTGCGATGGAAGCGGTGCGTGAACAGGTGGCGGCATTCATTAATGCCGCTTGCGCGCAGGAGATTGTCTTTATGCGCGGCACGACGGAAGCCATCAATCTGGTGGCCAACAGTTTCGGCCGTGCATTCCTGCAAGCCGGGGACAATCTCATCATTACCGAGATGGAACATCACGCTAATATCGTTCCCTGGCAAATGCTCGCGGAAGCACGGGGTGTGGAAGTGCGCGTTATCCCGTTAACGTCGGAGGGAACGCTGGATTTGTCCTGCTTGCCCGCATTGCTGGATGAGCGTACCCGTTTGGTGGCGGTAACGCACATTTCCAACGTGCTTGGGACGTTGAATCCGGTAAAGGACATTATCGCTCAGGCGAAAGCCGCAGGTGCGGTGGTTCTGGTGGATGGCGCTCAGTCGATTTTGCATCAGTCGATCGATGTGCAGGATTTAGATTGTGATTTCTTTGTTTTTTCGGGACATAAAATTTATGGCCCTTCCGGTATCGGCGTGCTGTATGGCAAACGTGCATTGCTGGAGTCAATGCCGCCCTGGGAAGGCGGCGGCGCGATGATCCATCAGGTCAGCCTGCGCACAGGAACAACTTATGCGGATGTGCCGTGGCGCTTTGAGGCCGGCTCACCCAACACGGCCGGGATCATGGGATTGGGCGCGGCGCTGAGTTATGTGACCGCGCTGGGATGTGACGCTATTCAGCGCTATGAATCCTCTCTGATGCGCTATGCGTTGGAAACGCTGGCTCAAGTGCCGGATTTAACGGTGTACGGTCCTGCGGAACGTCATGGGGTCATTGCGTTCAACCTGGGGCGGCACCATGCCTATGATGTAGGGAGTTTTCTCGACCAGTATGGGATTGCGATCCGCACAGGCCACCACTGTGCGATGCCACTGATGGAACATTATGCCGTTCCCAGTATGTGCCGTGCCTCGCTTGCCGCTTATACTACGCGTGAAGAAATCGACCGGTTGGTCGCCGGGCTGCAACGTATACATCGATTGCTGGGCAACTGAGCCTTGCGCCACGTCGCCTGGGGAGGAAAAAATGGCAAGTCTGCCGGAACCGCAGAAATTAGTACGTAATTTTTCGCGCTGTCATAACTGGGAAGAGAAATACCTTTATATCATTGAACTGGGCGCCCGGCTTGAACCGTTGCCGGAAATCTGGCGTCAGGCTGAAAATTTGATTTCCGGTTGCCAAAGCCAGGTCTGGATTGTGATGCAATGTGACGAGCGGGGACGCATAATCCTGCATGGTGACAGTGATGCCGCTATTGTGAAGGGATTGATTGCCTTGGTGTTCAGTCTTTATCAAGGGTTGAGTGCACGAGAGATCGTTGAACTGGATGTTCGTCCTTTCTTTGAAGAACTGGCATTAAATCAACATTTAACGCCGTCCCGTTCTCAGGGGCTGGAAGCGATGCTGCGGGCGATCCGCGCTCGCGCCTTGTCGCATGTCCAATAAATTTCAAGATACAGGACGCTACCACAAACGCATTAATAACTTGATGGATGGCGGGGATAAATAATCACGCAGAACCGGTTCATTCATAACAAAGCGCCAGAATATTATCTCTGGCGCTTTTCGCTTTTTATTGGGCATTGCACGCTCATATTTCGGAATGAGTCGATAGATTTATCGCGAGATGGATTTTACTCTACATTCGCTTTTGTAAAGAATTGAATATCAATGCGTTGATTTTTAAATAAAATATGATTTTATTTTGGCAATGCTAATATGGCCGGACGCTGGTTGCTTGGAATAGGACCAGATATCGTTTATTAACCGACACTTGAGCCTTGACGTAGGGACTGTGTATGAAACATGCGTTAACTTTATTTGGTATGTTCTTTGCGACATATCTGGCAAGCAGTAACGCTGCCAGTGCGACGGAGTATCCATTACCGCCACCCAATAGCCGTCTCATCGGTGAGAATATCGCTTATACTGTTCCGAATGATGGCCGCTCGCTGGAAGATATTGCTGCGGAATTCAAGATTGGTCTGCTGGGCATGCTGGAAGCGAATCCAGGTGCCGATCCCTACCTGCCGAAGCCAGGTTCCACACTGACGATCCCTACCCAAATGCTGCTGCCTGATACGCCCCGCAAGGGGATTGTCGTCAACCTGTCCGAGTTGCGCCTTTACTATTACCCCAAAGGCAAGAACACCGTGATTGTTTACCCTATCGGTATTGGTCAACTTGGTCGTGATACGCCATTGATGACGACCTCGATCAGTGAGAAACGGGCTAACCCGACCTGGACGCCGACAGCCAATATTCGTAAACACTATCTTGAAGAGCAGGGGATCACGCTGCCCGCGGTCGTGCCCGCCGGGCCGGATAATCCGATGGGCGCGCATGCGTTGCGCCTTGCTGCGCACGGCGGTGTTTATCTGCTGCATGGCACTAACGCCAATTTTGGCATCGGTATGCGCGTCAGCTCAGGTTGTATCCGCTTGAGACCAGACGATATCAAGGCGCTGTTTGACAATGCGCCTACCGGAACACGCGTACAGATCGTCAATGACGCCATCAAGACATCGGTTGAGCCGGACGGTAAACGTTATGTAGAGGTTCACCAGCCATTATCCAAATCGGATAAAGACGATCCGCAAACCATGCCGATCACGATTTCGGATAAAACCAAAAAATTCATTGATGCGGACGATACCGATGCGAGAGCGGTCGCTGATGCTATCGCACGTCGTTCAGGAATGCCGATTCTGGTGAATGTAGGACATGATATCAATAGCTATGACCCCCCCCTACAATCTGCCGAAGATGAATCCGCAGCAGATGGCGCCACAGCGAATCAGGAGGCGCCCATTACCGCTATCAGCTCATCAGCCGCTCAGTAATGCGAGCCAACGGCTGCTGGGAGACACTCGCGTTCATTCGCGAGTGATCTCTATGAAGGAAGGTTATCGGCGGGATGCGGCAGCAACCTCCTGCCGGTACAAAAGTAAGGCAACGCACCGTACTCATCTGAAAAGAAAGCAAAAAAAAATGGCGCACATTGTGCGCCATTTTCACGACTTAACCAGTTCTATTACTTTTTGTAAGTACGAACTTGGTTGTCCAGACGCTGGTTAGCACGAGCTGCGTCATCTTTAGCAGCCTGTACGTCAGAGCGGATTGCATTCACGTCATTGCTCAGTTGATCAACTTTAGCGTTCAGTGTCTGAACGTCAGAAGAAAGTTGATCGATTTTAGCGTTGCTTGAGCAACCAGCCAGCAGAGTAGAACCCAGAATTACCGCGCCCAGTACCAGTTTAGTACGATTCATTATTAATACCCTCTAGATTGAGTTAATCTCCATGTAGCATTACAAGTATTACACAAACTTTTTTCTAATGAGAATAAATTTTTGATGAGAACATGCTTAATTTCGATCATTCGCTCAAAGAAGCAGCGAGTTTTGAAAAATCATAAAAAAAGTAGGGAAAACAGCGTTATTTTTATCAGATAAGTCTGATGTGTTTGACTAGTTAGAATTATGCGTAAGCATAAATATTATTTAGTTACCCGCGCGTATTTAATCATAGCAGAAAATAAAAAAGCGCCATTCAAGGCGCCTTAAATAATATTTGAGCAGCCGTTTCTGATTTAGAGACGGTGTACCGATGCAGTGTTGGTCGTGCCGCTGGAAACCAGCGCGCCTGAAACCATTACGACAACATCCCCCTCCTGTGCATAGCCGCTGTTTAACGCCGCTTCTTTCCCAAGACGGTAGAAGTCATCGGTGGAGGCAATTTCTTTTACCAACAGGGTATCAACGCCTTTACTCAGCAGCAGTTGACGAGCGGTTACTTCGTTGGTGGTCAGCGCAAGAATGCGTGCGTTTGGGAAATATTTACGAATCGATTTCGCTGATTTGCCGCCGCTGGTTGCCACGACGATCAATGGCGCATCCAGTTTCTCTGCGGTTTCCACCGCACCGCGGCAAACGGCTTCGGTAATCCGCAGTTTGCCAGGCGTCTTGAGCGTATCGAGGCGAGACTTCATCACGGTGTCAGTGCGTTGGCAGATGGTTGCCATAATTGTCACGGCTTCCAACGGATATTTCCCTTTCGCACTTTCACCCGACAGCATGACAGCATCAGTGCCGTCGATGATGGCGTTGGCGACATCGCCCGCTTCAGCGCGGGTAGGGCGTGGGTTTTTGATCATGGAGTCTAGCATTTGCGTCGCGGTGATGACCACTTTGCGAGCCTGATTACATTTCTCGATCATCATTTTCTGCGCGAAAATCACTTCTTCGACCGGAATCTCAACCCCCAGGTCGCCACGAGCCACCATAATGCCGTCGGAGGCTTCCAGGATTTCGTCGAAATTGTTCAAACCTTCCTGGTTTTCGATTTTAGAAATGATCTGGATGTGCTCGCCGCCGTGCGCTTTCAGATGAGCGCGAATCTCTTCAACGTCAGAACCCTTACGGATGAAGGACGCAGCGACGAAATCGACGCCTTGTTCGCAACCGAAAATCAGATCGCGTTTGTCTTTTTCAGCCAGCGCGGGCAATTGAATGGAAACACCCGGCAGGTTAACCCCTTTATTTTCGCCCAGATCGCCGTTGTTCAGGACTTTGCACACCACCTCATTGCCGCTTATCGCGGTGACTTGCATACCGATCAGCCCATCATCGACCAGCACGGTGTTGCCGACGCTCAGGTCTTCGGTGAAACCGGCATAGGTCACGGCAACGCGATCTTTATTACCAACAACGCTTTGATCGGTGGTGAACGTGAACGTTTGACCGGCGGTCAGGGACGCATCCGCACCGTTTTCTAATTTCATGGTGCGGATTTCAGGGCCTTTGGTGTCGAGCAGGATAGCGGCTTGTTTACCGGTTTTCGCCACCACTGCCCGCAGGTTCTTAATGCGTTGGCCGTGTTCAGCGTAATCCCCGTGTGAGAAATTCAGGCGCATGACATTCATGCCTGCGGTCAGCATGTTGTTCAACATTTCTTCTGACTCAGTTTTCGGCCCGATGGTACAAACAATTTTTGTCTTTTTCATACGTTGGTTTCTACAAGTTGTGGTGGATAAAAAACGTAGCACCGGCAGCAGCAGGAAAACCGCTTCCGGAAAAATGCATTTGGAAACGATCTTAAACAGACAAGTATAGATGGTTGCAGCGAACAGATGATGAAAGCGTAACCGCTTGTCGCATATTGTTAGCGTGATAAGAGTAGGCGATGCCGTTGACAATAGCGTTATTGATTGTGGCACGTGTGTAAGCTGAAACCATTCAGTGAAACAACGTTTCGTATTATAGTTATTGGGCGATGAGAAACAAGCTGGTAAAACCTATCAAAGTCAATATTTTGTCATTTTTACGCAAAAAACCGAGCTGTTTGCAATTTTTACCTGCCTATGTTGCTCAACTGCATAGAAAACTCCATAAAAAGAGGAAAGATCACCGCCGGTATGCAGTGCCGTTGACAGGATTCTGCCGCAATTTATTTAGAAAAACACTATGTAAATAAAGCGTTCTCTATCAATCTGTATGGGGGTTTGCCGTCATCGAATTTGAGAGAATAATAACAAGTGATGGTTTGTCCGTCATTGTGGACGGTGACGGCGCAAACGGGCAAAACCAGATTATGCCGGTGACAGCGCTATTAATGGCGGATTATCGCTATTGATAATAACGCCTAAGGCATCTTCTGCACTGATGTGACAAATTTGTTTCAAGGCTTCAATTTTTCTGACGGTGAATTAGATTCTATGTTGTTTTTAATGGTTTCTTAATTTATGCGAAACATATTCGCTAATATATGTTAGCAAGTTTATTCAAGAATAATACGATAGTATATAGCATACTGATAGGGAATTTTTAATTAGAGTGAAACTATACTATGGACAATTTGGTTAATATCTATAATGGAATAAAATTATTAGGTGGTTCTCCTTTAAAATGGTTGATTTCCGATGTCGATGCTTTATATCGTCTCTCTATTGAAGAGCAAAAAATATTAAAGACACTTTTAATTAAAGAGGCTTTTAGCTTTCATTATAATAATAATCACTATTATCGGAAACTATGCGATGAGCAGGGTGTTTCTCTCTCAGATATCAATGAATTTGATGATCTGGTTCGTATCCCCTTGATTCCTATTTCTGTTTATAAGTCAACAGATAATTTTAAATTGCTCAGCATACCGTTGAATGAAGTGGAACATGAAATGTTTTCAACGGGGACGAGCGGTATCCCTAGCATCAATCGGCGGTGTCACGAAACGATGAATAATACGGTTTTAACCGTATATACAAATTATCGTTCAATGTTTAAAATATCTTCCGGGGCAGGTCTATGTTTGTGTCCTTCCCCAGAAGATGCTCCTGAAATGGCATTAGTGAAGATATTTAATTTTCTTACCGGACTGCTTGATACAAGGTATTATGCGGTTCAACGCAATGAATTTGATTGTGATAACGTGTTGGAACAATTAGCAGGTTGGCAAAATAATTTTACGCGACATATCATGGGACCGCCATTTATGGTACATCGCTTTATTTCTCACCTAAAAAAGAGAAATATCAAGCTCGAATTGGATAAAGACAGCTTGATAATTATGATGGGTGGATGGAAACGTTTTTCCGGTGAAATGATTTCCCGTTCGGAATTAAATCAGGATATCACTAATTGGTTGGGTATCCCCCCTGAACATATCCGTGATATGTATGGCATGGCGGAAGCCAATGTGTTGGCAATTGAGGATGAGTACCACCACAAACATGTTCCCCCTTATATTCACTTTTCAGTGCGTAATCCCGAAGATATCACGCAAGAAGTACCGGACGGCGAAATTGGTCAGTTGGCGGTGTTGGACCCTTTAGCAATTTCGGTGCCCGCATTGTTATTAACTGAGGATTTGGTCTATTTGCGTACAGACAAATGTAAAAGTTGGCGCAATTCTCAGCGCGTGGAGTTTGTGTCAAGAACATCAGCGGCTAAAGAGTTTGGATGCTGTGCCGTCAATCTTGAAAGAAAGCTGGCGAACAACGATGAGAGAGAAAACCTTTAGGATGAATAAAATATTATGTTTAATGATATTATTATAGATAATTTCTGCAATCCTGAACATCAAGGCGAAGTGGTTAATCCAGGCATTAGACTCTCTCTGGGCAATTCTGTATGTGGAGATAAAGTAGATATTGATTTAGTGATTGATGATCAGAATATTATCAAAGAAGCGAAGTTCCGCGCATGGGGGTGTACGGCATTATTAGCGATGGCTAACTTATTTTGTCGCGTTGTGGAAGGAAAGGTTATGCATGAAATTTCTGCTATGCCTTCAAATGAAATAGATAAGCTTTTAGGTGCGTTGGCGCCTTCTCAGCATCACTGCATTGACATGCTTCATGATTTATTCAGGCAGCTAAGGGACTGTAAATGAGCGGATTATATTTCGATCATAACGCGACAACGCCTCTCAGTCCTGGCGTTAAGCGTGCGATACAAGAAGCTATGGATATTTTTGCAAACCCATCGGGAAGTCACCAATTCAGTTTTTCAGCGAAGGCAATGATAACTGAAGCCAGAACGTCGGTCGCGCAGTTGCTGGGGACCCCGATTGAGAATATTGTGTTTACCTCTGGGGGAACGGAAAGTAATAATTTAGCGCTCGGTAGCATACTCAACACAGCGCCGGAGGGAAGTTGTGCCAAATGCCATATAATCTGTTCCTCTATTGAACATCCCTCGGTTTTGAATATCTTACGCTGCTACCAGCAGCAAGGCGGTGCATTGACAATCGTTGATCCAGATAAGACGGGGAGAGTTTCCGCCTTAGATATTCAAAAAGCTTTACGTCCAAATACACGTTTGATCGTGCTTATGGCCGTTAATAATGAAACAGGTGTGATTCAACCTTTTGTTGAGGTATCAAGAATAGCAGCACGGGAAAACGTTTACCTACATGTAGATGCTGTTCAGGCCGTGGGGAAAATACCGATTAATTGTCGCCACTTAACCGGTATTTCCACACTATCGTTTTCCGGCCATAAGTTTAATGCTCCAAAAGGAATTGGCGGTTTATATTATGCGCCGAATATAAATCTCCGACCGAATATCCTAGGGGGCGGCCAGGAGTATGGTTTGCGCAGTGGCACCGAGAATACACTGGGCTTGGCCGGGTTGTCTGTGGCGGCGAAAGAGGCGTATTGCGACATGGTGTCACGCTATGAAATCTGTCAACAGATGAGGGACCGGTTTTTGGAACGGTTAAATAAGCTTGGGATACGTTATATTGTTAATGGAAGTCCTCACCCCGATAATCAAACTCCCTGGACGATGAATATCAGTTTTCCTGGTATTCGGGCTGAATCGTTGGCCAGTAGATTGGATCTGTGTTACGGCATTTCTTTGTCATTGAGTTCTGCATGCAGCAACAATACGACTAAGCGCCGTTCTTACGTACTGAGTTCGATGGGATTATCGGATGAAAACATTGACGGCGCACTACGTATTAGCCTGGGCCATACGACATCCGCCCAGGATATTTTACTTTTAGCCGATGCGTTAGCTGAAGAGTCTTCTCATCTGTATCGAATGGCTGGATTTAATATTAATTAAATCTTAATTAGACATGATGGTTTTTTTAAATATAAAAATTGAGAGTAAACAATGGACGTTTTTAATTTTCTTAAAGAACAAATTATTGAGTTGACAGACACTGATGAAGATATTCTTAGCGTTGATATGGAGCTAGACACAATTGGCCTGGTGAGTTTGGACTATATATCAATACAAGTTGCATTAAAAAGAATGTCAGGCGTTAACCTGGAATTAAAAAAGGCCGAGCTTTCAAGTATTAAAACGCTTGGCGATCTGGTGGGGTATATAGAGGCTCAGTGCTGTTAATATTAATGAGGAATGTTATGCTCATTAATTCAGTACGGTTCAAAACAGTGCTTATTTTTTCATATAGGAAGTGATGATATGTCTGTTTCTCGAAGACTTAACCGTGTCGTGGTTACAGGATACGGTGGGATCTGTCCGCTTGGGGGAAATAGCCAGGATATTTGGAACGCTATTCTTGCTTATCGCCTCGGCTATACGTTAGTTTCCCACCCCAACGAGGATGTTGTGGCCAAGTTTTTTGGTCATATTCCTTTTCATGTTGATGTTTCACGTTTTTCAAAGAAATTACTGAAATATCTTCCCCGATTTAGTCGATTAGGGCTTATTGCAGCTGATGAAGCATTGAGCATGGCGTTTGGGAAAGATAGTCGCCGTTCTCTTGATGAAATCTATTCTCCCCATGAACGCGGCGTTATTTTTGGCACGGGGTGGGGTGGGGAAGATGATATTGCTGAAAATGGGGAAGCTTACACAAGACAATCTCTTGCTTCTCCTTTAAGTAATATTATGGCAATGCCGAGCGTTGGATCGGCAGCCATCTCGATGAATTGGAATCTTTGCGGATATCAGAATACACCTGTCGCTGCCTGCGCGTCAGGAAGCATCGCGATTGGCGATGCATTTGAAATAATCCGAAGCGGCCGAGCCAAGATGATGCTGGCGGGGGGAGGAGAGAGCATACGTCACCCCTTCTCTGTCTGGAATATTGATATTCTCGGTGCGCTCAGTAAAGAGCAGGAGAATGAGCGGAAGGCCTGTTGCCCCTTTAGTCTGGATCGCAGCGGCTTTGTTTTATCTGAGGGAGCGGCGGTTTTATGTCTGGAAGAGTATGAAAATGCGGTTACGCGTGGCGCGCCGATTTTGGCTGAGATTATTGGGTACAGTAATTTCTCCGACGCCTGGGATGTGACGGCGCCGGACCCAAATCTTAACGGCCGGATGATGGTTATTCAGACAGCATTGAGTCAGTCGAAGGTCGCTGTACAAGATATTGACTATATTAATGCGCACGGTACTTCCACGCCGTTAAACGATCTTAATGAAACATTGGCTTTGAAAAAGAGTTTTGGGAAGTCGGTGTACAATATTCCCATCTCCAGTACAAAATCCTATACCGGACATCTGATTGCCGCCTCGGGAGCCATGGAGTCTATTTTTTGCGTCAAGGCGATTGAGGAAAGTATCGCGCCTGCCACATTGAATTTACTGAATCCTGATCCCGAGTGTGATTTGGATTTCATCCCTAATAAACATCGTGTACTTCCTCGTTTAGAAACGGCGCTAAATGTTAACTATGGGTTTGGCGGTTCTAATAGCGCCTTATTATTTAGCAAAGCTAAGTTATGAATATCTGTTATACATCGACCGACCTAATGCGATGGGCTGAGTTTTCTAACGATTTCAACCCTATTCATTTCAATCTCTCTGCGGCCCGAAGTATCGGCATTCCAAATATTGCCGTACACGGAATGTTGATGATGTTGCCTCTAAAGGTGAACTGTGATGACTATCAAAGGGAGAAGGCGCATGCGGGATGGCAATGGAAGGCGTCATTACGCCAGCCCATCCTTGCCAATACACAGTGCTTGTTCAATATACAACACCCTACGTTGTCTGGAAAAACGTTATTCAGTTTATGTCATGGTGACGGCAGTACCACTAAAAACCTGATTGGATATCACGCGCCTTTTTCATTTCATAACCTGCATTGTGAATCGCTGGCGAAACTTGCGCGTTACAGCTTGCCTCCCAAATGTGTAGTTGAAAAACAAAAAACATTTCAACAATACTATCCGAATATCACCGCGCTTTGGATTTTTATTGATGCCCTTATTTTCTCACAGCTTCTTGGTCAACATGCAAAAACGTTGATCAGAGAAGCGTTTTATCCCTATCTGAAAGAACAGGGAAAAAATACCGAGGATATATTTATCTTGCACACGACGCATAAAGTGATGTTGTCCCCGACGATACAGACATTATCTTTGTCCGGTGAAATAGGGGTGATCAATTATACTATAAGCGTTGATCCATCTTTTATTGTCGACAATAAATTGTGCAATATGCTGACTCTTCCTGTTTGGCTTGATGGGGAGTTGGTTATTGTTATTGAAATCAGTCTTGTAGGAATAACGGTATGAAGGGATTGACAGCCTTTATTGAAAAACAAGAAATAAGCGGCATTCGTTGGGTCTTTGTTTCCGGCGGTTCAAGGGGAATAGGAAAGTGTATTGTGAAAATGCTGGCAGGTTCGGGATTGCACGTGGTTTTTACCTATCGTAAAAATGGGCAGGCGGCGCAGGAAATTGTCAATGAGCTTCAACAGGCGGGATTGTCCAGTGAGGCATATTGTTGTGATGTCTCAGATAGGGAACAAGTTAATTCTTTGGCTAATTTATTGCTTTCCCGATTAAAGTCTCCCTATGCTGTTATAAATAATGCAGGTATAGTTCGGGATAGTTTGCTGGTTAATATGTCGCACGATAACTGGCTTGATGTTATTAATGGAAATCTCAACGCTATTTACTTTGTTAATAAAGCTTTTCTACCTGAAATGATTGTTGAGGGTAATGGTTGTATTGTTAATATCAGCTCCATTTCTGCGTTCAAAGGAAATACGGGGCAAAGCAATTATGCTGCGTCAAAGGCAGCAATGATCGGTGTGACACGCGCTTTGGCGGTTGAGTTAGGGCGTTTTAATATCCGAGTCAATGCTATTGCCCCGGGATTGATCGACACCGATATGGTTGCAGATATGTCTTTATCGGAGAAAAAAAGTATTTTGAAAAAAATTCCGCTGCCCCGAATGGGAACCCCGGAAGATGTTGCGCTAGCCGTGTTATTTTTATTAGGAGAAGGGGGGCGATATATTACGGGTCACACTTTGGTCATTGATGGCGGTATGAGCGTATAAGTATCAAAATAGCTGGTTTTTTCAATTTATTAGCGATGTTATCCGTTAAGCTCGCTAACAGAATTCAACCTTTATAATTGATCCAATGGGTTCTGTTGAGCTGGCTTTAAGATGTTAAGAGTAAGGCAAACGAATCTCATTGCTGCTGGAAGGTATATGACTGCACGCGCGCTGCTTAAACCTCATACAGAACAGCCTAACAAACGCAAAAAGTCGATAGTTGTCGCCTCGGTATTATTTATCCTGATGGCAATAGGCTATTGCCTCTATTGGTATCTGGTGTTGTGCCATTATCAAACCACTAATGATGCCTATGTTGTCGGTAATCAGGTAAACGTTATGGCCCAGGTCGCTGGAAGCGTAAGTAAAATTTATGCCGAAAATACTCAGCGAGTTAACAAAGGCGATATATTGCTTGAATTGGAGCCTACCGATGAGCAGGTGTCTTTTATCTATGCTCAAAATATGCTGGCGAGTGCCGTCAGACAAACTCAACAAAAGATAGTTGATCAGAATCGTCTGCGGGCTAAGGTGCGTTTGAAACAACTCGCTTTGCGAAAAGCCGAGAGTGATTTTAAGCGTCGGGCAAATTTGGCAGATCGCGGGGCGATTGATAAAGAAACGTTGCAGCACGCCAAAATGCAGATGCAAATGGCGCAGGCCGAGCTCGACGTTGTCCGCGAGCAACTGCGTGCGGGCGATGCGCTGCTTCTGGATACGCCGTTACCCCAGCAACCGGCCATTCAGCAGTCTGCGAGCCGATTGCGTGAGGCCTGGCTGAGTTTGCAACGTACTAAAATTGTTGCGCCTGCCGCCGGATATGTATCGCGCCGCAACGTTCAAATTGGCGCCAGGGTTAACAAGGGGTCGTCTCTGATGGCGATCATCCCTGAGGAACAGCTATGGGTAGACGCCAATTTTAAGGAAACCCAAATCCGCGATATGCGTATTGGACAAGCAGTCAGGCTGGTCAGCGATGTTTATGGCGATAAAGTGATTTATCAGGGGAAAATTGTCGGATTGGATATGGGCACCGGCAGTGCTTTCTCGTTACTCCCTGTACAGAATGCAACCGGAAACTGGATCAAGGTGGTGCAACGTGTCCCGGTGCGCATTGATCTGGAACCGAACCAATTGAAGCGGTATCCGCTACGCATCGGTTTGTCCATGACGGCGACCGTTGATATCACGGATAACGCCGGCCCTGCACTGGCTGTCAGAAGCGACGAGCAGATCCGTTATCAAACGGAAACCTTGTCTTACGAGCAAGCCCCGATTAATGAGTTAATTTCACAAATTATTGCCAGAAACGTGCAGGCGGGGGGATGAGAGTGCAATGGTAAAAGAGCCGTTATCTGGTGCGCGTCTGGGATGGTTAACCTTTATGCTGGCGTTTGCTGCTTTTATGCAAATCCTGGATCTCACCATTGCCAATGTTTCCATTTCCACGATTTCAGGCGATATCGGTGCTTCAACGTCACAGGGCACCTGGGTTATCACGTCGTTTGCCGTCGCAAATGCGATTTCCATTCCATTAACGGGGTGGCTGGCCAGGCGTTTTGGTGAAGTGCGCCTGTTTCTGATCGCTACGTTGTTGTTTGTTGTAGCCTCCTGGTTATGCGGTATTGCGAATAATATCGCGATGTTGATTGTCGCGCGTATTCTTCAAGGTGCTGTTGCGGGGCCGATACTTCCATTGTCGCAAAGCCTGTTGCTAAGCCATTATCCGCCACAAAAACGCAACATGGCATTGGCGTTCTGGTCCATGACGTTAATTGTCGCACCTATCTGTGGCCCGCTACTTGGCGGCTGGATTAGCGATAATTACCATTGGGGCGGAATATTTCTGATCAATATTCCATTCGGCATCGTAATTGTTCTTACCGTGGGTCTGTTGCTGAAAGGGAAGGAAACAGTCACGGAGCGTCAGTTGGTGGATAAAATAGGGCTGTTGCTATTAATCGTTGGCGTAGGATGCTTTCAGTTGTTATTGGACCGGGGAAAAGAGTTGGATTGGTTCAACTCGACGGAAATCATCGTATTGGCAATCATAGCGGTGGTTTCCGTGACTTTTCTGATTATCTGGGAGCTTACCGATAGCAGTCCGATTATTGACCTGAAGTTGTTCAAGTCGCGTAACTTTACTGTCGGCACGCTTTGTATCAGCCTGGCGTTTTTATTACACATCGGTACGCTGGTATTGCAACCTCAACTGTTGCAAACCGTGTTTGGCTACACCGCTACGTGGGCGGGACTGGCAATGGCGCCTATTGGTATCTTACCGCTGTTTCTGGCGCCGTTGATTGGCCGCTTCAGTGAAAAATTCGATATGCGTTATTTGGTGACTTTCAGTTTCATTGTTTTTGCCTGTTGCTTTTTCTGGCGCGCTTTGACATATGAGCCTTCAATGGGATTTGCAGCCGCAGTTTGGCCCCAGTTTATTCAAGGATTGGCTATTGCAACATTTCTTATGCCGTTGAATGCGATTATTCTGTCTGATATTGAGCCTTCTAAGGTCGCCTCTGCCGGGAGTTTATTTAATTTTTTGCGCACCCTGGCAACATCCATCGGCACATCGCTGACGACCACATTGTGGTCGCGTCGCGAGGCCTGGCATCATGAACGTTTAACCGAGTCAGTAACCCTTTATAACCCTCTCCAGGAAGAGACATATCGGCAACTGTCCGAACAGGGGTTGACGCAGCAGCAGAGTTTTAATCAATTGAACCAGATCATTACCCAACAGGGGTTGATCATCGCGGCCAATGAGATTTTCTGGTTATTTGGTTTTATTTTCTTGCTGTTGTTGGCATTGGTATGGATATCGAAGCCGATACCTAAGATAATATCGGCCTGAAAAATATTATATGTATGGGGGTTATTGTCATTTACGGGGTGCTCACAAGTTGCTGTGAATACGCTGTTGTATTGTGCATATTATCTCGGCATACAGGGCAATTATTACTGGTTTTTTTAAATTTCCATAATGTATTGTTATGCAGTGCCTGCCTTAAAGATGATGGGCGCAAACCGAAAGTCGTCATGCAGGTTCGGCTGAAATGGGCGCAATCGGAAAATCCACAATCACTTGCCAGCGACGTTAATGTGGTATCGCAATCAATGTTTCCAACTGCATCTCGAAAGCGTTGCCAGAGTAGATAGCCACGAAAATTAATTCCCATTTTATCGCGAAACAAGTGTAAGAAACGGCTTTCAGACAGAAATATACGCGCTGAAATCGTTTTTGAAGAAACACATTTCACGGGTAAACTGTTCATTAGCGATACCGCTCTGTCAATGCGTTTATCCGTCTGGCATCTGCAAGGCGGGTATGGCGTCAGCAATCGTTCCACCTGAATAAGATCCAGAGAAACATGTGTTGTGAGTGCTTGCTGAACCAACGAGACCAACATTAACGCCGAATAATAATCAAGTAAGGTCAGGCTATTAGAGGTAGTTCGATGCACCAGCCGGTGATAATTAGGATCGGCAGGGTCGACGAGTAAATTAATACAGCACTGAGAAGATGTATCTAATCGATGCGGAAGGTTGGGGGGAATAATAAAGCCATAAGATTTTTGGGCTCCACTTTCTGCTTCTATCGTAATCAGTTCATTATGAGGGGAAAGACAAATTTGCAGGCAAGGATGACTATGCCATTCAGCGATCATATTATGAGACAGTATTATATTCAGTGTGGAGAATGGGTGTTGCCTGATGAAATAAAGAGGATTTAAATTTTTCATCATTTTTACCGACTCCTTGTAAGACAAAATAATAACGCAAAGTGATGTTTTTGACGTTAGTCGAATATATCTATTTTCTCTATGAGAAAATTAAAACGCATAGAGAAAAAATTAACGAATCCTATTCGCGATCATAGATACCCCTTTCGACCCACACGCTTTTACCACTCGCTATAAGGCATGTCAACAATGGACTGAGTGTGATTACCCAAAGTGTCGTCAGGATACGCCAATGCTGAACACATAACCGTGCCGTGGTTGCGTGTCCTTCGGTCGCGCAAAGTGAGTGGCAAAAAACCAGAAAAAAGCAAGGACGTGAAAGCGAAAAGTATCTTTGCGGAAATCAGCCAGTTTTTTCAAGCTTCATCTATAAATAGTAGTCTACCTTGTCGCAGCATCAACAGGGGTTGTGTAGCAAAGCCACTGGTGAAACATCATTTGGAACGACGTTGCGGAGTAACGGTGTGAAAAAAACGGAATGCATTATTGTCGGTGCCGGACAGGCTGGTTTGAGTGTGGCTAAGGCGCTGAGGAAAAAAAGGATTGATTGCGTATTGCTGGAAAAAGATCGGCGGATAGGTGATGTCTGGCGTAGAAGGCAAGATAGTATGCGGCTATTTACATCGCGAGCCATGACTGAACTGCCTGGTCTATCGATGAGGGGAGAAAGGAACGGTTATCCTGATAAACATGAGGTTGCAGATTATCTGGAGCGTTATGCGCGGTATTATGATTTGGATCTGTGCACCGAAATGGAAGTGAAAGCGGTTCATTGCCAGGACGGTATGTATCAGGTTTATGCAAATGACGATCGGACTTTCCAGGCACCGTGTCTGGTAAACGCGACAGGCGCTAATCAATTAGCCATTGTCCCTCCTGAAGCGGAGCAACTGTCGGAAGAGGTTATCCAGTTAAGTGCCGATCAATACCAAAGACCGGAACAAGTGGGAAAAGGGAGAAAGATCATCATTGTGGGGGATGGCTCCAGCGGTAGGATGATTGCCCGGGAACTGTCCGCTGAACATCAGGTCACTCTATTTTGCGGTGCCAGACGCGTTTTTATTTCTCATCACATTTTTGGGAAAGATATTTTCTGGTGGCTGACCGCAACGCGGATTCTTTATGCGGATACCCACAGTTTGATAGGTAAAATTCTGCGACGCAGAAATCCTATTCCCAGTAAGTCGTTGAACGACGACAAACTGGTTGACGCAGGCATCCGTTTGGCGGGGAGACTAGAGCGTTGTGACGGCCGGTATTTAATCGATTCCGAAAGGCGGCGTTATAAAGCCGATGTTGTTATATGGTGTCTGGGCTACCGTGAAGATACACGCTGGCTGACGTTACCGGATGCGGTGGATGAGCACGGTTTTATCTGCGAAAACGGCTATCAACATGGTGGTAAGACGCCTTACCCGGGTTTATTCATTGTCGGTAAAAAATGGCTTAGTTGCCGTGGATCGGAACTGGTGCAAGGCGCCGCTAAAGATGCGATGAGGGTGGCTGACTGGATTGAATGTTATCTGGATGATTTTTCAAAAAACCAAACTACACTTCGCGACAATGAAAGATGAAATAACCCACTGTTTCGGAAATGGACCCGAGTACCGAATTCGGACGAATTTCAATGGAATGTAATCACTTCTATTCAATAAACCACAACGTTCACCCTCAAGGTGGGGTGAATTACGGCGTGGCTTAAAGCAGGCTGGTGATCCACATCCACAGCGGGAGAGTGGCCATCGACAGCAGTGTGGAAAGAGAAATAGCCGAACTGACGATCTGGCTATCTTCCAGCGAGCGCGCAAAGCCAAGCACATTGACGCCGGAGGGATTGGCGGCCATCAGCACCAGTACATCGCGCGGCATGCCGCTGATGTTCATCAGCATGCAAGTCAGCAGTACCAGCAAGGGCATGGCGACCAGCTTGGCGACGGTGATGACGACGGCAAGCGCGCTGGGGCGTAACCGATAGCCGGAGAGGTTGGCGCCGAGCGCGATAAGCGCGCAGGGCAACGCCGCCTGAGCCAGCCAAGTCGCCAGTTTCATACTCCAGCCCGGTAGCGTGAGGTTCATCAGGTTGACCGCCGTTCCCAACAACAAGCCGACGATCATCGGATTGGCGAGGCTGGTGATCAGAACGCCGGGTTTGAACGGTTCGTTGCCGGCGAAGCTATCGTAGACGCTCTGAGCGCTGAACAGCAGCAGACTGTGCACGGCGAGCAGGGTGAACAGCAGTACCAGACCGTCGTTGCCAAACAGCCCCGCCACCATCGCCAGGCCGATCAGGGCATTGTTGGCGAAGGATGCGGTCAGGCCGAATGGGGTGGGATGTCCCAGACTGCGATGAACCGACAGGTTGACCACGGCGAAAATGAACAATGCCGGAACGAAATAGGCGGCCAGGATCTTGGTGTTCAGGCCGTCATGCAGCGGTGCGTTGATCATCCCGGTGAACAGCACCATCGGCATGAACAGTTTGAAGGCCAGAGCCCCCAGCGCCTTATTGGTGTGGGGATCAAGCGCGCCACGGCGGGCCAGAACATAGCCCAGCATAATCAGCAGAAAAACAGGCAGGATCGTTTGTGTAATGGCCACGGCGGTAGGCTCCTCAACCTCAAATCTCAAATAGGGTGCGAATTACATTATTAGCGGGTCGTTTGCCTGTTGTCAGCGCGACATTCAGTCTGTTTATGCCGTTGGCATATTAATTGCTATGGTCATATAACCTGTTGTTAAGCGTTCGGCGATAGGCGGACGCCATTAATTCCACAGAGGTATGCCAAATGCAATCGCTGAATCTGCGTCAAATCGAAGTCTTTCGGGCGGTCATGATCACAGGTTCGATCAACGGCGCCGCGCAACTTCTGTATGTGTCTCAGCCGGCGGTCAGCCGGATGCTCTCCCATACTGAGGCGCGAATTGGCTTTCAACTGTTTGAGCGGGTTAAGGGGAGGCTGTATCCATCTCCAGAGGCGAGATGTCTTTTCACCGATGTTGAAATGGTCTATCGCGATATTCAACGGGTCAACACCACATTGCACAATCTGGTTCAGCAGCGTCATGGCGTGCTGCGTATCGCCAGTAGCCCTAGTCTGGGGCACCAACTGGTGCCGGATGCCATCGCTGCTTTCCGACGGTGCAACGAAGCCATCCTCGTCAGCCTGGAATGTCTGCGCCATGTTTTGTTGCGCGACCGTCTGCTTGATCAGCAGGCCGACTTCGGTATCTCGCTGTTCCCTATCGATCACCCCAATTTGCGTGCCATTCCTCTGAGCTATATCCGGGTGCTGGTGGTATGCCCGGTAGACCATTCGCTGACCCGCGTTCCGGCAAACGAGTTGCCTGAGGCGTTGGCGGATACAGCGTTCATCGGTTACGCAGTGGATACCCCGTTTCACAGTTTCATGAACCAGGCTTTCGAACGCGTGGGCCTGCCATATCGCCCCAGCATTGATGTCGATTCTCCCCACCACGCCTGCGCGCTGGTTAAAAACGGCACTGGTTTTTCCGTCGTCGATGAAATTTCTTTCCGGGCGTCGGGTGCGGAGCAGATGGCAGTGTTGCCGCTCCTCAACGAAGAACGCCTGACCATCAGTCTTGTGCACCTGCGGCGTGAACCTCTGGCGCAATTTGCGCAGGTATTCGTCGAACATCTGCGCAGCACGCTGGAGGACGGTGGCTTTCACCTGTTCAATCTTGATTAACATGAGGTTAATCAAGACCGACATATTGGCATACGACAGATAAGATCGATCCCCCCACAATGACCTTACGCACTGCAACGGTTTGCCGACACCGAGTCGGTCTTGTGGAGGATATGGTATGCGCGAAATCGTTATCGGCGGCGCCCAGTTGGGGGCAATCCAAAAAAGCGACTCAAGAGAAAGTGTCGTCCGGCGCATGCTGGCGTTACTGGATCAGGCCCGGCGGCAAGCGTGCGAGCTTGTCGTATTTCCCGAACTGGCCCTGACCACCTTCTTTCCACGCTGGTATATGGAAGATCAGCGGGAAGTGGATACCTGGTTCGAGCGCGAGATGCCCAATGATGTGACGCGTCCGCTGTTCGATTTTTCCCGCCGGTATGAAATCGCCATCACTTTCGGTTACGCCGAACTCACCCCTGATGGTCGCCATTACAACACCTCGATCCTCACCAATCGCCAGGGCAACATCATAGGAAAATACCGCAAGGTGCATCTGCCGGGGCATGTGGAGTTCGATATTGATCGGGACTTTCAGCACCTCGAAAAGCGCTATTTTGAACCGGGCGACCTGGGTTTTCCGACCTGGGAAACCCAGGATGCCGTGGTGGGCATGTGCATTTGCAATGACCGCCGCTGGCCGGAGACTTATCGCGTCATGGGGCTACAGGGCGTTGAACTGATCACACTGGGATACAACACGCCGTCGGTAAACGCGCAGAATAGCGGCGAAGGCGAAGCGCAGCGGCTGTTCCATTCCGAACTGTGCATGCAGGCCGGCGCGTACCAGAACGCCACCTGGGTGGTCGGCGTGGCTAAGGCCGGGATCGAAGACGGTTATCCACTGATGGGCGGCAGCGTGATCGTCGATCCCAATGGCTTCGTGGTGGCCAGGGCGAAGGGACAGGGCGATGAACTGATCGTTCACCGCTGCGACATGGATCTGTGCCATTTCGGCAAAAGCACCATTTTTGACTTCGCGCGTCACCGGCGTATCGAGCACTACGGCATCATCACCCGCCAGACCGGTGTTAAACGTCCCTAATCTGAAAGTCGTGAGCGATGTGTATCCCGACGCCAAACGTTGCACATTTTTAAGGAGTGTTAAGAATGAAAAAATTCCTATCCCGTTCTTTGATCGCCTGTCTGTTGTTGCCGTTCGGCCTGAGCGCGGCCATGTCCGCCTCATCCGCCCTGGCCGCGGAGAAAACCCTGAATGCGGTGATGTCGTCCTCCCTGCGCGTGCTTGATCCGATCGCGACGACGGCGCAGATCACCCGCAACCACGGTTACATGATTTACGATACCCTGATCGCCATGGACGAGAATTTCGTTCCCCGGCCGCAAATGGCCGACTGGACCGTTTCGCCAGACGGCCTGACCTACACTTTTACGCTGCGTGACGGTCTGCTTTGGCATGACGGCAAGCCCGTCACCGCTGCGGATTGCGTCGCCTCACTCAAGCGTTGGGCGCGGTACGACGTCGGCGGTCAATTGATGATGAAGTATACCGCCGGCATTACCGCCACCAACGACAAAACCATCACCTTGACGCTGGCCAAACCTTTCGGCTATGTCCTGCAACTGTTGGCCAAGCCTTCGTCGGTCGCGGCGTTCATGATGCCGGAGCGGGTTGCCAACACACCGGACGGCAAAATGATTACCGACTACATCGGTTCCGGCCCGTATAAGTTTGTCGCCAGCGAGTTCGATCCCGGCAATCGCGTTGTCTACGAGAAATTTCAGCAATATGTGCCGCGTCAGGAACCGGCGAGCGGCACCGCGGGCGGCAAAGTGGTTAACGTCGAACGCGTAACATGGATCAATATGCCGGACCGAATGACGGCGATCAACGCGCTGTCCTCCGGCGACATTGATTTTATCGAACAGTTGCCGATCGATTTGCTGCCGATGGTGCAGGCCAATCCCGAACTCAAGTCCGGGGTTCTGAGCAAGTTGGGGGCGATGACCGGCGGACGGATGAACTTCCTGTACCCGCCGTTCAATAACCCGGACATCCGTCGCGCCGCTCTGCTGGCGATGAACCAGAAAGACGTGCTCGACGCGCTGGTAGGCAACCCGGAGTACTTCAAGCTGTGCGCCTCCGTATTCGGCTGCGGCACGACGCTGGAGACGCAGGCAGGCGGCGAGTCGCTGCTTAACGGCGGCAATCTGGAAGCGGCCAAAGCCCTGTTGAAGAAGGCCGGCTATGACGGCACGCCGGTGGTGATCATGCAACCGACCGACGTACCGAGTCAGGCGCCGCAACCGGTGGTGGTGGCTCAGGCTTTGCGCAAGGCGGGCTTTAAGGTCGATCTGCAACCTATGGACTGGCAGACCCTGGTGTCGCGCCGGGCCAACCAAAATCCACCCGCGCAGGGCGGCTGGAACCTGTTCTTCACCTATTGGAACGCTGAAACCATCTGGAATCCGGTGGTCAATCCGATGCTTGATGGCGGCGGGCGGGAGGGCGCCTGGTTTGGCTGGCCGACCGATCCGAAGATGAACGAACTGCGGGTGGATTTCGCTACCGCCACCGATCCGGACAGACAGAAAGCGATCGCGGTGGAGATTCAGACGCGCGCGATGGAGCAGGTCAGCTATATCCCGTTGGGCCAGTTCTATGACGTGGCGGTCTGGAGCAGCCGTATCAGTCATTTGATGACCGGGCCGTCCACGGTGTTCTGGAACGTTGAAAAAAGCGACTGATTGCGATGTAAGTCATGACTTCGGAGGTCCCTATGCTTGGTTACTTTTTTCGCCGCGTGCTGGCGGCGATCCCGGTAATGCTGGTGGTGGCGTTGTTTGTTTTTCTGTTACTGCGGCTGTCACCCGGCGACCCGGCGGCGATTATCGCCGGCGACATGGCGACCCCGCAGCAACTGGAGGCCATTCGCGAAAGCCTGGGTCTGAACCAGCCGTTGTACCAGCAGTTTTTCGAGTGGATTTCGCAACTGTTGCGCGGGGACTTCAGTACGTCCCTCATGGCCCATACGCCGGTACTGACCATGATCGGCCAGCGTCTGGAGCCGACCCTGAGTCTGGCGCTGGTGGCGATTGCCTTCACTATTCTGATTTCGGTGCCGCTGGGCGTGCTGGCGGCCTGGAAGCATGGCAGTTGGATCGACAACCTGGTGATGTCTTCGTCGGTGCTGGGTTTTTCGGTGCCGGTGTTCGTGATCGGCTACGTGCTGATCTCCGTGTTCGCCATTGAGCTCAAATGGCTGCCGGTTCAGGGGTTTAGCAGCATTAGCGCCGGAGTCTGGCCGTTCGCACAGCGAATCGTATTGCCCGCATTGACGTTATCGTCGGTGTATATCGCACTGGTGGCCCGTATGACCCGGGCCAGCGTGCTGGAAGTCTTGGGCGAAGACTTCATCCGTACCGCCCGTGCCAAAGGGCTGTCAGAGATCCATGTGTTGTTCCGGCATGCGCTGCGCAACGCGATGATCCCAATCCTGACGGTGATCGGCACCGGCTTCGCGCTGATGATTTCCGGCGTGGTGGTGACCGAAAGCGTGTTCAACATTCCGGGGTTGGGGCGCCTGATCGTCGACGCGGTGCTGGCCCGCGACTACCCGGTGATTCAGGGCATGATCCTGCTGACCAGCGGGGTGTATGTCATCATTAATTTGCTGATCGATTTGTCGTACGCGATCAGCGATCCGCGTATTCGTTATTGAGGGCATAGGCATGAGTAAACCTAATTCTCTGACCTTGCCTGCGTCCCGGCATCGACTCCTTAAACTGCCGCGTATGCCGCTAACGTCGGCTATCGCGCTGGTCGTTTTGGCGTTGATCGTGGCGATGGCGATCTTCGCGCCGTGGATCGCCAGTCACGATCCGGTGGCGTTATCCCCGGCGATGCGGCTGAAACCGCCCAGCGCCGAGTTCTGGCTCGGTACGGACGCTTATGGTCGCGATCTGTTTTCGCGAATTGTCTATGGCGCGCGTATCTCGCTGATAGTGGGCCTGGGGGTGACGGTAATGAGCGTGCTTATCGGCCTGCCGCTGGGGTTGCTGGCGGGCTACTTCCGGGGGATCGATGCATTGCTGATGCGGGTGATGGACGGCCTGATGGCGATCCCCGGCATCCTTCTGGCGATCGCCATCGTTTCGCTGAGCAGCGCCGGTATCGGAACCGTCATGGTCGCCATCATGGTGCCGGAGATCCCGCAGGTGGTGCGTCTGGTGCGGTCCCGGGTGCTGTCGGCCCGCGAAGAACCCTATGTAGAGGCCGCGGTGCTGATGGGGACGTCCAGCGTCAGGGTTCTCACCCGCCACCTGATGCCCAATACATTGGCGCCGCTGATTGTGCAGAGCACCTATATCTGCGCATCGGCAATTTTGACCGAAGCGATTTTGTCTTTTCTCGGCGCCGGTATCGGTACGGAAATTCCGACCTGGGGCAATATCATCGCCGAGGGGCGCGTGTACTT
Organism: Brenneria rubrifaciens; assembly: GCF_005484945.1. Lineage (NCBI taxonomy): Bacteria > Pseudomonadati > Pseudomonadota > Gammaproteobacteria > Enterobacterales > Pectobacteriaceae > Brenneria > Brenneria rubrifaciens. The sequence continues at coordinate 1,609,179 of NZ_CP034035.1, forward strand.
CCAGCTTAAGCCTTCGCTGGTGTTGTGGGCGGGTCTGGCCTTGTCGCTGTGTATTTTGTCGATCAATCTGTTAGGCGACACGGTGAGCGATGCTCTCGATCCGCGTCTGAAGAACAAGGGGGCTGCATGAGCGAAAGCCGAAACGACATCTTGTGCGTGGATCGCTTATGCGTGAATACCGCTCAGGGCGTGCCGATCCTACAGGATATCTCATTCGAGATCCGTGCCGGGGAGACGGTATGTTTGGTGGGCGAGAGCGGTTCGGGCAAGTCGGTCACGTCGCTGGCCACCCTGGGTCTGCTGCCGAAAGACGCGCTTACCGCGGTGAGCGGGCGCATCCTGCTGGCCGGAGAAGATGTTCTGCGGGTCAGTAACGGACGGCTCAAGGCGTTGCGCGGCAGTCGGATGGCGATGATTTTTCAGGAGCCGATGACGGCCCTTAACCCAGTGCTTACGGTCGGCCGCCAGATTGACGAAGTACTGCAAACCCATACCGATCTGAGCGCCCCGGCGCGCCATGAGCGGGTGATGAATGCATTGGCGCAGGTGCATCTGCCGGACATTGAGCGTGTCCATGACGCTTACCCGCATCAGCTCAGCGGCGGCCAGCGCCAGCGCATCATGATCGCGATGGCGCTGGTGCTTGAACCTCGTCTGCTGATCGCCGATGAGCCGACTACGGCGCTTGACGTGACGACTCAGCAACAGATCCTCAAGCTGATCCGCGAACTGCAACAAAAGCATGGCACTGCCGTGCTCTTCATCACTCACGACATGGGCGTGGTGGTGGACATCGCCGACCGCGTCTGCGTGATGCGGCAGGGACACATTGTTGAATCCGGCACTGTACAGCAGGTGCTGTCTCAGCCTCGTGAGGCGTACACCCAAGCTCTGCTGGCCGCGGTGCCGAGTCTTACTCCCAGAACCGCGCGTCGTGAAGCGGCCCGTGCGCAAGTCGTGCTCGACGTCGTTGAGCTGGGCAAAACCTATCCGGCCTCCGGCGGCGCATGGCGCGGATTTCGCAAACAACGCGAGGGCACGCGTGCGGTGCATGACGTGTCCTTCATGCTCAAACGCGGGCGAACGCTGGGTATCGTCGGAGAAAGCGGTTCCGGTAAATCCACGTTGGCCCGCTGCGTGATGCGCTTACTGACACCGACGGACGGTGCGGTGCGGATCACCGGCAAGGATATTTCCGAGCTGACGACGACCGGGTTAAAGCCCCACCGCAAACGCATCCAAATGATCTTTCAAGATCCTAACCGGTCGCTCAATCCGCGAATGACTATCGGCAGGAGTCTGGTGGAAGGCCCCATGAACTTCGGCGTGCCGTTGGCCCAGGCTTGGGCTCGCGGCCAGGAACTGCTGGAATTGGTCGGACTGCCGGTTGACGCCATCAACCGTTATCCGCATCAGTTTTCCGGGGGACAGCGGCAGCGCATCGCTATCGCCCGTGCGTTGGCGATGGAGCCGGATGTGATCGTCGCCGACGAAGCGGTGTCGGCGCTCGATGTTTCCGTGCAGGCGCAGGTACTGCAACTGCTTGACGATATTCAACAGCGCATGCAGGTCGCCATTTTGTTCATCACCCACGATCTGCGGGTAGCGGCGCAAATCTGCGACGATGTGCTGGTGATGCAGCACGGCCAAATCATCGAATACGGGCCCGCGGCCAGCGTGCTGGCCAGTCCGCAACAGCCTTACACCCAACAATTGATGGATGCGGTGCCCGGCAAAGGCTGGGACTTCGCCGTGGGGAGGAGGATTTGAATATGATGTTTGATTTACTGTTTCGCGAGGTCACCGTGGTCGATGGCACCGGCGCCGCACCCTATTGCGCCGACGTCGCGATCCGCGGCGAACGGATTGCCGCCATCGGCAATCTTGCCGGATATACTGCGCAGCGGGTTGTGGCGGGTGCCGGGCGTTGTCTGATGCCGGGCTTTATTGACGTCCATACTCATGACGACACCAACGTCATTCGTACGCCAGAGATGCTGGCTAAGATTTCTCAGGGCGTGACCACTGTGATTGTCGGCAACTGCGGGATTAGCGCTTCGCCGGTGACCCTGACGGGCGCGCCGCCGGACCCGATGAACCTGTTGGGCGCGCAGGATGCGTTTCTTTATCCGACCTTCGGGGAGTATGCCGACGCCGTTGAGCGCGCATGTCCGAGCGTAAACGTCGCGGCGCTGATCGGCCATACCGCACTGCGGGCCAACGTGATGGCGCAATTCGATCGCCCGGCGGCGGCGCCTGAACTGGAACAAATGTGCGAGGCGCTGGAAGACGCTCTCAATGCGGGGGCCATCGGCCTCAGCTCCGGGTTGGCTTACACCAACGCCAGACAAGCGCCGACGGCCGAAATGCAGCGTCTGGTGGACATTGTCGGCGCGCATGGCGCGCTGTATACCACGCACATGCGCAACGAACACGACGGCCTGCTGGATTCGCTGCAAGAGTCGTTCAGCACGGCTCGTCGGGCCGGCGCGGACCTGGTGATCTCGCATCTCAAGTGCGCGGGCGCGGGCAACTGGGGACGTGCGCCGCTGGCGCTGGCCGCGCTGGAAAAAGCTGCCCGCGAGCAGCCGTGCAACTGCGATTGCTATCCCTATGCGGCCAGTTCCACGACGCTTGACGCCTGGCGCGTCGATGCAGAGATGGAAATCTTTATTACCTGGTCTGAGCCGCATCCTGAGATGGCGAGACAAACGCTGAAAGAAATTGCCGAACAGTGGGGCGTCGACTTATGGCAGGCCACCGAGCGCCTGCGTCCGGCCGGGGCGATCTACCATATGATGAGCGAAGATGATGTGCGCAAGATTCTGGCGCATCCACTCTCGATGGTGGGTTCCGACGGTTTACCCAACGATCCGAATCCTCACCCGCGGCTTTGGGGCACTTTTCCCCGAGTGCTGGCGCACTACTGCCGTGATCTGCATCTGTTCGATTTGGCCGAAGCCGTGCGCAAGATGACCGGGTTGTCGGCCGCACGCTTCCGCTTGCAGGATCGTGGCGTGGTGCGCGAAGGCGCATTCGCCGATGTGACGCTGATCGACATGATGAAAATTCAGGACGTGGCGACCTATAGCGATCCTTGCCGACCCGCGCCGGGGATCGATCTGGTGGTGGTCAACGGCGCGGTGAGTTACGAAGAGGGGCGCGTACTAAGACGCCAGGGACGTTTGTTGAAGCGCCAGAAAAAAGCAGGTGCGGCCGGCGCAGCTTGAGCGGCTTCCAGACCGTGGTTCAACAATCCGGCGGGATCGACCGGGAAACTGACGGCGATAAAATCGGACTCAACAGAACCGGATTCGGGTAGATTTCGATGAAATGCAAGAAGAGAATTAGACTTTTTCAATGACGTGCAGACGTCGGCGGAAGAGGAATTGGTACGACCGAGTGGACTCGAACCACCGACCCCCACCATGTCAAGGTGGTGCTCTAACCAACTGAGCTACGGTCGTACGGAAAATCTATTTTAGAACTAACCTTTTGATTAAAATGCTATTTCTTCATTCCAGCCTGTGGAATGGACGCTATTATGGACTCGTCCGGCATGGATGGCAAGACCTTTGTTTCTCTTCTCTTTTCATGTGTTGAATGTTTAGCCTGTTTCACCGTGTGAGGGCATTGGCGGAGACTAAACCCGCCTTATTGGTACACAGGTTTCACCAGTACCTGCAAAGGGACGCGGGACAGGATGACCAATAGGTGGGCTGAGCGAGCCGGGGTCAATCGTGCGGCACTGATTTTAAAAACTGCTCCAGCATTTCTTTCAGCCTCTGCGCTTCGGCGCTGCCATAAGCGTCTTCGAGCTTACCCTGATGGTGGTCAACCCGGCTATTTTGTTTAGCCAATACCGCCTTGCCGTTATCGGAGATAAATAAGCGCACCTTGCGCCGATCCTGTTTATCAGGCAGGCGATACACCAGCGCCTCACTGACCATTTTATCGATGATTTTTGTCAGGGTGGGGAAGTTCTGCGTCAGATTTTCGGCGAGCTCGCGCATGGTCTGGCCATTGTTTTGCGAAATGGATTTCAACGCGCGCCAGTGCTCCAGAGTGATCCCCGCCAAAGATAACTGACGGTTAACTTGGCGGTTAGCCTGTACCAGCAGATGAGCAAGATATTCGTTGATGGGTTTTTCCGACATAATGTGCGGCACAAGCATGATAAAAAGTCATGGGGGCGATGTTAGCACTTTATTTCCCCCCGATCACTGACGATTCCGGTGAGTGTTCACCCATCGTTTCCGTTGATAATGAGAGTTGCATAAGATCTTGCCTGATCTCACTGCCTGGCTAATCCTGAGATACCGCCAGGGTGTCACCGAATGCGTCTACTGCCATGTCTCCTGTTCCGGCGTTTCGCCAACGCTCCTCCCTGGCTGGAAAATAGGGCTATCAGCGCAGATCCGGTGCGCCTGGAGGGGGACGCAGTCGTCAGTTGGTCGAAGAGCATAAGGTGGAGGCGCTGAAAATAGGCCGACATTCCGCCGGATCAATAATCCGGCTCGGGTTGGGACACAAGATAAAACAATTACCTATACTTACCCCATCTTGGTCGTGAAATATTCTCTTTAGCCGTAGAATGGGTTCAAAGGCAGTTTTTAACAGTGCCAGGGAATCGCTGCGATGAAAACATTTAGCAATACAGCAAAAGTCATCATGGCGTTGAATATCGCGGTCGGCGCGCTGTGTATGCTACTTCTCGGCCAGTTTGTGATAGCAAAAAGTGATCAAAGTAAACTGCGTGACTATTCCAATTCACTGATTCTTCGTGCGAATGGCGTGGCGATGCAGTCCGAATGGGTGTTGGATAAGGTTAATCACTTTTTATCCCAACCCTGTAGCGATGAAGATCTGTTCCAACTGCGCTTTCTGCTCTACCAGTACAGTTATCTGCTGGATATTGGCCGTCTCCACAATGACAAACTGATATGCACCGCCGGACGCGGGCGCCTGACATCTCCCGTTGTTCTGCCGCCGCCTGATCTGGTGGAGAAAACCGGGGTCCGGCTCTGGCGGGCGGTAAAAGGATTGTTCGACCCGAGAATACAATTAGATGTAGCCAGCCGGAACGATGCTGTTGTATTCACCTCCCCAGATGCTTTTAACAGCGTTTCACTTCCTGTTCCCGGCTATAGCGCGCGGATAACCACGGCAGACGAGCGTCATATTTACCAGTCATTTGGCGCAAAAGAGGTCTATTCGCGGCAGCGCAGCGCCTGGTACAGATCCTTTCGGCAGGTATATCAGTGCAGTAAACTTTATAACATCTGTATCTATGTCCGCCAAAATGCGTCAGGGATCTTTTCTCTGCCGTTTTATGTCATCGTGCTGATTTCACTGTGGGGCGGGTTATTGAGCGGCACTTTGTCTCTGGCGGCGGTTTTGCTTATTGAACGCAGCAAATCGCTCAGCAAACAACTGCATAGAGCGGTGCGTAATAAACAGCTATACGTGAGATATCAACCCATTGTCCGCCTGAGTGATAACAAGATGGTGGGCGCCGAAGTGCTGGTTCGATGGACCAATTCGAAAGGTGAGGCGATCCCGCCGGATATCTTTATTCCGGTAGCTGAAAAGCTGGGCTTTATCGGGCAGATTACCCGCCAGGTAACCTGCATGGCGCTGAAGGACCTACAGAATATCCTTAGCGGCGACAACACCTTTTACCTCAGCATTAACCTTGATGTTACCGATGTATTGGATCTGAATTTTGAGTCTTACCTTGCCGCGATCGTTCAGCGGTTCGGCATTGCCAGAGGAAAGATTATGCTGGAAATAACGGAGCGTTCGACGGCAAATCATACCCTGTTGTGCGAAAGGCTCACCGCCTTGCATGATGCAGGCTACAAAATTGCGCTGGATGATTTTGGCACAGGTTATTCCAATTTGTCCTATCTCGCCTTGATGCCTTTTGATGTGATTAAAATAGACAGGATGTTTACTGAGGCAATCGGCACCGATTCCGTTAATGCGCAGATGGTGGAACATCTTTTTGGCATGATGACCATGTTTGATGCCATCGTGGTGGTTGAAGGTATCGAAACCCATGAACAGGTCGCCTATGTTAGCGAGCATTGTGCGGATGCGTTTGCACAGGGCTGGTATTTCGGCAAACCGGTGAGTGGGACTGAACTCAGGGAGAAATACCTTCAGTAACCGGGTATCGCAATCGGTTGAATTTCAGCATGGTGACAGGAATCAAAATCGTACAAAACCCGCCGCCGGTATTTTAATGACGGCATGTCCTAAATAATCCGAGTGACGGGAAAGCGGGCGCCTGGCGAATTCCCCAACATACCCAGCCCCGCCAGTCGGCGGGGCGATAATTACGATTAAACGGCGGTTTAGAACGTTTCCCAGTTGTTTTCGCCACCGGCGGATTTGGTTGGCGTTACACCGGTATCCGTTTTATTGGTCAGCAGCACGGTATTTGCTGTTTTGCGACTGCCCGCGGTTGATTGAGAGACCTTATTCTGTGCGGCGGACAGACGAAAGACCGCCACGGCCCGGTTGAGCGCGCGCACCTGTTCTTCCAGGGCGATGGCGGCTGTCGCCGACTCTTCCACCAGCGCGGCGTTCTGCTGGGTTACGCGATCCATCTCGCTCACTGCCACGCCTACCTGACCGATCCCCTTGCTCTGCTCATCGGAAGCGGAAGCGATTTCGCCCATAATATCGGTAACGCGCGTCACGCCAGAGACGATCTCCTCCATCGTTTCCCCGGCATTTTCCACCAGCGAGGAGCCTTCGTTGACGCGGCTGACGGAGTCATCGATCAGGACTTTGATCTCTTTGGCCGCCTGCGCGCTGCGCTGCGCCAGGTTGCGCACTTCGCCCGCGACCACGGCGAACCCACGGCCCTGTTCTCCCGCCCGCGCAGCCTCTACCGCCGCGTTCAGCGCCAGAATGTTGGTCTGGAACGCAATGCCGTCGATAACATTAATAATGTCAGCAATTTTCTGCGAGCTTTCAGCGATGTTGTGCATGGTCAACACGACGTTATTGACCACCTTGCCGCCTTTCTGCGCGCTTTCCGACGCGCTCAGCGCCAATTGGCTGGCTTGACGGGCGTTTTCCGCGTTCTGGGTCACCGTGGCGGTCAGTTGTTCCATACTGGCCGCCGTTTCTTCCAGCGACGATGCTTGTTGCTCGGTACGGGAAGAGAGGTCGTTGTTGCCCTCGCTGATTTCCGTGGCGCCGGTCAGGATGGATTCGGCGCTGTTGCGTACCTCGCTCACCAACTTGACCAGTTCATTTTGCATGTGGCGCAGGTTATCCGCCAGATCGCCCATTTCATTCTTACCGTATACGCCCAGCGTATTCGTCAGATTGCCGGTGGCAATTTGGCGAATATGGTCGATGATGTTGGTCAGCGGGCGGATCAGCAAGTTCTTGCTGCCGAACCATGCCAGCAGCGACAGCAGCGTGATGAGTATGATTGCGCCTCCCAACGTCCACAGCGACATCAGATGGTTACGGTCGTTTTGTTGGTCTATCTGCTGATAAATACGTGCAATATCGTTCTGGTAGGCTTGGTAGGATTTTTCAAAGTTATCCTGGAAGCTCTGAGTCGGCTGATCGACAAATTTTTGGATTTGATTGGTAGAGAGGAATTGAATCAGCTCAGTGAGGGCGCTGTGGTAGGCGAGGTATTGTTTTTTTACCTCACTGGTCAGCGCGGGGTCCTGGCTGATATTGCCGGTTATTTTTTCATAACTGAGAAAACGCTCGTTGGCGTTATTGAGCGTGGCCTTGGCCGAGGTGATCAGACCGCCGAAGTCAACCTTGGCGGCCAAACCGTTGGCCTCCAGTACGGCGCGCGTGCCTGCCCGGTTCAGGGTAATGCGGGTTTGAAGCAGTAATGACCAGGTGGCGTCCAATTCCGATTTTTGTCGGTTGACCGTCTGCGAATCGTCAAATGAGTCTTTGCTGTTGGTTAAGGCATTGAAGAATAACCCTCCTGAAACTAATTGCAGTGTAAAGAATAACGACAGCACTACGATTAATCCCGTAACTACTCTTATACGATTAAACATCTTTTTTTCCCTTAAAAAATAATCATATGAAGTATTGCCGTGTAGTTATCGTCGGTTTTTCCCATAACTTTATGCTACGTATGTGTAAATATTAATGGATAAGTTCTGCATTAAACGCTTTGCACCACGAACAGTAGCGGGTAATGAAGTCAAAATAGATAAAAGTGGTGTTGGTAATATGTTGCGTATATGTGAATCCTGTTATCAGGCGAACAGCAACGGCAGTTTGCCTTGAAATATTGCCTTGCGCCTGGGTGGACAGGCTAAGCATGCTATTTCATGGAGCGAAATATGTCGACACGTGAGAATAACCGCTAACCAAAAATGTCCACGTTGTTAAAGAATCGGTTAACAAATTCGATAAAGACAATCTTAATGACGAAAGATGACAGCACGCCAAGCAAGCGAAAAAATTTGCCGGTATCCCAGAATGTCTATGTTTTTACGGGACTCAAATGCCCGGTCTTTTACCGATCTAAAGGAAAAATGTCTTCCAGCAACGCCCGTTTCAATGACCTCAGCGGTTTCACCCGTCAGGAATCGCCGGGACAGTCGCCTCCCTCCCCAAACACGCTTTCGTTAAGTCATGCGCTGGCGTTAACGGCATGCGTCGCACAATGCAATATTTTGGTGCATTCACCTCACCTTTTTTGTGCAGTGGTAAAAAAAAGGGTAACCGCCGGATTTTGTCGACAGCCCGCCGCTGCGCATTATTTGCTCTGAAAAATAAAAAAGGTATTTTTTCCGACTTTGAATAAATTTTTCCTATCACATGATGATTTTATAACGATTTCTGTTTTTGCATAACTACGAATGCATAAATATTGCATAAGTATTCACTTTAACCTATTGTTTTTACGAAATAAATTTAACCCTCACTCAGTTTATTCACTTTTTGGCACGATAGCTGCTCTACGATCATTATCTGAAAAAGCGGATTTATTGCTGCGCCAACCGCCAGAGCGGGTCAGAAGCGGACAGAAAGAGGAATAACGCATTAATTAATCAGCATTTTGTGATTTTTCCGTTCCTTTTTTCACGACAAAAAAGATGATGGGAAATCGAACGTTTTTTTGCTTTTTCATTTCAACCCGATTCGATGTCCAAACGGTTGACAGAAACAAATTTCGGTACTTAGCCGAGCGAAATGAGGCCAATATGGAACAACCAGTTGTTGTAACCCGTCAGGATTTTAACGAACGCATGGTGCCGGTCTATGCGCCGGCTGATTTCATTCTGGCGCGCGGGGAGGGTTCTCGTGTCTGGGATCAGCAAGAGAAAGAGTACATTGATTTCGCCGGCGGCATCGCGGTTAATGCGTTGGGGCATTGCCACCCGGCGGTGCTGGCCTCGCTTACCGGGCAAGCGGGCAGGCTGTGGCACATCGGTAACGGTTACACCAATGAGCCGGTGCTGCGGCTGGCAAAGCAACTGATCGACGCCACGTTCGCCGATAAGGTTTTTTTCTGCAACTCCGGGGCGGAAGCGAATGAAGCGGCGCTTAAACTGGCGCGTAAATATGCCCGCGACAGCGGCGCGTCGGACAAAAACCGCATCGTCGCCTTCAACAACGCCTTCCACGGCCGCACGCTGTTTACCGTCAGCGCGGGCGGACAGCCCAAATATTCGCAGGACTTCGCTCCGCTGCCGGGCGGGATCGACCATGTTCCGTTTAACGATTTGAACGCGGCCGCGGCCGCGATCACCGAGCACACCTGCGCGGTAATCGTCGAGCCGATCCAGGGCGAAGGCGGCGTGCTGCCGGCTGACCCGGTTTTCTTGCAAGGGCTGCGCGCGTTATGCGATCGCCACGGCGCGCTGTTGATTTTTGATGAAGTGCAAACCGGCGTCGGTCGTACCGGTGCGCTTTATGCCTACATGCAATATGGCGTGGTTCCCGACGTGCTGACCACCGCCAAAGCGCTGGGGGGCGGTTTCCCGATTGCCGCCATGCTGACTACCGACACCGTTGCCGGCGCCTTTTCGGTCGGTGCGCACGGCACCACCTATGGCGGTAACCCGTTGGCGTCGGCGGTGGCCGCCACGGTAGTGAGTCTGATCAACACCCCGGAGGTGCTGGAAGGCGTACAGCGGCGTCACCTGCTGTTTATCGATGGCTTGAATAACATTAATGCCAAATATCCTGTTTTTGCCGATATTCGCGGTAAAGGGTTGCTGATCGGTTGTGAACTGAGCGCCGACTATGCGGGTAAGGCCAAACAGATCACCCAACTGGCGAGCGAGGAAGGGCTAATCGCATTGATCGCCGGGCCGGAGGTGGTGCGCTTCGCTCCTTCGCTGATTATTCCTGAAAATGACATTGAGGAAGGACTGTTGCGGTTTGAGCGTGCTATTGCGCGGCTGCGTGGTTAATCCAGCTTGGTTAATACAGCGATAAAGAGGTTGATATTATGATGATTATTCGCGCCGTAGAGCGCCGCGACCTGGCTGACCTGCGGGTGCTGGCGCGTAAATCCGGCATCGGTCTGACCACGCTGCCGGACAACGAAGAGACGCTATCGGCCCGTATCGAACGCGCGATCAAGACCTGGCAAGGGGCGCTTCCTCTGGAAGATCAGGGCTATCTGTTCGTGCTGGAGGATACCCGCATCGGGCGCGTGGTTGGCGTCAGCGCGCTTGAGGTCGCGGTGGGGTTGACGGAACCGTGGTACAACTTTCGTGTTGGCACACTGGTTCATGCCTCCAAAACGCTCAACGTCTATAAAGCCGTGCCGACGCTGTTCCTCAGCAACGACCATACGGGTTACAGCGAGCTTTGCACCCTGTTTCTCGATCCCGATTACCGTCACAGTCTTAACGGCAAGCTGTTATCCAAAGTGCGCTTTCTGTTTATCGCGGCCTTCCGCGAGCATTTTGCCAACAAGGTGGTCGCTGAAATGCGCGGTTATTCCGACGAGCAGGGCAATTCACCGTTCTGGGAAGGGCTGGGCAGCCACTTCTTCTCCATCGATTTCGCCCAGGCGGACTACCTCAGCGGCACCGGACAAAAGGCATTCATTGCCGAACTGATGCCCAAACACCCGCTGTACGTCGACTTTCTGCCGGCGGCGGTACGCGAGGTGATTGGCAAGGTGCATCCTCATACCGCGCCGGCGCGCCGGGTGCTGGAGTCTGAAGGACTCTGTTACCGGGGCTACATCGATATTTTCGATGGCGGCGCCACGCTTGAAGCGGATATTGATCAACTGCGCGCGGTGAAGGAGGGACGACGGTTGCCGGTAGCGATCGATGAGACGCCCGCGCGCGCCGGTTTACCGGTCTGTCTGGCGGCCAACGACGATTATCAACAGTATCGCGCCCTGTTGGTGCAGGCCGATCCCGACGGCGATTGTCTGCGCGTCGGCGCACAGACGGCGGCTGCACTGGGCCTGGCCCCCGGCGATCTGGCTCGTCTGGTCACCCTTAATCCACAGGAGAAATGTTAATGTCATCTTCTTCGCTCTTTATCAACGGTGCCTGGCGACAAGGGCGCGGCGCCGAATTCAGCAAAACCGATCCGCTGGATAATCAACTGCTCTGGCAGGGCGCGGCGGCGGATGCCATTGATGTTGACGATGCCTGCACCGCCGCAAGACGCGCTTTCCCGGCCTGGGCGTCCCTGCCGCTGGCGCAGCGTACTGCGGTGGTGCAACGTTTCGCCGGGCTGCTGGAGCAGCATAAGGCACAACTGGCTGCGGTCATCAGCCGTGAAACCAGCAAGCCGCGCTGGGAAACTCTGACGGAAGTACAGGCAATGATCGGCAAGGTCGGCATTTCTCTGCACGCTTATCAGCAGCGCACCGGCGAGAGCTATACCCCGATGGCGGACGGCGCCGCGTCATTGCGTCATCGGCCCCACGGCGTGCTGGCGGTGTTCGGCCCCTATAACTTCCCCGGCCATTTGCCCAACGGGCATATCGTACCGGCGCTGCTGGCGGGAAACTGTGTGGTGTTCAAGTCCAGTGAGCTGACGCCGCTTACCGCGCAGGAGACGGTTCGGCTATGGCAACAGGCGGGCCTGCCGGATGGGGTATTGAATCTGTTGCAAGGCGGGCGGGCCACCGGCGAAGCGCTGGCGGTCAATCCGCAGACGGACGGTCTGCTGTTTACCGGCAGCGCCGGCACCGGCTATCAACTACATCGCCAACTGGCGGGGCAGCCGGAAAAAATCATCGCGCTGGAAATGGGCGGCAACAATGCGCTGATCGTTGACGAGGTCGCCGAACGTGACGCTGCGGTCAATCTGGCGATTCAGTCAGCGTTTATTTCCGCCGGACAGCGTTGCACCTGCGCGCGGCGTCTGCTGGTAAAACGCGGCGCGGAAGGCGACGCTTTCCTGCAACGGTTTGTCGAGGTGGCGAGTGCGCTGCACATTGGCCGCTGGGACGCCGAGCCGCAGCCGTTTATGGGCGGGGTGATCTCTTCCGCGGCGGCGGAGAAGATGCTGGCCGCGCAGCAACAATTGCTGGCGCTGGGCGCCACCGCTCTGCTGACCCTGACTCGGCCGGAAGCAAACAACGCGTTGCTGACGCCGGGTATACTTGATATTACCGGCGTGGACGGTGTGCCGGACGAAGAGTATTTCGGGCCGTTAGTGTGCGTGATCCGCTATGAGGATTTTGACGAGGCGCTGCGTATTGCCAATCGGACACGCTACGGACTGGCGGTCGGGTTGGTGTCGCCCCGTCGCGATCGGTTCGAGCGGTTATTGCTGGAGGCGCGCGCCGGCATTGTCAACTGGAACAAGCCGCTTACCGGCGCTTCCAGCGCTGCGCCATTCGGGGGCGTGGGCGCGTCGGGCAATCATCGCGCCAGCGCGTTCTACGCCGCGGACTACTGCGCCTGGCCGATGGCGTCGTTGGAGAGCGAAACGCTGACGCTGCCCGCCACGCTGACGCCGGGGATATCGTTTGCTGCGCCAGCGAAATAGCCGCGGGATGGCATGTAAAGTCATTGGTTGCTGACCGTGAACGCGCGCGTGCGCCTGAGTAATTTTCCGTTTCCTGGAGTCATCATGTACGGATATGAAGTCAATTTCGATGGACTGGTGGGGTTAACGCACCATTACGCCGGTTTGTCGTTCGGCAACGAAGCCTCAACGCGGTATCAGAATCGCATCGCCAATCCGAAACGGGCCGCCAGGCAAGGGCTGTTGAAGATGAAAACGCTGGCGGACCTCGGCCATCCGCAGGCGGTATTGCCGCCGCAGGAGCGGCCTTTTCTGCCGATGCTGCGCCGGCTGGGGTTCAGCGGCAGCGACGAAAACGTATTGGCACAGGCGATGCGTCAATCGCCTCGTCTGCTCTCCTCACTCAGTTCAGCCTCCGCGATGTGGACGGCGAATGCGGCCACGGTGTCGCCCTCGGCGGACAGTGCCGACGGTCGCGTGCATTTTACCGCCGCCAACCTGAATAATAAGTTTCATCGGGCGATCGAAGCGCAAACCACGTCGGCTGTGCTGAGGGCGATTTTTCGTGACGAAACGCATTTTGTCCATCATGATGCGCTGCCGCAGGTTGCGCTGTTTGGCGATGAAGGCGCGGCAAATCATAATCGTCTGGGGAGCGATTACGGTCGCCGAGGCGTGCAGGTGTTTGTTTACGGCCAGCACCAGTCCGGCAACGCGCCTGTGCCGCAGCGCTATCCGGCGCGTCAGACGCGCGAGGCCAGCGAGTCGATCGCCCGGCTGCATCAGTTGGATGCGCGCTACACGGTGTTTGTACAGCAGAATCCGGCGGTTATCGATCGCGGCGTGTTCCACAACGATGTGATCGCGGTGAGCAACCAGCAGGTACTGTTCCACCATCAGCAGGCTTTTTTGCATCAACACCGTGCGCTGGACGAGATACGCGGCAAAATGGCGCAGTTGGAACAGACGTTGGTGGCGATTGAAGTGCCGGACAGCCGGGTTTCGGTAGACGACGCGGTGGCCACGTATCTGTTTAACAGTCAGATCCTCACCCGGCCCGATGGCGGGATGACGATGGTGGTACCGGAGGAGTCGCGACAGCATGACGCTGTCTGGGGTTATTTGTCGGAAATGGTCGCATCCGGGGGGCCGATTGACGATATCAAGGTCTTTGATCTGCGCGAAAGCATGCGTAATGGTGGTGGACCGGCCTGTCTGCGCCTGCGGGTCGCCCTGAATGAACAGGAACTGCGGGCGGTGAATCCGCGGGTCATGATGAATGATGATCTGTTTGCCACGCTCAATCAGTGGGTTGACCGTCACTATCGCGATCGGTTGACTCAGGACGATTTGGCCGACCCGATGCTGCTGCGCGAAGGACGGGAAGCGTTGGATAGCCTGACGTCGATTCTTGGTCTGGGATCGGTCTATGCATTCCAACAGTAGGAAACCTTGAGTATGAACGACTTTTTAGCGCTGACGCTGCGTGGGGCATTGCCTCGACCGACGCGCGGTGAAACCGCCGGGCTGCACTGGCGCTGGTGGGAAGAAGGGGTGCTGGAACTGGCCCCAAAAACGGAATATCACCGGGCGGTGGTGCTGTCGGCCGGGATTCACGGTAATGAAACCGCGCCGATTGAGCTGCTCGAACGGTTGGTTAACGATCTTCTGGCCGGTCGGCAAGGGCTGGCGGTAAGGCTGTTGGTGGTGCTGGGCAATCCGGCGGCGATGCGCGAGGGGCGGCGCTACCTGCACAGCGATATGAACCGGATGTTCGGCGGACGGCATGCGCAATTCGCGTCGAGCGGCGAGACGGCGCGCGCGCACCAACTGGAGCAGGTGATGACCGCGTTTTTCGCCGCTGATACGCCGGCGGGTGCGGGGGCGCGCCGCCATTATGATCTGCACACCGCGATCCGTGATTCAAAGCTGCCGCGCTTTGGGCTGTTGCCCTATCAGCAACGTCCTTACGGCGCCGCGTTGCTGGACTGTCTGGCGGCGGCCGGGTTGGATGCGCTGGTGGTGCATAGCGAACCGGGGGGAACGTTCAGCCATTTCAGCAGCGAACGGTTGCAGGCGGACAGTTGTACACTGGAGCTGGGTAAAGCAAGCGCGTTTGGCTGCAACGATCTGCGCCAGTTTGCCGCCATTGATCGCGCGCTGCGGGCCGAGGTGAGCGCCACGGCGTTACCGGCGCGAAGCGGGCCGCCGCTGGCGTGGTTTCGCGTGGACCGCTCGCTGATCAAACATGGCGAGTCATTTCGGCTGCATCTCACTGACGATACCGCCAATTTTACCTGTTTCGAGCAGGGGACATTATTGTGTGAACAGCCGGGGGAGGTTTACCGGGTAACGCACCATCGCGAATGGATTTTGTTTCCCAACCCGAATGTCGCGCCGGGGTTGCGGGCCGGACTGGTGTTGACGGAGATAGCGCCGGACGGTCTTGCCGTTCTAAGAACCGCGTCGGAAAAACAAGCCTGTTCAGGGTGAGATAAAGCCTGTTTTGACGGCGGAGACTTAAATCGTGTTTCAATATAATTTACTGAATTTTAATAAAAATACTTCTTGCATCACTGCAATCGGATGCTTTCTGAAAGCGCGTGCTCCCGAATGGAACACCCATCCAACCATGATGCGATACAGAGGAGCGACTCATGTTACAGGGCTATAATAAACTTATTTTTGAAGGCGCGTTGGTGACGCTGGAACTGGCGCTAAGTTCAGTGCTGCTGGCGGTCATCATCGGTCTTATCGGCGCGGGCGGCAAACTCTCCCGCTTTCGTCCGATTGTCGCCTTATTCAATATCTACACGACCCTGATCCGCGGCGTACCCGATCTGGTGCTGATGTTGCTTATCTTCTACGGATTGCAGATTGTGCTGAATAACGTCACCGAATTTCTCGGCGTCGCTCAAATCAATATCGACCCGTTGGCGGCGGGGATCATCACGCTGGCCTTTATTTACGGCGCCTATTTTACCGAAACGTTCCGCGGCGCTTTTATGGCGGTCCCGCGCGGACAGATCGAGGCGGCCACGGCTTTTGGTTTCAGCGGCGGCCAGATTTTTCGCCGTATTCTGTTTCCGTCCATGATGCGTTTCGCGCTGCCGAGTATCGGCAACAACTGGTTAATTATCCTCAAGGCGACGGCGCTGGTTTCCATTCTGGGACTTAACGATGTGGTCAAGGCCACGCAGTTGGCGGGCAAGGGCACCTGGCAACCTTTCTTCTACGCGCTGGTCGCCGGTGGGATATACCTGTTTTTCACCACCCTTTCCAACGGCGTGCTGCTGTGGCTTGAAAAGCGTTACTCCATCGGCGTCAAGAGGGCTGAGTTATGATCGAGATTTTACAACAGTACTGGCAGTCGCTGCTGTGGAGTGATGGTTACCGTTTTACCGGTGTCGCGATTACGCTGTGGTTATTGATTATCTCCGTGGTTATTGGCGGTTTGCTGGCGGTGCCGCTGGCGGTGGCGCGGGTTTCATCGTCCCGCTGGCTGAGCTTCCCCGCCTGGCTGTATATCTACATTTTTCGCGGCACGCCGCTGTATGTCCAGTTGCTGGTGATCTATACCGGCGTCTATACCCTGGAGATTGTACGCGGTACGGAATTCCTCAACGCGTTTTTCCGCAGCGGCATGAACTGCGCTATTTTAGCGTTGATACTGAATACCTGCGCTTATACCGCGGAAATTTTTGCCGGGGGCATCCGCTCGGTGCCGCACGGAGAAATCGAAGCGGCAAGCGCCTACGGTTTTTCACGCTTCAAAATGTACCGCTGTATTATTTTGCCTTCCGCGCTGCGTATCTCGCTGCCGGCCTACGGCAATGAAGTCATCATGATGCTGCACTCCACGGCGCTGGCCTTTACCGCCACCGTGCCCGACTTGCTGAAGATTGCACGTGATATCAACGCCGCCACCTATCAGCCTTTTTACGCGTTTGGTATTGCGGCCGTCATCTATCTGGTCATCTCTTATGCGCTTATCAGTCTGTTTCGCAAAGCGGAAAGACGTTGGCTGGCCCATCTGAAGCCGTGATCACCTGCATAATCAACATGAGAATAAACTATGTCAGATAAAAAATTAGTGGTTACCGAACTGCATAAACATTATGGCGAACATGAAGTCCTGAAGGGGGTTTCGCTGTCGGCAAAGGCGGGCGACGTCATCTCCATTATCGGTTCTTCCGGTTCGGGGAAAAGTACCTTTCTGCGCTGCATCAACTTCCTGGAGAAGCCGAGCGAAGGCACCATTTGGGTCAATGATGAGGAAATCCGGCTGGTTCGTGATAAGGACGGCCAGCTAAAAGTGTTTGATAAAAAACAGCTACAACTGTTGCGCACGCGTCTGACCATGGTGTTCCAGCACTTCAATCTGTGGAGCCATATGACGGTGCTGGAAAATGTGATGGAAGCGCCGGTTCAGGTGCTGGGGATTAGCAAGGCGGAGGCACGGGAGCGTGCGGTGCGCTATCTGTCCAAAGTGGGCATAGACGAGCGTCAGCAGGTTAAATACCCGGTCAATCTGTCCGGCGGTCAGCAGCAGCGCGTCTCCATCGCCCGCGCGCTGGCGATGGAGCCGGAAGTGCTGTTGTTCGACGAGCCGACGTCGGCGCTCGACCCTGAGCTGGTGGGGGAAGTGTTGAGGATCATGCAGCAACTGGCGGAAGAGGGAAAAACCATGGTGGTGGTCACGCATGAAATGGAATTCGCCCGGCACGTATCCAGCCATGTGGTTTTTCTGCATCAGGGGCGAATCGAAGAAGAGGGCTCGCCGGCAGAGGTGTTTGGCAACCCGAAAAGCCCGCGTCTGCAACAGTTTCTTTCAGGCTCGCTGAAATGACTTTATAGGTTTTTTTTATTCAGGTGAAAAATGCAAACCACAGATACCGTTTTTATGGTGCGTCCTTCTTCATTCAAAGTGAATGAAGAAACTGCCCTGACCAATTATTTTCAAAAAACCGATTATGTTGCAGACAATATCCAGCAGCAGGCGCTTGCCGCCTTTGATGGCTATGTGGATGAATTGACGGCGGCGGGCGTGAACGTCATTGTTTTTGACGATGATGAGGCCAATGGCACCCCCGACTCCATTTTCCCGAATAACTGGATAACCCTGGATAATCAGGGCCGGGTGATTATTTACCCGATGGAGGCGGAAAACCGCCGCAGAGAACGCCGTAAGGATATTATTGATGACCTTGCCGAACGTTTTGAAGTGAAGCAGTTTTATGATATTTCGCATTTTGAAATGCAGAATAAATTTCTGGAAGGCACCGGGTCTTTAGTTTGCGATCATGAAAACCGGATTGCTTACGTGTGTCATGCCTCCCGCAGTTCCGTCGACGTCATGGCGGAACTGCAAAAAATCACCGGATATCAAGCGGTTTGGTTTAATGCTTACGATCAGCACAACCATCCGATTTACCATACCAATGTGATGATGAGCGTCGGTAAAAAATATGCGGTGGTCTGCCTGGATGCCATAACGGATCACCGTGAAGCGCAAAAGGTCAAAGCGTCTTTAGCGGCGTCGGGTAAAACGGTTATCGCGATCACCCATGAGCAAATGAAATCGTTCTGCGCGAATATGCTCGAATTGAAATCCGTCGAGGGGTTACCGGTTTTTGCGATGTCAGCCCAGGCATGGGATGCATTTTCGGCGGAGCAAAAAGCGATGCTCGCCGATTACGCCAAAATCGTTCGCGCCCCGATAGAGATCATCGAAACATTGGGCGGCGGCGGCGCCAGATGTATGATTGCCGAAATTTTTCTGGATAAAAAGCACGTTAATTCCGCTAAATCGTTTTGCTGACCGGGATACAGATATGCTGACATTACGCCAGATTCGTCACTTTATCGCTGTTGCCGAAACCGGCTCGATTTCAGCGGCGGCGCAAACCTCCTTTGTTTCACAATCCTCGTTGACCATGGCTATTCAACAGCTTGAGGCCGAAACCGAAGTATGCCTGTTCGAACGGCATGCGAAAGGGATGGCCTTAACTCATCAGGGGCATCAATTTTTACGTCAGGCTTACCTTATTCTGGCGACGGTGGAAAACGCGTTGCGCAGTTTGAAAATGGATGGGGGAAGCGTGTCGGGAAGCTTGACGATTGGCGTAACCAGCCTGGTGGCGGGATACTTTCTTGTTGAACTGCTCAAGCGTTTTAAAACCTATTACCCTAATGTCGAGGTGAAGGTCGTAGAAGACGAGCGACATTATATCGAGCATTTATTAGTCGGCGGGGAGATCGACATTGGCGTTCTGATCCTGTCGAATCTGGAAGATCATGATGCGCTGCAAACCGAAGTTCTCAGTCATTCACCCTATCGCTTGTGGCTGCCCCCGCTTCATCCGCTGTTGGAGAAGGAGAGTATCTCTCTGGCGGATGTGGCGGCGGAACCGCTTATCCAGTTGAATGTCGATGATATGGATATTCACGCCCGGCGGATATGGCAAAGCGCGGGATTGAAGCCGTCCATTGTGTTAAAAAGCGCTTCCACGGAGGCCGTCCGCAGTCTGGTGGCGGCGGGGCTGGGCATCGCTATTCTGCCGGATATGGCCTACCGCGCTTGGTCGCTGGAAGGAAACATGATCGAAGCGGTCAAGCTGGTCGATCCCATCGAATCACTGGATATCGGGCTGGCCTGGCGGCGAGGCCATACCCGGCCGCCGCTGGTGTCCCCCTTTCTGAGTATCGCCAGAGAATGCGAGGGCATGCACAAGGTATTTTAGTCCCGCCGCCTGAAGCATTCGATTTAATCGAATGCTGTCTTCAGTAATTAACATTTGTTGTTCCTCCTGAAGTTACTTATTGTAAATGACGCCATCTGCCGGGCTGTTGCGGGTACGGAGGCGTTGCTGGTAATTACTCACTATGAGGTTTGTCATGTCGGATATAGAATTTGTCGCCAGCTTTTCCCGGCGGCACCTGATTAACGGAGAGCTCGTTAAAGGTGAAGGTGCGCAGCAAACTATTCTTAATCCGGCCAGCGGCGAAACCGTCATTGAGATCCCGGAAACCTCGGAAACCCAGGTGACCGGCGCGGTGGAAGCGGCTCAGCGCGCATTCAAATCCTGGGCCGGAACCACGCCGGCCCAGCGTTCCTCGCTGCTGTTGCAGATAGCGGACGCCATTGACCAGCAGGCGGCGTCGCTCTCGGTGCTGGAGTCGATTAATTGCGGTAAACCGCACTATCAGGCATTGAGAGATGACTTGCCTGCGGCGGCGGATGTATTCCGTTTTTTTGCCGGGGCGGTGCGTTGTCAGCAAGGACAACTGGGTGGGGAGTATCTCGACGGTCACACTTCTATGGTTCGCTGCGACCCGCTGGGCGTTGTGGCCTCCATTGCTCCCTGGAATTATCCGTTGATGATGGCCGCCTGGAAAGTCGCGCCCGCGCTGGCGGCGGGAAATACCGTGGTGTTCAAGCCGTCCGAGCATACTCCGCTGACCATATTGGCGCTGGCGCCGGTTTTGAATGACATCTTGCCCCCCGGCGTGTTGAACATTATCACCGGGAGCGGCGATGGGCCGGGAAGCGCGCTGGTGAGTCACCCGAAAGTGCGTATGGTGTCAGTGACCGGCGATATTGTTACCGGCCAACGTATTTTGCAGGCCGCGGCCAAAGGACTGAAGCGAACGCAACTGGAACTGGGCGGAAAAGCGCCGGTTATCGTCTGCAACGATGCCGATCTGGACGACGCCGTCAATGCCGTGGCGAGCTGGGGGTACTACAACGCCGGGCAGGATTGCACGTCGGCGTGTCGGGTTTATGCCCAGTCCGGCATCTACGAGCGCCTGATGGATAAGCTGGGACACGCGGTGAGCAGATTGCGATTCGCCGGGCCGCAGGATGATGAGAATGACGTTGGCGCGCTGATTAGCGCCCGGCAACGGGATCGCGTCTCCAGTTTCGTCGAGCGCGCGCTCAGCCAGCCGCATATCGAGCGGGTGACCGGCGCCGCGATTCATCCCGGTCCCGGCTTCTATTATCAGCCGACGCTGCTGGCCGGTTGCCTGCAACATGATGAAATCGTGCAGCGCGAAGTCTTTGGTCCGGTGGTGAGCGTAACGCGTTTTGATACCCTCGAACAGGTGGTCGATTGGGCGAATGAGTCCGAATACGGACTGGCGTCGTCGGTATGGACGAAAAATATCGATCTGGCTATGCAGGTTGCCGCCAGCCTGCAATATGGCACGACCTGGATTAATACGCATTTCTCGCTGGTGAGCGAGATGCCGCACGGCGGGTTAAAGCGTTCAGGCTACGGTAATGATTTGTCCGGTTATTCATTGCAGGACTATAGCGTGGTGCGCCATATTATGACCAAATTCAAAAAGACGTTTTGAGCAATTATTTTTAAATAATACGACAGCGTTATATTGCCGGTATTCATACGTGAAATGCGCTTTTCCAAATATTCAATTGTATTGATTGATGTTAATGAAAAACAGGGGAGTCAAATGGAAAGAATACGTTTGTTATCCGCGCTTTCTGCTGTTGTTATTAATATTCTGAGCGGCCTCAATAATGTGGTGGCCGCCCCGAATTCAACCGATAAGGGAGAAGGGGCGTTAAATATTATCGCCTGGACTGGTCAGCCTGATGGTCAAAGGGGGATATGACTTGGTGACGGCATCCGGCGATGCGTCTCTGCGTCTGATTCACGGCAAACGGGTTCAGCCTATCGACCCAACGGTGCTGCCGAACGGGAAAAATAGCGATCCCCGCCTGTTGAACGGCGCCTGCTATACCGTTAACGGCAAGGTGTATGGCGCGCCATATCAGTGGGGGCCGAACCTGCTGCTTTACAGCGCCCGCGTATTTCCCACGCCGCCGACCATATGTTCCTTACGGCCGCTGGACTCAGGATTATATTGCCATTATGGGCGGCAGATAATAGGCGGATTTTACTCTTTATAACGGCGAGCCTGTGCATGTGAATATCAATCGCCGCCGTTATTTATCATCGTGATAGTCAGACTGCGCCGGTCGCCGTTAATAAAACGGTATTGAATTGGGATGGCGGTAACTCTATTTGGTGATCGGTTTTTTCAATTGGAAATAATAATTCATCGGGGGCGTACTCATGGTTAATGCGGTCGAGTTTGCCAATGTTTCGCGATTATTCGGCGATGTAAAAGCGGTCGATAATGTGTCGATTAAAATAAAGAACGGCGAATTTTTCTCTATGCCGGGTCAATCCGATTCAGGGAAAACCACCTGTCTGCGTCTTATCGCCGGGTTTGAACAACTGACATCCGGATCGCTGCTTATTCACGGAAAGGACGCGCATGGCCTCGCCCCTTATCAGCGCGATGTGAACACCGTTTTTCAGGATTACGCGTTAGTCCCGCATATGCGCGTACTGGAAAATGTCGCCTACGGCCTGATGGTAAAAGGCCTGGCGAAAAAAAGCGCGGCGCGACCGCGCTATGGAAGCGCTGGCGCGCGCTGGTCGGTCAACCGAGCATTTTGCTGCTTGATGAACCGCTGGACGCGCTGGATCTCAAGCTGCGTGAGCAGATGCAAAGCGAACTGAAGACGCTGCAACGGGAGTGCTGCCCATCTGGTTGTTGAATCAACTCGGCAGACCGCGTGATGTGCCCGTGACCAACGTGGTGGCGCTGTGCGTCATGGTGATGACGATGATCCCCATTCTGGGGGCCTGGTACTTGACCAGAAATGGCGAAGATAGCGCCGGTGACGGGAAATAACGACCGCTTTGCTTTTAACAGACCTCTTTTTGTCACAATGCATTATCCCAACAAACTGGAGCGAATGAAGGATACCTCGATGCAAACCAATATCTTGATAAACGGACGTTTAGTGGCCGGTGAAGGTTCAGCGCTTCCCGTCTTTGATCCTGCGACCGGAGAGGTGATCGCCCATATCGCGCAGGCGACGATACAGCAAGTGGATCAGGCCGTGGCAGCGGCGGATGCCGCCTTTGCGACATGGAGCCAGACGCCGCCGCGGGTGCGCGCAGACGCGTTACTGAAACTGGCGGAGGTGATTGAGCAGCATGCGGAAGAACTGGCGCAGCTTGAGTCGCTCAATTGTGGGAAACCGCGGCATAGCGTGCTGGCGGATGAAATTCCGGCGGTTGCCGACGTTCTGCGGTTCTTTGCCGGCGCCAGCCGGTGTCTGGGCGGGCTGGCCAGCGGTGAGTATCTGGAAGGGCATACCTCCATGATCCGCCGCGATCCGCTGGGGGTAGTGGCCTCCATCGCCCCCTGGAACTATCCGTTGATGATGGCGGCGTGGAAAATCGCACCGGCGCTGGCGGCGGGGAACTGCGTGGTGCTGAAACCTTCGGAGCAGACGCCGTTAAGCACGCTGCACCTTGCGCAATGGGCGGCGGCGATTTTCCCGGCCGGGGTGGTCAACGTGCTGCACGGCGACGGCGCTTCGGTGGGGGATGCGCTGACGGGGCATCCAACGGTGCGGATGATATCGCTGACCGGCTCCATCACTACCGGGGCGCACATTATTCGTCATACCTCGGACAGCATTAAACGTACGCATATGGAGCTGGGCGGCAAAGCGCCGGTCATCGTGTTTAACGATGCTGATTTAGATCAGGTCGTCGAGGGGATACGCGCGTTCGGTTTTTACAATGCCGGTCAGGACTGTACGGCAGCCTGCCGCATTTATGCTCAGAAAGAGATTTATCCCACGTTGGTCGAGGCATTGGGCGAGGCCATTTCAACGCTCAAGTTAGGCGCCCCCGATGCCCCGGACACCGAGTTGGGGCCGTTGATGACCTCGGCGCATCTTGAACGCGTCGGTGGGTTCGTCGAACGGGCCAGGGCGTTGCCCCATATTCAGGTGATCACCGGGGGAGAAAAGGTTCCCGGCCCGGGCTATTACTATCAGCCCACGCTGTTGGCGGGCGCCCGTCAGGACGATGAAATCGTTCAGCGTGAAGTGTTCGGCCCGGTGGTCAGCGTAACGGAGTTTGAACATGAAGATCAGGTGCTGTCATGGGCGAATCAATCCGGCTATGGCTTAGCTTCTTCCGTCTGGACACGGGATGTGGGCCGCGCGCATCGGCTTAGCGCCCGGTTGCAGTATGGCTGTACCTGGGTGAACACGCACTTCATGCTGGTCAGTGAAATGCCGCACGGCGGACAAAAACTCTCCGGCTATGGCAAAGATATGTCCCTGTTCGGTCTGGAAGATTATACCGTGGTGCGACATGTCATGATTAAACATTAAATGATCGGATGCGGCTATTTTCCAGGGAACCTCAAGCCGCATTAAATTGACATAGCATCCGTTGCCATAAAAAATTTTGCTGATATAGAGCATGACATTTCTTTAATTCTGTCGCAGGCAGAGAACATGGGGAAGTTATGCATATTTACCTTGAGTAATTTGAGTTGCTGGAAGGCGGCAAGGTCAAATTCGACGGGAACGAATTTGACCGGCCAACGGCGGTTATCGGCTTTATTACAATGAAGAAACCCTGAGGGGGCGGGATGAAATACAAAAAAAAACTGGGTTTATGGCAAATAGTCATTATCGGCATTGCTTATATGACGCCATTAACCGTATTTGATACTTTCGGTATTGTTTCAGACATTACCGGAGGGCATGTTCCCCTGACCTATTTATTAGCGTTAGGCGCTGTTCTGCTTACCGCCTTAAGTTACGGGAAAATGGTTTCGGCCTATCCGGGGTCGGGGTCGGCGTATACTTACACCAGCAAAAGTTGTGGCAAAACAGCGGGCTTTTTAGTCGGCTGGGCCTCTTTACTTGATTATATGCTCCTTCCCATGATCAATTCCCTGTTGGCGGGGATTTACCTTGAATCCTTACTTCCGCAATTCCCTGCGTGGATAATGATTTCCGTATTCACCCTGTTGGTGACCTGGATTAATTGCCGTAATGTCAACCTCATGGCGAATCTGAATTTCTTTTTTGTCGGTTTGCCGGTGCTGCTGCTGGGCGTTTTCATCTGGCTGGTGATCCAGGGGATTAGCCATCAATCAGGATCGGATGCGCTTTGGACGATTAAACCCTTATTGAATGGACAAACCAGTATTATGCCGTTGGTGAGCGGCGCGGCCGTACTGTGTTTTTCCTATCTGGGATTTGATGCGGTTACGACTTTGTCAAATGAAACTCGGGAGCCGATAAAAAATATCCGGCGGGCGGTTTTTTTAACCGCTTTAATCGGCGGCGCGATATTTTTTATTGCCTCCTGGTTCATTCAGCTTTATTACCCTACCAACGCACAGTTTAAAAACCCGACGGAAGCAATGCCTGAAATTGTGTTATATGTCGGCGGCGCATTTTTCCAGTCTCTCTTCCTGGTGGCAATACTGATTAATACGCTGGCGTCTGCTTTGGCCTCGCATGCCAGCGCCGCCCGGTTATTACATATTATGGCGCGCGACGGCGTATTCCCTGGCGGCTGGTTCAGTTATATTCATCCGAAATTTGGAAGCCCGCTTTATTGCGTATTATTTATTGGCATTTTGTCAATGAGCGCGATTTTCTTCAATCTCGATACTGCCGTCTCACTCATCAGTTTCGGTGCGCTGGTGGCATTTACGGCGGTGAATATTGCGGTTATTGGATATTATGCAATTCGTCTTCAGCAGAGACGTACCCTGAAAGATCAACTTCATTATGTATTATTACCGCTTCTCGGCGTCTTCACCGTTGGTTTTATGTGGTTCAATCTGGATCACGATTCCATGATATTGGGACTTATCTGGGCGACGCTTGGCATTGGCTGGGTAGTTTGGAAACGAATTAATAAGCGTGAGCTGGTTTTTTCTGAGTACTGATCACAAAGTCACTGATGGTTGAACGCGGTTTAATCACGTTAACGCTCTCTGAAAAAATAATGCCCATTTCTCGCGCCAGCGCCAACAGATAGGCGCTGGCGTCATTAGCTTCACCCCCGATCCTTCCTGCTAAATTGCTTCTCTCTCCCTGGGTTTTCTTCTAAGCTGCGCCGTTCTTGGGTGGGGCGGAATGCCCCATTACGCGGCGTATTCCCCTTTATGGTGCGTGTTAGGTCAGGCGTTATTTCTCGTTTATTTTTGTGGCGCGAAATTCTTTATTTCTACCTATCTAATATACTAATAAAACGAATTAAAAATTATTTTATGATTTTTTATTGGAAGTTATAAATTTATATACCAAAGTGAAAACTTGCGCTCAAGTTGGCGCGTTATGTGCATTAATGAGATTGATATCGTGTGATATCATTTTCATAGGAGCATATTTTGTCTCGATTACATGCAAAACTTAACCCGCTAGAGTGTTCTCGGCAGGCATTGGAATGGATTAACAAAGACACATTAACGCACGATGAAATGGTTTCACTAAACCGGGAAGTGCTGAACAATTTCCGGGAATACGTCAATCCGGGTTTTCTGGAATACAGAAAGTCCGTCACTTCAGGGGGCGATTTCGGTGCGGTTGAATGGCGCGCCAGTGGTCCCAACACGTTGGTCGATACTCAGGGAAATGAATATCTTGATTGTCTGGGCGGTTTCGGTATTTTCAGCGTCGGTCATCGTAACCCCACGGTGGTTTCTGCGGTGGAGAAACAGCTTCGTAAACAGCCTTTGCACAGTCAGGAACTGCTTGACCCCATGCGGGCGATGCTGGCCAAAACACTGGCGGCGCTGACGCCGGGGGATCTGAAATACAGCTTCTTCAGCAACAGCGGCACCGAGTCCGTTGAAGCCGCGTTGAAACTGGCGAAGGCGTACCAGTCACCGCGTGGTAAATATACCTTTATCGCCACTACGGGGGCGTTCCACGGTAAATCGCTGGGGGCGTTGTCCGCGACGGCCAAATCCGCGTTTCGTAAACCCTTTATGCCACTGCTTCCCGGTTTTCACCATGTTGCTTTCGGCGATATCGACGCCATGAGAAAGCAGGTTCATCAATGCCGGAAGACGGGGGACGATGTCGCCGCGATTATCCTTGAACCGATTCAAGGAGAGGGGGGGGTGATTATCCCGCCGGAAAATTATTTGCCTGCGGTCAGAGCCTTGTGCGATGAAGTGGGGGCATTGCTGATTCTGGATGAGGTGCAAACCGGTATGGGACGCACGGGCAAAATGTTCGCCTGTGAGCATTATGGGATACAGCCTGACATTCTGTGTCTGGCTAAAGCGCTGGGCGGAGGAGTAATGCCGGTCGGGGCGACGGTGGCCACGGAAGAGGTCTTCTCCGTCCTGTTCGACAATCCTTTCCTGCACACCACGACCTTTGGCGGTAACCCGCTGGCATGTGCCGCGGCATTGGCGACCATCAACGTGTTGCTGAACGAAAAACTGCCTGAGAACGCTGAGCGTCAAGGGCTATTTTTACTCGACGGTTTCCGCCGTCTGGCGGCGGAGTATTCGGATCTGATTGTCGATGTTCGCGGTATGGGGCTGTTGCAGGCGATTGAGTTCAGAGAGAACGAGATCGGTTATGCCTTCTCCAGCGAAATGTTCAACAACCATGTTTTGGTGGCGGGAACATTGAACAACGCCAAGTCGGTGCGGATTGAACCGCCGTTGACCATTACGCATGAGCAGTGCGCGCGAGTTTTGCAGCAGGCGGAAAAAGCATTAAAAAAGCTCAGAAGCGAAGTCTATTCCGAACAGGACGTTGAGGAGTACGAAGCGGGGTAATCTTTCGCTTGCAACGCGGCCTCAGCGGTCGCTGAAAGCCGATCGGCATTGCCGTTCGGCTTTTTTTTGTGCGGACGCTTTCCCGGAAAAAATTACGACGACGACGCGATAGTGCTATTCAAATAAAGACGCAATACGGTAAGCGCTGATTAAAAAACCGGGTTATTTGAATATAAACGGCTGTCGGGAATATTGATGAAATCGGGTTATTAATAATATTAATATCGGCTATTAAAAATAATGGATTGACACCGGCGGTGCCGGAAAGAGATAAAAAGTGAATATTTTTATTATTGAAAAATAATATTGACGAAAAATAACGGGGTTGCGGTTGAGGAGCCGGATATGTTGAAAGTGAAGGGCGAACGTTTGTGGAACAGTCTGATGGAAATGGCGAAAATTGGCGCAACGGCTGCGGGGGGGAATACGCGACTGGCATTGACCGAGGAAGATAAACAAGGGCGGGAATTATTTATTCAATGGTGCCGGGACGCCGGCATGAGTATTTATTTTGACGCTATCGGCAATCTTTTCTCCCGGCGTGAAGGCAACAATCCGCAGGCGGAGCCCATCGTGATGGGCAGCCATCTTGATACGCAGCCGAAGGGCGGTCGTTTTGACGGCATTTACGGCGTCCTGGCGGCGCTGGAAGTGATTCGCACCTTGAACGACAACCACATTATCACCGAACAACCGCTGGAGATTGCCGTCTGGACCAATGAAGAGGGGGCGCGATTCACGCCTGCGATGCTGGGGTCGGCGGTGTTTACCGGGGAATTGGCGCTGGAAACGGCATTAGCGATAACCGACCGCGAGGGGATGAGCATGGGGCAGGCGCTTGATGAAATCGGCCATGCCGGGGTTGCGCCGCTGGCCCGCAGATTTGACGCCTATTATGAAGCGCACATAGAACAAGGGCCGATACTCGAAGAAGAGGGTATTCCCATCGGCGTGGTGACCGGAGGACAGGGGATCTGCTGGCTGAATATTGATGTTGTCGGCGTTTCCGCGCATGCCGGTACAACGCCGATGAAATCGCGGTTTGATCCGCTGTTTGCCGTGGCGGACATGTTGATGTCGCTGGAGTCGTCGCTGCGCGAAGCCTTTCCTGACGGGTTGTTTACCATCGGTCAGGTGGATATTCCCGGTTCCTCGCGAAACACGATCCCCAGCCGGGTGACATTTACCATGGACTTGCGCAACCCTGACGATCGGGTTCTGGCGGCAATGGAAACCCGCGTTCGCCGGCAATTAACCCGCATCGCCTCGGCACGGGGATTAACGCTCAATATTGAGCGACACTGGTTAAGTCCTGCCACGCATTTTGATCGCGACTGTATCGCGACTGTGCGTAGCGCGGTGCAGGCATTGGGCTACGCCTGGCGTGAGATGATCAGCGGCGCCGGACACGATGCGATCAATATCGCGAAACATTGCCCGGCCACCATGATTTTCATTCCCTGCGCCGGGGGCATCAGCCATAACGAGAGTGAAGCCGTATTACCGGATGATGCGACTAAAGGGTGCGACGTTCTGCTTAATGCGGTGTTGCTGCGTGCGGCGTAATTTACGGGTGATTGGTATTAAGTAAAAAAAGAAATTCGTGACCGTGTTTACTCCCCGGAGTAAACATTTTTTTCTCTACCCTAATTAGCTTGGCTAATATCAGAATAAGCTTGTTCTTTCATGGTGCATTTAAATATTTAATTTATCGATCATCAAGATATTTATTGGTGCAATGGATGTGCATTATTGGGGCAATTGTTGAATTAATGCATTGCGCCAGGGAAAATAAGCCTGTTTTTATATAAATGGAAATTATACGCGCTATTAAATTGTTAAAATTGACTAATTTTCTTTGCGGGAAGACTCTGTAAAAGAATTAAAAAATAAATTGATACGGATGGTGGTGATATGAAAACTAATCGTAAAGCAGCCGCGTTAATAGCATCTGCATTATTATTTTCGTGGCATGCCAGTGCCATTGAATTAAAACTGGGGCATGTATTACCTGCCGGCCATAATTGGAATATTGCCGCATCCGGTTTTGCTGATGATGTGCAAAAGCACACTGACGGGCGGGTGAGTATAAAGCTTTTTCCTAACGGACAATTAGGAAATGAGAAAAATTTAGTCGAAGGATTACAAATAGGCAGTCTGCAAGCCGGAATAATCGGCTGTGGTTCGCTTCAGCCGATTGATGCCAAATTCGGCATTGTTGAACTGCCTTATTCATGGCCGAATCGCCAGGCGGCGTATGCGGCCTATGACGGCGAGTTGGGTAATAAACTGGAAGCGCTGGCTGAAAAATACCGTTTAAAAATCGTGTCCTGGTGGGAAAACGGTTATCGCCATGTCACCAATAACCGTACGCCGGTCAATCGTCCTGAAGATTTGGCGGGCCTGAAGATTCGCGTTACGCCGGATAAGATGCGTCTGGATAGTTTTACCGCGCTGGGCGCCAGTCCCGCTCCGCTGGCGTTTGGCGAACTTTATTCGGCGCTGCAACAAAGGGTGTTTGATGCACAGGAAAATCCCCTCTCCATTATCGATTCCTCATCACTGTATGAAGTTCAAAAATACCTTTCCCTCACCGGCCATGTCTGGGCGCCCGCCTGTCTGGTGATGTCCGAGTCCGGTTGGAAACGCATTTCCCCGCAGGATCAGGCCACGGTGCAGACGCTGGCCGATAAATGGCGCGATGAGCAGCGGCGTATGACCCGGCAGGATGACAGCGAGTTAATCGGCAAACTGAAAGAGAAAGGTATGCAGATTAATGAGGTTGATCCCAAACCGTTCGCCGAGCGCGTGCAGGGCGTCTGGGAATCTTATGAACGCGTCTTCGGGCCGGAATTGATTGATGAAGTCAAACGTTACAGCGCGCAGTGAAGCCGGAGGGGTGATGATCAATCGAATCTCAAGCATGTTCATCGTTGTCGCATCCATTGGCGTTGCCTTGCAGGCAATATTGATGGGCTGGGCGATCTGCATGCGTTGGTTCTGGGGCAATACGCCGCAGTGGGCGGAAGAACTGCCTGAAATCGTGCTGGTGTGGGCCACCATGCTGGGCGCCGCGTATTGCAGCCAGCGCCGCAGTCATCTCAATGCGGGGCTGTTGGGGCTGTGGCTGCGTAACCGCAAGCGGCAGCGCGCGATCCAGCAGCTTATGCAGGGGGTGCTGATGGCATTCATGCTGCTGCTGGCGAAAGCCGGGTGGGATTTAACCGTGCTGACGATGGAGCAAAAAACCACGGCGCTGCAATGGCCGGTCGGGGTGGTGTACGGCAGCGTACCGGTGAGTTGCCTTGCCATCGTGCTGATCAATCTGGGCCAACTTATCAAGACAAGGGGGCGTCATGAGTGATGGCGCCTGGGTATTGATTGGCATGTTTACCCTGATGTTGTTGCTGGATATGCCGGTCGCCTTCGGGTTGCTGGTGGCGGCGATGAGCTACCTGCTCATCTTCGACGGCGCGCCGCTGATGGTGGCGGCCCAACAGTATGTGGCGGGCATGCAAAGTTTTACGCTGTTGGCCATCCCGATGTTCGTTCTGGCCGCACAGTTGATGAACCATGCCGGGTTGACGACGCGGATCGTTAAATTGTGCATGGCGAGTGTCGGCGATATTCGCGGCGGCCTGGCGGTGGTTGCGGTGCTGGCGTGCGTGCTGTTCGGTTCGCTGTCCGGGTCGGGTGTTGCCGATGTGGTGGCCGTTGGCGGTATGTTGCTGCCCGCGATGCGTAAAGAAGGCTATGCGCCGGGGTTCAGCAGCGCGTTAATCGGCACGTCAAGCTCCATTGCCACGGTTTTGCCGCCCAGTATTGTGATGATTGTCTACGGCACCACCTCCAATACCTCCATCGGCAAACTGTTTATGGGCGGGGTGATCCCCGGCCTGATGCTGGCCGCCGCCCTAATCGTCGCGGCGCTCTACCTGTCGCGAAAAAATAACTGGGCTGGCGGCCGCCGCTACACCGGCAAGGAAAAAATCCGCGCCTGGTTTGATGCGCTGCCGGCCTTGATGGTGCCAGTGCTGATCATCGGCGGTATCCGTATGGGGGTGTTCACCGCGACGGAGGCGGCGATATCCGCCATTGCTTATGCCTTGATTCTGGGCGTTTTTATTTACCGCTGTATTTCGTGGCGGGAAATCTGGCATTCACTACGGGAAACCGCGGAAATCAGCGCCGCGATTTTAACCATCATCGCGGCGGCGGGGCTGTTTGGCTGGGGATTGAGCTATGAACAGGTTCCCCAGGCGATAGCCACGCTCATCAGCAATTTCACCGAGAGTAAATATACCGTGTTGCTGATGCTGATGACCCTGCTGCTGGTTTTGGGAACCTTTATGGAAACCATCGCCATCATCATTATCATCACGCCTATCGTAATGCCGTTGCTACAGCAATACGGCATCGATCCGATTCACTTCGGCATCCTGCTTACCGTCAATATGGCGATTGGCGCGAATACCCCGCCGCTGGGTATCGATCTGATGGCGGCGTGCCGCGTATCGGGTATCACGGTGACCGAAACGTTTAAACCCTTGTTGGTGATGTTGTTTGCCATGCTGGTGGTATTGCTGCTGCTGGTGTTCATTCCCGACCTGGTGCTGTATCTCCCTTCGCGGATGGAATAACCGATGAACAAACAAGCGAAAAGCTGGTTATTTGTTGCCGGACACCATCGGCAGCGGCTGGCCCAGGCCATAGATGCGCAGCCGGCGGTGCTGGTGGTGGATTTGGAAGAATTTACTCCGCGGCAAGAGAAAGAGGCCGCCTGCCGGATATTTGCGGAGGTCGCGGCGCTGTGCCGCCGCCGTTCCATCGGCTGCGCGATCCGCCTGGATCGTCTGGCGCAGGGCGGAGAAGCGCAGTTGGCGGAGATTGCCGCCGCCGGACCGGATGCGGTTTTCCTGCCGCAGATTGAGGAGGCGCGACAGTTGATTGAACTGGATGTATTGATGACGCGCCACGGCTTAGCCGCTACCGCTATCGTGCCGACCATCGAAAGCCGTCTGGGATTGGCGCAGCTTGAGTCGATTTTGACGGCAACGAACCGGGTTAACGCCGCGCTGTTGGGAAGCGGCGACTTATCCCTGGATATGGGCATCGCCGCCGATCCGCGGCGGATGGCGCAACTTTTACCGTTGCGCCGCCAGTTTATCGATGGCTGTCGGCGTCACGGCGTGGAGGCCATCGACGGCCCCTGGCCGAAAAATATCGGGGAAGACCAATTTCCCGGCGATTGTGAACACTCCCTGCGTGCCGGCTATCGCTCACGTTGCGCCATCACGCCTGAACAGGTGCGGTATTGGCAGTCGCTGAACGTCTGTAACGAACATCGCAACGATCATTTAACACTTTGGAGCAAATAATGCAGACCCCCTCTCAAGCTACCCGCAATGGCGGCCAGATCCTGTTGGAACAACTGCGTGAACAGGGCGCCAGACGGATATTTCTGGTGCCGGGCGAGAGTTTCCTTCCCTGCATTGATGCGTTTAACGAACATACCGACCGCATTCAGCCGGTGGTTTGCCGCCAGGAAAGCGGCGCGTCCTACATGGCCGAAGCCTATGGAAAAATGACCGGCGAACCGGGGATTTGCATGGTGACGCGCGGGCCGGGCGCCACCAATGCCGCTATCGGCGTACATACCGCTTATCAGGATTCAACGCCGATGATTCTGTTCGTGGGGCAGGTGGGCAACGATTTTATCGAACGCGAAGCGTTTCAGGAGATCGACTACCGCCGCATGTTCGGCCAGATGACGAAATGGGTGGCGCAGATCGATCGTACCGAGCGCATTCCTGAATATGTGGCGCGCGCCTGGTCGGTGGCGACCAGCGGTCGTCCGGGGCCGGTGGTTTTGGCGCTGCCGGAAGATGTGCTGTGGGGGGAATCGGATACCGCGATTGTGGCGGCCCGTCCGCGGCTGGCGAGTTATCCCGGCGCGGATCAGATGGCGGAGCTGGCAGTCCGATTGCAACAGGCGCGGCGTCCTTTCCTGCTGGTGGGCGGAAGCGGCTGGACGGCGCAAGCCCAGCAGCAGTTGCAACAATTCGCCCGCCGCTTTGATTTACCGGTCGGGGTGGCCTGGCGTCGTCTGGAGTGCTACGACCAGCGCGACGAGCAGTTTGTCGGCCATGTGGGTTTCTCAATGCATGACGCCCTGCGCCGGCAGTTGCGCGACAGCGATCTGATCATCGCCGTCGGCACGCGTATCGGCGAGGCCACCAGCGAAGGCTATAGTTGGATCGCCTCGCCGACGCCGCGGCAGACGCTGATTCATATCTATCCCGACCCGGAAGAACTGGGACACGTTTACCGGCCCGCGCTGGCGATCAATGCCAGCGTCAACGCCTTTGCCGCCGCGCTGGACGCACTGACATGCGACGATAAACCGGTCTGGCGGGCGTGGCGGGCCCAGTCACGGGACGCTTATCTGGCAACGCTCAATCCGCTGCCGTCGCCGGGAGCGCTAAGCCTTGACCGGGTGGCGAATATCGTCGGCTGGGTGTTGGACGGGCAAGGCTGCATCACCGTCGGCGCGGGTAACTATGCGCTGTACCCGCACCGTTACGTTCCCTTTGCCGGGCTGGGCAGTTCGCTGGCCCCGACGGTCGGATCGATGGGCTACGGGCTACCGGCCGCCATCTCTTACAAACTGGAGCACCCGGACAGCCCGGCGGTCTGTTTTGCCGGCGACGGCTGTTTCCAGATGAATATGCAGGAATTGGGCGTGGCGCTGCAATATCAGCTCGGCGTGGTGGTGCTGGTGTTCAATAACGGCATGTGGGGCACTATCCGCGCCCATCAGGAAAATCACTTTCCCGGACGTGAAGTGGCGCTGCGCTTCAGTAATCCGACGTTTGCCCGTCTGGCTGAAGCTTATGACGGACTGGGGATGGTGGTGGATGACACCCACGCGTTTGAGGCGGCGTTCCGTCAGGCGCTGCGCTTTGCCGAAGAGAAACGGCGGCCGGTGATCATCGAACTGCGTTATGACGGTAACGGCATTGCGCCCGGCGTGCTGCTCAGTGAGATACAACAACAGGCAACGGTGAAACAGGGGGAACAGGCATGAGTGACTATTCGCTGATGTATTGGCGGCAGGCCGCATCGGAACTGACCTATGAAGGGCGCGCCTGGATCGGCGCGGGCTATACCGACGCGGAAAACGGGGCGGTGTTGCCCAGTATCAACCCGGCGACGGGCGGTAAGCTGGCGGACATCGCCGATTGCGGGCAGGCCGATGTGGATCGCGCGGTGCACCATGCGCGTCAGGCATTCAACAGCGGCGCCTGGTCGCGCGCGGCGCCCGCACTGCGCCGCAAGACGCTGGAACGGCTGGCGCAATTGATGGAAGAGAACAGCGAGACGCTGGCCCTGCTGGAGACGCTGGATATGGGTAAGCCGATTGGCGACAGCATGGCGTTCGATATCCCCGAATCCATTCGCTGCCTGCGTTTTTATGCCGGCGCCATTGAAACCGCGACCGATGAAGTGCTGCCTACGCCGGAAGATGTGTTGGCCACGGTGGTGCGGGAGCCGTTAGGGGTCGTGGCGGCGGTGGTGCCCTGGAATTTTCCGCTGATGATCGCCTGCTGGAAGCTGGCGCCTGCGTTGGCGGTAGGCAACAGCGTCATCGTAAAACCGGCGGAACAGTCCAGCCTCAGCGTGTTGAAACTGGCTGAGCTGGCGCAGCAGGCCGGTATCCCCGACGGGGTCTTTCAGGTGGTGACCGGACGCGGCGCGGTGGCGGGACGGGCACTCGGCATGCATAACGAGGTGGACTGTCTGGCCTTTACCGGCTCCACCGCCACCGGCAAACACTTCATGCGTTACGCGGCGGATTCCAATCTGAAGCGTGTCTGGCTGGAGTGCGGCGGCAAATCGCCGCATCTGGTGTTCGCCAACTGCCGGCAACTGGCGCAGGCGGCGGCGGTCGCGGCGGCGGCCATCTTCATCAATCAGGGCGAGGTGTGTATCGCCGGTTCACGGCTGTATGTGGAAGACGCGATTTACGACCAGTTTATGGAACTGCTCTTGCAGGAAGCGCGCAATTATCTGCCCGGCGACCCGCTGGATCCGCAGACGCGGGTCGGGGCGATGGTGGATCATGCGCAGCATCAGCGCGTGGTAGACGGGATCGCCGAGGCCCTGGCCGCGGGAGCAAACTGCCTGACGCCGCAGCCGGCGCAGGCTGGCGGGCTGTTCCTCAATCCCACTATTCTGGCTTGTGACAACAGCAATGTCGCCATGCGCCGCGAAATCTTTGGGCCGGTGCTGGGCGTATGCCGGTTCAGCGGGGAAGAAGAGGCGTTGGCGTTGGCCAACGATACGGATTACGGTCTGGGCGCCGGTCTGTGGACCGACGATCTCAGTCAAGCGCACCGCGTTGCCCGCCGTCTTAACAGCGGCATGGTATGGGTCAACTGTTACGCCGATGGCGCTATCACCATGCCGTTCGGCGGACGCAAACAGTCCGGGTTCGGGCGCGATAAGTCCGTGCATGCGCTGGATAAATACACCGACCCCAAATCAACCTGGGTCCAGCTTGCCCGGTGAACCGATGCTGACAGAGGAGAGCGGTCATGTCTTTAAATGCCGATGTGACAATGTCACTGACCAAGCGGCTGTTACAGGTGGAAACGGCCACGCTCGGCCACCTGCTGGATCAGGGGTTCATGCATCCCCAGCTACAGTGCGTATTGCCTGTCGGTGTGCGCTGTTGCGGCCCGGCGCTGACCGTGTCGCTGCCGGAAGATGATGGCTACAGCCTGCCGCTGGCGCTGGCGGCCGCCTGTGCCGGGGACGTATTGGTGATTGAGCGCGTCAACGACGATCGCCATGCCTGCTGGGGCGCGGTCATGACGGCTGCCGCGCGGCAGGCGGGCATTGTCGCGGTGATCCTGGATGGCTACATCACTGATCTGTCCGCCATTTGCGCCGAAAACTTTCCCATCTGGTGCAAGGGGCGTTCGCCGCTGACCACCAAACGGGGCAAAACCGGCGGTACGGTGAACCAGCCGGTGACTTGCGGCGGCGTCCGCGTCTGCCCCGGCGACATCGTACTGGCGGATGAAAATGGCGTTATCGCACTGCCTGCGGCGCAGATGGCGCGTTATGTAGAGGAGGCGATCCGCATTCAGCAGCAGGAACCGACGATCGTGGAGACATTGCGCCAGGGCGTCAGCCTGGCCGAGATTTACCGCTATCAACACTGATATTTTTAACTTTATGGGGATCGTGAATATGACGCTGAAAAAAACGCTGCTGGCTTCGCTGCTTGGCAGCTCGCTGGCCCTCTCCGCCCTGCACAGCGCCCCTGCGCTGGCCGGGAAAGCGGATGATACGCTGAACGTGGCCTTTTCCGACGAACCGGAACCATTGGATTCATACAAAATCGCCGGACGGCAAGGGTTGATCATTGCCCGTCACATCTATGACGGGCTGTTGTACAAGGATCTGGGCAGCGGCGAAATCAAACCGGCGCTGGCGGAATCCTGGAAATTCACCGATGACAAAACCCTCGAATTTGTGCTGCGCAAAGGGGTGAAATTTCATAACGGCGCGGATTTCACCGCGGATGACGTGATCACCACGCTGAACACCGTGATCAAACCGGAGTACGGCACCCGTTTTCAAATCTCCGTGGACTGGATCGCCAGCGTGGAAAAAGTGGACGACTACCGGGTGCGTATCCACATGGCCAAGCCGTTCGCCGGTGCGGTGGAGATGCTGGCCGATGCGTTGCCGATCTACCCGCATGCCTATTTTGCCGAGAAAGGTTCGGCGGGCATGGCGGCGCAGCCGGTCGGCACCGGGCCGTATAAACTGGTTGAGCAGACGCCGGGCGTGCGCTATGTGCTGGCGCGTTTCGACGGCCACTACGCCGGGAGTCCGAAAGGCAAACCGGCGATTAAACGCATTGTGATCCGCACCATCCCGGAGATGAACACGCAATACGCGGAACTGATGTCCGGCAAGCTGGACTGGATCTGGCGCGTACCGCCCGATCAGGCCAAAAGACTGGCGGGACGGGTAGACATCATTAACGCGCCGATCATGCGTATCGCCTATATCAGCCTGGCCACCGGCAGCGGCGCCGACACGCCCGTGACCCATCCGCTGGTGCGCAAAGCCATGCTGCATGCGATCAACCGCCAACAGATCGCCAAGGTATTTGGCGGGGCGTCCTCGCAGGTGCTGAACTCCGCCTGTAATCCGTTGCAGTTTGGCTGTGAGCAAGATGTAACCGTCTATGGCTACGATCCGCAAAAAGCGAAGGATTTACTGAAAGAGGCGGGCTATCCGCAGGGTTTTGAACTGGAAATGGTGTTTGCCGCGATGCCGCGGCCGGTAGCCGAAGCCGTCGCCTCCGATCTCGCCAAAGTGGGCATCCGCGTCCGATTAAATGAAAATCAGTTCGCGGCGGCGGTGCAGAAGTGGCGGGCCGGGACGTTACCTGCGCTGATGTCTAACTGGGGCAGCTACGGTATCGGCGATGTGGCCTTCATTCTGTCCAACTATTTCGGCGGCGGCGACGACGACATGGTCAAGGATAGCGCGTTGGCGGCATGGCTGAAAGTGGCGGACACCTCGCCGGACAGCGAGGTGCGCAAGCAGAACTACAGTCTGGCGCTAAAAAAGATTGCCGATCAAGCCTATTGGATACCGCTGTATAACTACAATATCAACTACGGCCTGGCTAAGACGTTGAATTTCACCCCTCAACCGGATGAGTTTGCCCGCTGGTGGCTGTCAAGCTGGAAGTAATCTTCATTGCCCGCGCTGGCGGGCATTGGTTCATGTTCACACTGCAATGAGCGTAGCGACATGCTGAGATTCGCACTGAAGAGATTGACGGTGGCCGCGCTGGTTGCGTTGGCGGTATCGGCAATCAGTTTTGCGCTGGCCTATCTTGCCGGCGACCCGGCCATCGCCATTGCCGGGTCGGGAGCCAGCGCCAGGGATGCCGAGCTGGTTCGCCAGCTTTATGGTTTTGATCGCCCGCTGCCGGAACAGTATTTGCGCTGGATTGGCGGCGTACTGCAAGGCAATTTGGGCAACAGTTACTACTTCAATATGCCGGTCGGCCAGATTATCAGTGAACGTATTCCCGTTACGCTGTTGCTTGGCGTCAGCGCGTTCCTGCTGGCGCTGGTCATCGCCATTCCGCTGGGGGTGCTGGGGGCGCTGAAGCCCGGCGGAATTATCGACCGGCTGGCGCTGCTGATTGCGGTGACCGGGCAGGCGATCCCCAGCTTCTGGCTTGGCCTGATCCTGATCGTCATCTTCGGCGTCTGGCTCGGCGTGGTGCCTATTTCCGGCGCCGAGAGCTGGCAGGGCTATCTGCTGCCGGTGGTTGTGCTGAGCTACTACGCGACGCCCGCGCTGATGCGGCTGATGCGCGCCAGCATGATGGACGTGATGCGGGCCGATTACATCCGCACGGCGCGCTCCAAGGGGATCGGCATGTCCGCTGTGGTGATGCGTCACGCCATGCGTAATGCGATTCTGGCGCTGGTTTCCGTCGCGGCGGTACAGCTCGGTATCCTGCTGTCCGGCTCGATTGTCATTGAAAGCGTATTTGCCCTTAACGGGTTGGGGCGTCTGGCCTGGGAATCGCTGCTGCGCAGCGATTTGCCGGTGGTGCAGGGGATCATCCTGATCCTGTCGTTAATCTATGTCGTACTGACCACGCTGGCCGATCTGATCAATGCCTGGCTTGACCCGCGGATTAGGGAGTCCTGATGATGTTACCGTTAGATTCTTCGCCGGTATTGCCGGAAAGCCGGCCCGCGCGCCGCAGTCTGAAGCGTTTTCGCAAGACCGGTATTATTGTCGGCGGCGCTATCCTGCTGCTGATGATTGCCATTGCGCTGTTGGCCCCGTGGCTGGCGCCTTATGATCCGATCGCCCAGGATCTCGACAACCGCTTGGCGCTCCCGTTCTGGCAGGCGGCGGAGAGCGGCAGTCACTGGCTGGGTACCGACCAGCTCGGGCGCGATTATTTGTCGCGCCTGATTTACGGCGCCCGCATCTCGCTGGGCATCGGCATTGGCGTGGTGATGGTCGCCGGGGTTATCGGCACTTCGCTGGGCGTGCTGGCCGGGTATTTCGGCGGGCGTATCGACATGTTAATCAGCTTTCTGATCACCACGCGTCTGTCTCTGCCGATCGTGCTGGTGGCGTTAGCGGCGGTAGCGCTGAAAGGGGCCTCCATCATGACGCTGGTGACCATTCTGGGCCTGCTGGTATGGGATCAGTTCGCCATCGTTACCCGCGCCGGAACCCAGTCGCTGCGTAACGAAGCGTTTGTGCGGTCGGCGCGGGCGGTCGGCGCTTCCCATGTGTTTATCATGCTGCGGGAAATTCTGCCGAACTTGCGCAATACCGTTATTGTGATCGCCACGCTGGAAGTGGCCAACGTGATCCTGCTGGAATCTGCGCTCTCTTTTCTCGGCCTGGGCGTCAGGCCGCCGACGCCTTCATGGGGATTAATGATCGCCGAAGGGCGCGATAACATTCTGTTCGAGTCGTGGCTGATTGCGCTGCCGGGCGGGGCGCTCTGCCTGCTGGTGCTGGCGGTCAACCTGTTCGGCGATGGTCTGCGCGATGTGATCGGCGCGGGGGGAAAACGATGAGTAATGAACCGATACTGACGGTGCGCGATTTGCGGATCGCCATTCCCACCGAACAAGGGACGTTTCACGTCGTGCGCGGGGTGGATTTCGACCTGCGGGCCGGGGAGACGCTGTGTCTGGTGGGGGAGTCCGGCTGCGGCAAATCGATTACCGCGCTGTCGCTGCTTGGGCTGCAAACCCGCGAGGCGAAGATCGCCGCGCGGCAGATGACATTCCAGGGAAAAGCGCTGGATAAGCTGTCGCAGCGGGAGCTGGACGCGCTGCGCGGGCGCGATATTGCGATCATTTTTCAGGACCCGATGACCACGCTCAACCCGACGCTGTCCATTGAAAGGCAGATGATCGAAGGGGTGATGCGCCACGAAAAACTGGGGCGCGGGGAGGCGTGTCAGCGCGCCGTGCAACTGCTGGAGCAGGTGGGCATTCCCCAGCCTGCCGAGCGCATTCGCCAGTACCCGCACCAGTTTTCCGGCGGGCAGCGCCAGCGCATTATTATTGCGATGGCGCTGATGGGAAGACCGTCGCTGCTGATCGCCGACGAACCCACCACCGCGCTGGACGTGACGATCCAGGCGCAGATCCTGGCGCTGATCCGCGAGCTGGCGCAGCAACACAATTTCGCGCTGTTGCTGATCACCCATGATTTTGGCGTGGTGGCGGCGATGGCGGACAAAGTGAGCGTGATGTATGCCGGACGCATTGTCGAATCCGCCTCCGCCGGGGATTTACTGCAACAGCCGATGCATCCCTATACCCGCGGATTGATTGCCAGCATTCCGATTCCGGGTAAAACGCCGCCCGGCTCCGATTTACCGGTGATCGAAGGCCGGGTGCCGGAACTGCTGGGAGAGATGAACGGGTGCGCGTTTCGCTGGCGCTGCGCCTGGCAGCAGCCGGTGTGCCGGCAGGCGTTGCCGGTTCAGCAAGCCGGCGAGGAACATCGCTATGAGTGCGTACGAACCGCGGAGGAGACGTGATGATTCGTGAAACGGAAAACGGACCGCTGTTACAGGTGAACGGCGTCAGCCAGTCGTTCAGCATCGGCGGCGGATTAATGAAGCAAGCCAGACGGGTGCAGGCGCTGGATAACGTATCGCTGACGTTACAGGCAGGGGAGACGCTCGGTCTGGTCGGCGAATCCGGCTGCGGCAAAAGCACGCTGGCCAATATTATGCTGGGGCTGGATCAGCCGGAAAGCGGCGAGGTGCTGTTGGGCGGCATCCCGGTGCGCAACATGGAGCGTCTGGCGCGCGCCAGCCTGTTGCAACCGGTATTTCAGGACCCTTACTCGTCGCTGAACCCGTCCTATACCATTTATGAAACCGTGTTGCAGCCGCTGCGTATTCACTGGCGCGGCGGCGAGTGGCAGCGCGAGGTGCTGGAGATGCTGGATCGCGTCGGCTTTCCCCGGCGGCTGGCCCATGCCTATCCCGGCGAGCTGTCCGGCGGGCAGCGGCAGCGGGTGGCGATTGCCAGGGCGTTGATACTTAACCCGGCGGCGCTGATCTGTGACGAACCGACCAGCGCGCTGGATGTCTCGGTGCAGGCGCAAATCATCAATCTGCTGCTGTCTTTAAAGCGGGAGTTTAATCTGGCGATGGTGTTTATCAGCCATAATCTGGCGGTGGTGGAGCATTTGTCGGATCGGGTATGCGTCATGTATCAGGGGAAGGTGGTGGAGCAGGGCGAATGTGCGGCGACGTTCGCCAACCCGCGCCATGACTATACCCGCAAGCTGCTGGCGGCGACGCTGCTGCCGAAAAGCGATACCCGCTTGATGATCTAGCGCATTGGTTAATAGCCCGCCAGATGCAGCGCTTCCCGTAAACGGTGGTAGAACGCTTCTTCGGCCTGATTATGTTTCGGCTCCTGATTCCACATCAGGTG
Source organism: Brenneria rubrifaciens (assembly GCF_005484945.1). Classification (NCBI taxonomy): domain Bacteria; kingdom Pseudomonadati; phylum Pseudomonadota; class Gammaproteobacteria; order Enterobacterales; family Pectobacteriaceae; genus Brenneria; species Brenneria rubrifaciens. The sequence goes on from NZ_CP034035.1 coordinate 1,651,343, forward strand.
CAGGGTGATGCGTGCGATGCCGTCGTCGGGAGGCAACTTCCACAGATGTCCCGCCTCCACTTCCGAATTCACCACGTGTTCGGGCAGTGCGCCAATACCCAGCCCGGAACGCACCATCCGTCTGACTTCGTCAAGGCTGGCGCTGGTGCCGATAATCCGTCCTTCCAGCGCCTGTTGCGCCCGGAACAGGGCCAGCGGCGCCAGCACGCCGTCCAGTTGCTCGCTGGCGAAAGAGACAAAATCTTCATCGTGCAGATCGTGAACATTCAGATGCCGCCGACCGAAAAACGGATGCTGTTTTCCGCAGTAGAGAAAGTAGCGTTGATGGAGCAACGGCGTATCTGAAAGTCCCTGCACGCTTTTGTGTTTCAGGCAGATACCGAGTCCGGCCTGGTAGTGCAGCAGGGCGTGCTGTACATCGGCGCTTGAACCGGTGGTCATTTCGAAATTGACGCGCGGGTGGCTTTGATGGAACTCGCACATCACGTTATCCAGAACGTCGCTGTTGACCCCGGAAACCAGCGCCAGACGCACCACGCCGCTGAGATCATGCGGCGTGTTTTGTACCGCCACCGATAGCCGGGCGATGCTGCCGTAAATCGCCAGCGCTTCGTGATACACCAGTTCGCCGGCCGAGGTCAGATCGAAGGTGTTACCGTTACGCGCGATCAGGTTTTGTCCGAGCCGCTCTTCCAGTCGTTTCAACGCCAGACTAACGGCTGGCTGTGTCAGATGCAGCCGGGTTGCCGCACGGCTGATGCTCCCTTCCTGCACAATAGCCAGAAATGTGCGCAGCAGGTTCCAGTCAAGCCGGTCGTGAATATGGGACATGCGATGCTTCCTCTGAAGCGCTGCCGGATTAATGGCAACGCATTAACGCATAAAGCGATTTCCGGGAGTGATTATCGTCGATCCTGATTCGATAAGGATAAATGATTTCATCGCTTTTTCTGATGAATAAGGTGGCGGGTTTTCCCGTCAGACCCGATATTCATCCTTACGCTAGCGGGTACTGTGGTTCATTGAGTAATTGATTTTAAAAGAAACGCGGTGTGGATGATTGACGGAAACCAGGTACTCCAGCGGCTGCTGCCGACTGTCGAAAATAACGCCGCGGTAAACCAGCGCCGGACTCTCCGGCGGCGCTTCAAGCAACTGCTGTTCATCCTCCGTCATGCTGGCGACGCTGATATAGCCTTCATCCGACTCGCCAAACAACTGATAACGCTCATTGAGTAAATGATAGAGGGATTCCCCCTGGCTGAGATCTTCCGCTTGCAGCGTGGGAACCTTACTGCGCGGCAGAAAGCTGGTTTCCAGGCAAAAAGGCTTATCGTCTGCCAGGCGCAGGCGCTTGATCATCACGGTAGGTTCACCTTGCGCAATTTGCAAACGCTGTGCAATACGTTGGCTGGCGCCGGATTCGTGGAACAGGATCAGGCGGCTGCTGGGCGTGGCGCCGTTTAACTCGACGATCTTGCTGATCCCCTGTTTTATCGACTGGGAGAGCGGGCGTTCAATGGCGCGGTGCGCCAGATAGGTGCCTTGATTGCCATGCTTTTCCAGCAGACCTTCACTGACGCCTTCCGCGATGATTTTACGCAACGTCATACGGCTGACCGACAGGCGCTGCGCCAGTTCACGTTCCGGCGGGATTTGGTCGCCCACGCTGTATTCCGCCGACTGGAGCATCTGTTTCAGCCGTTCTTTCGCTTGCAAATACGTTTTACGCGGTCGTCTGCATTTTATTTCGTTCATGGTCTAATTTCAAAAATAAGGTTTAAAGTGAGTTTTGCTCAAAGATAAGCGAAAACAGGGGATTAGTCCACCAGGAATGGTTGTCGCCGTAACATAAGCAAAGTAAATATTATACCAATAGCGGTTTTTTTTCAATATAACAAAACCATATGGTCTAATTGATGTATATTAAATTGCTTTTTGGCCGCGAAAAACACTAATATTTTTCTCATGGTATGTTTTTTGGTATTAATTAACCGGAGGGAAAGATGGGCAAGTTAAAGAAGTTTTTTTCACCGTTTATGCTGATATTGGCCTGTGTCGGCAGCCATGAGGCATTGGCGGCGCAGACCTGGCAAAAAATCCGCTTTGGCGTGGATGCGACCTATCCGCCTTTTGAATATAAAACCCCGCAGGGAAAGCTTGCCGGTTTTGATATCGATCTCGGCAATGCGATCTGTGCGGAGCTGAAAGCGGAGTGCGTCTGGGTTGAAAACAGTTTCGACGGTTTGATCCCGGCGCTGAAGGCCAGAAAGTTCGATGCGGTGCTCTCCGCGATGTCGATTACCGAAAAGCGCAAACAGTCGATCGCTTTCAGCGACAAATTATATAACACCCCAGCCTATATCGTTACCGGCAAAGAGAGCGGCTTAACGCCGGACGCCAAATCCCTGCAAGGCAAGCTGGTTGGCGTACAATCCGGTTCCGTTTTTGAAACCTACGCCAAAAAATATTGGCAAGGCAAGGGCGTAAAAATTGTCGCCTACCCGGACTCCAGCGAGGGCTATGCCGATCTGATCGTCGGCAGGCTTGATGCGGTGCTGGATGACGCATCGGTGCAGACCCTCGCTCTGCTTGATAAGCCCGAGGGTAAACGCTTCGTTCAGGTTAACCAACGGGTATACGACCCGGAGATTTTTGGTCCCGGCACCGGCATCGGCCTCAATAAAGAGGATGAAACGCTGCGGCAGGCGCTCAATCAGGCCATTGCCGCCATTCGCAGCAACGGTACCTATGAGCGCATCGCCAAACGCTATTTTACTTTTGACGTGTACGGCGACTGAACCGCCACCCTGTCTTTCCGCCTCCTTCAGAATGCAGACGCGTGGGCTTGCTGCATTCTGAAATCGAGCAAGCAGGTAAATTTTCGCAATAAAAACCGAGGAATGTTATGAACGCCAGAGAAATGATTGAAGCCGTTATACGCCAGCGTGGGCAACAGGGGGGAATACAGCAGGTCTATTTGGTGGCCTGCGGGGGATCGCTGGTGGATATGTACCCGGCCAAATACTTTCTGGACAGTGAATCGTCAATGTTACGCAGCGGCATGGTGACGGCAAACGAATTTGTTCATGTTCCGCCCAGGGCGCTGGGGAAGAATTCACTGGTTATTGTCTGCTCGCATGGCGGCAATACCGCGGAGTCGGTCGCCGCCGCCGCATTAGCTCAGCAGCGGGGGGCGCAGACCATTACGTTGTCTCACAATCCGCAAGCCCGGCTCATCCAGTATGGCGATCACCACATTTCCTACGTATGGGGCACGGAAACCAGCGTAACCGAAAATCCGATTACGCTGATTCTCAGTCTGTGCGTCGAAGTGCTGCATCAGTCGGAAGGCTACCCGCATTATGAGGACTTTCTGCGGGCGATGGCGCAGATTGATGCGGTGATAGCCGCCGCCCGGACCCTGGTGGCGCCGTGCTGTGAGGATTTTGCCGAACGCTATCAGTCCGAATCGCTGTTTTACGTGCTTTCCAGCGGCGCGTCTTTTGGACAGGCTTATGGGGTCGCCATCTGTTCGTTAATGGAAATGCAGTGGCTGCATGCCGCGGCTATCCACAGCGGAGAATATTTCCACGGCCCGTTCGAGGTCACGGATCGGCAAACGCCTTTCATTCTACTGATGAATGAGGGCCGCACCCGGCCGTTGGATGAACGGGTGAGCGATTTCCTCAGCCGTTACGCGGAGAAAATCGAGGTTGTCGACGCCAGAGCGCTAGGCATCGGCGTATTGCCGGAAACGGTGGTGGAGTTCTTTAACCCGGTACTGTTTTACCGCATCATGTGCGAATACCGCGGCGCGTTGGCGCTCATCCGCAACCACCCGCTGGAAACCCGCCGCTACATGAATAAAGTGGCCTACTGATTGCCTGTCGCCACGGCAGCGTGGCGACCTGAACGTTCTGCGAGTAATACTATGAAAGTCATCGGTATAGGCGACAATGTCGTCGATCAGTATAGTCACCAGGGGGTTCGCTATCCGGGAGGCAATGCGCTTAACTTCAGTGTTTACGCCGGCCTGCTGCATGCGCAGGCCGCCTATCTCGGGGTATTCGGCGATGATGATGCCGGTCGGCACGTACAGCGTTCGCTGGCGGCGCACCACATTGATGTTTCACGCTGCCGTCAGGTTCAGGGGGAAAACGGCTATGCGCGACTGACGGTGGTTGACGGCGAGCGTATTTTCATCGGTTCTAATCAGGGCGGGGTGAGAAAAAACACCCCAATGGATTTTATTCTGGATGATATCGACTACTTAAAAACTTTTTCGCTGCTTCACACCAGCCGCTACAGCTATCTGGATCATTTATTACCGGCGCTGCACCGTTTGCCGGGGCGCATCTCTTATGATTTTTCCGATGATTTCGACAACGCCGCCGCCTTGTCGCTCTGCAAGTGGCTCGATTTTGGCTTCTTTTCCTGCTCTGCTATGCCGATGGACGCGTGTCGCCAATTGCTGTCGGCGGCGGTCGGTGCGGGGTGTCGCTATGCCGTTGCGACCAGGGGGGCGGAAGGCGCCTTGCTGCATGATGGCGAGAACTGGTTCTTCCAGACGTCTCGCCCGATTACGCCGCTCGATACGCTTGGCGCCGGTGATGCGTTTATCACCGCGTTTTTGCTCGCCTTTATTCGCGAGCAGCCTCTCGCTGCCAGCCTTTCCGCGGCCGCGGACTTTGCGGCCGAAATTTGTCTGAAAGCAGGCGCGTTTGGCTGTGGCGAAACTTACTGACGCCGCGAAACAGATGATCCTGTTCAGCGCGGGGGGGTGAATGGTTCTCCCATCGGCATCAGCCGCAGGCCGTCGGGCAGGCGTCGCCAGGGCAAGGTGGTCAGATTTACCGGCATAAAGCCTGGCGCGGCGGCAACGATAATTTCCGCCGCAATGGTGGAAAAGTCCGCCCGGAAGTGTACCGCGCTTTTAACCACCAGAATATCCTGCCGGGTGGTTTCGATACCGGCGAAGCGAAACATGGCTTGATCGGCCAGTTGCGCTTTGTGGGTCGATACCACCACGCGCACATCGCCGATCTTCAGGCAGGCACAAGGGCCGAGATCCATGTCAAAACCGCCGAAATAGGGGCCGGTGGCTTTGAAGCGGCCGGACATTATCCGTTCGATAAAGCACTCGGCGGTGAAGGGCGCATCATCGCTCAGGCCGGCATGACCGCCCAGCGACAGGGTAAGGTGATTGCCCGCGCCGACCGCCGCGATGGTTTTCATGGCGGCGGGGTCCACCATCAGCCCGATGGCGGCGCGGCGCGCCTGATGGCGCACCAGCGCGCGTAACATGCCGGTCGTGTCGGAGTTGCTGCCCGCGCCGGGATTGTCCTGCGCATCGGCAATCACGATGGGGCGGCGGCCCTGTGCGGCCTGAGTCATAGCGTATTGCACCGCTTCGTCCGGCGTATAGGTTTTATCGGAGAAGCGGGGTTCCGCCTCGCACACCCAGTGAAACAGCGTGTCGGCCAGCCGATCCGCCTGCGCCTGATCCGGCGCGTAGGCCCAGACGACCGGCGAGCATTCGGCGAAATCCGCCGCCGGGAAGCCCATGGCAAACGACACATGCGTCTGATCGCTTTCCAGCGAGGGTAACGCCTGATAAAGATCGCGGGCCGGGGCGATATCGGTGCATTGCCAACTGATGGGAATAAGAAACGGAATCCGCCGTACCGCTTTGGCCGGCGGGCGGCCCGACGCGATACGGCGCATCAGCAATCCATAGGCCCGCGCGCCGGTAGCGGCCATATCCACATGGGGATAGGTGCGGAAGGCCACCAGATAATCGGCGTTATCCAGCATTGCCTGCGTGACGTTGGCATGCAGATCCAGGCTAACCACAATGGGCACGGCCGCCCCCACCCGCGCTCTGACCCGGCGCAGCAATTCACCTTCGCCGTCGTCGGCGTGTTCGGCCACCATCGCGCCGTGCAGATCCAGATAGACGGCATCAACCGGCAGCGCCGCGCGAATGCCGTCAAGGATCAGGCCGCTGATGCGCTCGAAAGCATCGCGGGTGACCGGGCCGGAAGGACTGGCCGCGGCCCACACCGTGGGGATCGCCTCATCGCCCTGCGCCAGCGCCTGGGCGACAAATCCCGCGGCAGGGATATTCTTGCCGCTGATGGCAGGCCAAACTGCGTCGCCCTGCGTAATCCCCGGCCAGCCGCCGCCGTGTTCAAACATCGACCAGTCGGCAGGGCTGGGGGCAAATGTATTGGTTTCATGCTCAAAACCGCCATAGACGATACGCAATGTTTTCTCCTCACTGTAGTGGATGAATGCCTGCCGGGGACGTCTAACCCGATGCACTGCTCAGGTGCGCACCGGGTGACCCGAACCGCTAAAAATGCACCAGCAACGCACAAAGCACCGGTTTAAATCGGTCCTGAAAGCTGGAACAAAAATTGCTTGGATCAGTGATGTCGTCGATTGTCGACAACGTCACTGTCAGAGGATAGCGCCATTTCCATCCATTAATCCAGGAGCTTTACATGACCAGTTTGAAGTTACCGTTGCGGCGTTATGCCCGTTATGCGTTGGTGGCCGTATCGCTAGGGTTCAGTTCGACGGCAGTCCAGGCTGAAACCGTCAATGCCGTGATGCATGCCAGCTTGCGCTCGCTGGACCCCAATATCACCACGGCCTATATCGTGCGCGACTACGCCTATATGGTTTACGATACGCTGCTGGCGCTTGACGCCGACAATAACGTCCAGCCGCAGATGGCGGAGAAATGGACGGTGTCCCCGGATGGCAAAACCTACACCTTTGTGTTGCGCGACGGCCTGAAATGGCATGACGGCCAGCCGGTGACCGCCGAAGATTGCGTGGCTTCCATTCAGCGTTGGGCGCAGTTGGATAAGCTGGGGCAGGTGATGAACGGCCTGCTGGACACGATGCAGGTCATTGATGACAAAAGCTTCGCCATGACCTTTAAACAACCCACCGCCATCGCGTTGCAGGCGCTGTCCAAATCCAGCGGCGTTGCGCCGTTTATCCTGCCCAAACGACTTGCCGATCAGCCTCCTGGAGAACCCATTAAAGAGGCGATTGGCTCCGGCCCGTTCAAGTTTGTCGCCGGCGAATACCGCCCCGGCGTACAGGCGGTGTTTGAGAAATTCACCGGCTATGTGCCGCGCAAAGAGCCCGCCAGCGGTCTGGCGGGGGGCAAAGTGGTCAAGGTGGATCGGGTGAAATGGATCGCTATGCCGGACGCCATGACCTCGGTCAATGCGTTGCTCTCCGGCGAAGTGGACTTCATCGAGGATTTGCCGATGGATTTACTGCCGATGCTGGAGAATAACGATGAGGTCACGCTGGCCGAGTACAAACAGCAGGGCACCCAAAACGTTGCCCGCCTCAACTTCCTCCAGCCGCCGTTCGACAACAAGCTGATCCGGCAGGCGGCGCTGGTGGCGATGGATCAGGAGTCGGTGTTGCAGGCGCAAAGCGGCAATCCCAAATATTATCACACCTGTGCGGCGTTCTTTGGCTGCAATACGCCCTACGCCACTGACGAAGGGGCGGCCGATCTGGTCAAAGGCAATCCAACCAAAGCGGCGGCGCTGCTGAAAGCGGGCAACTATGACGGCACGCCGATCGTTATTCTGCACGCCACCGATGTGCAGTCGCTGGCGGCCATGCCGCCGGTGTTCGCCCAGTCGCTGCGCCAGGCCGGTTTCAAGGTACAGTTGCAGGCGATGGACTGGCAGACCGTCACGGTGCGCCGCGCCTCGAAAGAGAAGCCCGCCAGCGGCGGCTGGCACATCTTCAGCACGTATAACACCCTTGCCGACATTTCCGATCCGGTCGGGTCTATCACCGCCGCGGCCAACGGGCCGCAAGCCTGGTTCGGCTGGCCGACTATTCCGGCGGTGGAGGCGCTGCGGCAGAAGATCGCCCTGAGTACCCGCGATGATGAGAAAAAGCAGTATGCCCGTGAAATGCAGAAAATCCTGCTGGACGAAGCGGCCGCCATTCCGCTGGGAGAGCGATCCGTGGTGACGGCCCGCCGTAGCAATGTCAAGGATCAGGTGAACACCACGGTGCCCGTGTTCTGGAATATGACCAAAACCGGCAACTGAGTCCTGCATGCCCGGCGCAGGCCGGGCATTTCGTACCCGATAAGACAGGTAATTCACTATGCCAAGATTCATTCTGCAACGCCTGGCCGCGACGCTGCCGGTATTGTGCATCGTCGCGGTGATCGTCTTCATGCTGTTGCGTCTGACCTCCGGCGATCCGGCGCTGATTCTGGCCGGAGACAGCGCCACGCCAGAGCAACTGGAGAATATCCGGGCGGCCATGGGGCTGGACAAGCCGATGCTGCAACAGTTTCTTATCTGGGCGGGCGGCCTGCTGCGCGGCGATTTGGGCGTGTCACTGATCTCCGGCACCCCGGTGTCGTTAATGATTGCCGATCGCTTTGGCCCATCGCTGGCGCTGTGTCTTTCCACCATTATACTGGCTATCGTCGTGGCCATCCCGCTGGGGATTCTGGCCGCCTGGCGCCAGGGCAGACCGCTGGATCGTCTGATCATGGCCGGTTCGGTTATCGGTTTTTCAGTGCCGGTGTTTATCTTTGGCTACACCCTGATTCTGATCTTCTCCCGCTGGCTCGGCTGGTTGCCGGTGCAGGGCTACCGCCCGTTGGCTGAAGGGCTGTGGCCGTTCCTCGAACGGTTGATTTTACCCACGCTGGCGCTGAGCACCGCTTACATCGCGCTGATTGCCCGCATCGTGCGCACCAGCGTGATTGAAGTCATGGGGGAGGATTTTATCCGCACCGCGCGCGCCAAGGGCCTGAAGGAGAGCGGCGTGCTGATCCGCCACGCGCTGCGCAACGCCGCAGTGCCGATTGTCACCATCATCGGCGTCAGTATCGCCATGCTGATCGGCGGCGTGGTGGTCACTGAATCCGTGTTCAATATTCCGGGGCTGGGGCGGCTGGTGCTGGAGTCGGTACAGGCGCGCGACTATCCCATCATTCAGGCGCTGATTTTGATTTTCTCCGCTCTGTATATCGCGATCAATCTGGTTATCGACCTGCTCTATGCCCTGATTGATCCCCGTATCCGTTATTGAGCCGTACAGGAGATTGACGATGAGTTCAGAAACCGCGATCGTCCCGCCCGCCTCGCCGGGGGGACTCTCCGCCCAGTTGCGCGCCGGTTTGCTGACCTGGCCGGTGATGCTGGGATGCGCCGTACTGCTGGCGGTTATCGCGCTGGCGCTGCTGGCGCCCTGGATAAGCGGCTACAGCCCGACCGATATCGATACGTCCCAGCGCCTCAAGCCGCCCACCGCGTTGCACTGGCTGGGAACCGACGCGTTGGGGCGCGATATTTTCGCCCGTGTGACGTATGGCGCCCGTCAGTCGCTGGTCGTGGGGCTGGGCGCGGTGTGCATCAGCGTGGTCATCGGACTGGTGATTGGCGTTGCCGCCGGTTATTTCCGGCTGGTGGACGCCATCGCAATGCGCGTGATGGACGGTCTGATGGCCATTCCCGGCATTCTGCTGGCGATTGCGCTGGTGTCGTTGTCGGGCGCCAGTCTGTTTACCGTGTTGGTGGCGATTTCCATTCCCGAGATCCCGCGCGTGGTGCGTATGGTGCGCAGCGTCATTTTAGGTGTGCGCAATGAATCCTACGTGGAGGCGGCGGTGGTTCTCGGCACCCCGGTGTCAGTCATTATGTGGCGGCACATGATGCCCTCGACGGTGGCGCCGCTGATCGTACAGGGCACCTATATCTTTGCCTCGGCGATCCTGACGGAAGCGGTTCTGAGTTTCCTCGGCGCCGGTATTCCGCCGGAAATCCCCTCGTGGGGCAACATCATGGCCGATGGCCGGGTCTATTTCATGATGCTGCCGGGGATGATCCTCTATCCGGGGATTCTGGTGTCGCTGACGGTGCTAAGTGTGAATGTGCTGGGGGACGCGGTGCGTGACGCCCTCGATCCCCGTATGGCGAAACGGCGGTAACCCCTGTGCCGATAACGCGTTACTACAACGGGAGAAACCATGAAGCAAATGCAATCCCCTGACACCTCCCCGGTGCTGGATGTGCGCTCGATCACCGTGAAAACCGGCAAGGCGGGCGAAGGCCGGGCGGTGGTGGAGAAGATGTCCTATCAGGTCTACGCTGGTGAAACCGTTTGCATTGTCGGTGAGTCTGGCTCGGGTAAATCGGTGACGTCGCTGGCGATCATGGGGCTGCTGCCGGCTGGGGCGCTGACCGTTACCGGCGGCAGCATTCTGGTTGACGGCGAGGATGTGGTGCAAGCCAGCCCCTCGCGTCTGCGTCAGTTGCGGGCGTCGACGATCGGCATGGTGTTTCAGGAGCCGATGACGGCGCTGAATCCGGTGCAGAGCGTGGGCAGCCAGATCGATGAAGTGCTGCGTATTCACACCTCATTATCGGGGCAAGCGCGTAAGCGCCGGATCATGGCGATGCTGACGGCCGTTCACCTGCCTGACGTTGAGCGTATTTATCACCGTTATCCGCACCAGTTGTCGGGCGGTCAGCGCCAGCGTATCGTTATCGCGATGGCGCTGATCCTCAAACCCCGCTTGCTGATCTGCGATGAACCGACGACCGCGCTGGACGTCACCACGCAGAAGCAAATCCTGACGCTGATAAAAGAGTTACAGCACAGTCAGCAGACGGCGGTGGTATTCATCACGCATGATTTTGGGGTGGTGTCGGAAATAGCCGACCGCATCGTGGTGATGAATGGCGGCGCGTTAGTGGAAAGCGGCAGCCGCGACGACATTCTGGCACGGCCCGCCCAGGACTACACCCGCATGCTGGTGTCCTCGGTGCCCAGCCTGTTGCCCCGCCACACCGCCCGCCCGGCTACGCCGGACGCCATTGAAGTGGTGGGGCTGGACAAGGTCTACGAAGAGAAAAGATTTTTCGGCGCCAACCGGCGCGTGGTGGCGGCCAGCAACGTCAGCTTTCGCATCCGCCGTGGGGAAGTGCTGGGCGTGGTGGGCGAATCCGGTTCGGGCAAATCCTCGGTGGCGCGCTGTCTGGTACGACTACAGGAGCCGACCGGCGGCAGCGTCATGCTGGGGAACGTCGATCTGGTGAAAACCGGTTCGCGGGCGATGCGCCCGCTGCGGCGCAAGATCCAGTTTATCTTTCAGGACCCCTATCGCTCGCTTAACCCGCGCCGCACGGTGGGCGACTCGCTGATCGAAGGGCTGATCAATTTCGGTGCGTCCCGCCAGCAGGCGTGGGATACCGCCGCCAACGCATTAGAACTGGTGGGGTTGTCGGCGGATGTCATGTCCCGCTATCCCCATCAGTTTTCCGGCGGCCAGCGCCAGCGGCTGTGCATCGCCCGCGCGGTGGTGATGGAGCCCGACGTGCTGGTGGCGGACGAGTCGGTTTCGGCGCTGGACGTCTCGGTGCAGGCGCAGGTGCTGGATCTGCTGGAAGCGATTCGCCAGCGTACCGGCGTCGCCATCCTGTTCATCACTCACGACCTGCGGGTGGCGGCGCAAATCTGCCACGCCATCGTGGTGATGAAAAAGGGGGAGATTGTCGAAGCCGGCGACGCCGTGACGGTACTGAGCCGGCCCAGTCACAGCTATACGCGCGCGCTGATTGACGCCGCGCCGGGGCGTGACTGGGATTTCCAGAATTTCTGTCCGGCGCGGGCGCGGGCAGTCTGCTGATATCGCTGTTTTCGCCGATGCTTTTACCAATGAAACAAGGAAACCCGCATGAAAGACCTACCCGAGCTTTGGCAGTTTTCGGCCAATGAAATCGCCAGTCTGATTCAACTGCGCGATATCAGCGCCCGCGACGTGGCGCTAGCCTGTCTGCAACGCCTGGAAAACGTCAACCCGGCCATTAACGCGGTGGTGGATTACCGTCCGGAAGACACGCTGGCGCAGGCGCGCGAGGTGGACAGAAAACTGGCCGCCGGGGAGGATGCCGGGCCGCTGGCCGGGGTGCCGGTGACCATCAAGGTCAACGTGGATCAAACCGGCTATGCCAACACCAACGGGCTGAAAGCGCAAAAAAATCTGATCGCCGTTCGTCATAATCCGGTGGTTGCCAGCCTGCTGGCGGCAGGGGCGCTGACCGTGGGGCGCACCAATACCCCGGCATTCAGCTACCGCTGGTTTACCGATAACCAGTTGCACGGCGCCACCCGGAATCCACGCAACGCCGCGCTGACGCCGGGCGGTTCGTCCGGCGGGGCGGCGGCGTCGGTGGCGGCGGGGATGGCCGCCATCGGTCACGGTACGGATATCGCCGGTTCGATTCGTTATCCGGCCTATGCCTGTGGGGTGCATGGTTTGCGTCCGTCGTTCGGCCGCATCGCCGCCTGGAATGCGTCTGGCGCCGAGCGCACCATTGGCGGGCAGATTATGGCGGTGTCCGGGCCGATAGCGCGCTGCGTGGCGGATCTGTCGCTGGCGCTGGGAGCCATGTCGGTGGGCAGTCCCGATGATCCCTGGTGGGTGCCGGCGCCGCTCAACGGCCCGACCATGCCGCGCCGCGCCGCGGTGTGTCTGCGTCCCGACGGCATCGACACCGCGCCGGAAATCTGTCAGGCGCTGCTGGAATCCGCCGACAAGCTGCGCGACGCGGGCTGGATCGTCGACGAACTGGATGCGCTGATCTCGCTGGAAGAGGCGGTGGCGATTCAAATCACGCTGTGGATGGGCGACGGCTATGCCGCTATGGTCGAGGCGGCGGAGCGGGAAGGCGATCCCGGCGCCATTACCGCGCTGGCCGGACAGAAGGCGATTGCCGAACAGATCGGCATCACGGATTTCTCCCGCGCGCTATCCCGCCGGCTGGGGATTGCCCGTGAATGGGCCGCGTTCCTGCAAGAATACCCGGTTGTGCTGCTGCCGGTCAGCGCGTCGCTGCCTTTTGCCAACGATCTGGATTTGCAGGGGGAGGAAGCCTATCGACACGTTTGGCGTTCGCAGTTGCCGATGATCGGCCTGCCGGTCATCGGTCTGCCCGCGCTGAGTCTGTGTACCGGCTACTTGCCCGATGGCACGCCGCTGGGAATACAGATTGTGGCAGGGCGTTTCCGCGAGGATCTGTGTCTGGCGGCCGGCGCCGATATTGAAGCGCGCAGCCCGCGTTTACCGGTGGCCGATGCGCCTGACTGAGCGCGGCAGGGGACGTCAGTCAGTGACGGCGTCGTGCTGATTTTGCTGACGCAGCCAGTCGGACAGCCGTTTTCCTTCGGTTTCGTTGTGCAGCCAGGCTTCCTGCGAGGCGCGCAAACCTTCGCCTGCCAGCAGCGCCTCGACCATCGGCACGTGCTGGGAAAGGATGTCGGAAGGGCCGTCGGAAGCGTAGGCGTTGCTGGTCGCAATGTACAAACGCACCTGCTGTTCCACCAGCTTGTACTGGTGGGCCAACCGGTCATGACCGGCGGCATCGACGATGGCGCGGTGCAGGTTCATGTCGCTTTCGCTGATGTCGTTCATATCGCCCGCCGCGCAGTCGTCCTGTAGCCGCCGGTAGGCTTGCTCGATCGCTGTGCGCCGCGCCGGGTCGTTCTGTTCCGCCGCCAGCCGTGCCGCCAGTCCCTCCAGACTGCCGCGCAGCGTCCACAGCTCCCACACGTCCTTGATGGACAGCGAGGCGACTTCCCAGCCGGTATAGGGGATCTGCACCAGAATGCCTTCTCCGGCCAGGCGCTGGAACGCGCTTCTGACGGTCGCCCGGCCCACGCCAAGCTGGTCGGCCAGCGCGGTTTCGGTGAGGCGCAATCCCGGCCTGACCGCCCCGGAAAGAATGTAACTTCGCAAACTGTCGGTGGTCTGGCTTTCTATCGAACTTTTGGTCAGTGGCTTTAAGTTTTTCATCATCGGCGCATCGGGATATCGGGAGTCAGTCATCGCTGGATTATATAGGTGGCAATTGGCGATTGTCGACTCTACACTGACTTTGGATTATTATGTTGTCGACAATCGGCAATTTGGCGATCAACACAGGACTAACGTAAACAAAGGATAGGGTGACACACGTGGGTAACAGCGATATCACGCTGGCGGGTCATGATCTGGCCACCGGATTTGTCAATATGGGGGAGGCCGAAGCGGTCGCGTTGGCGCGTTGCCACTTCGGTATTGCGGGACAGGTCAGGCGTCTGGCCACCGAAAAAGATGATACGTTTCGGCTGACAGATGCGGCCGGGCGGCAATATATTCTGAAAGTCGCCAATCCCGCCGAACCGATAGCGGAGATCGCGCTACAGGTGGAACTGCTGAGCTTTTTGCATCAGACGGACGTTGCCTTACCGGTGCCTGCGGCGATCCCGGATATGCAGGGGCGCGCGATGGTGGAAATGACGGATGCGGCAGGCCAGCGGCGATGCGTACGGCTGTTAACCTATCTGGATGGGACGCCGCTGGACAGCGTGGTCGCGTCGGCCCGGCAGCGTGAGAAGGTGGGGGAAGTGCTTGCCCGACTGCGGCTGGCGATGGCGGGATTTGAACATCCGGCGGCTCACCGTACGCTACTGTGGGATGTGCAGCATCTGGCGAGTTTGCAGCCGCTGCTGGCGACGGTGGAGGATGCCGAGCGCCGGCAACTCCTCGAACGCGGCATGGCGCGCTTTCTCGGTTTTTCACCGCGTATCCGGGCGCTGCCTTGCCAGGTGCTGCACAATGACTTCAGCCAGTCGAATATTATCGTCGATCCCCGCCACAGCGCTGAGGGATCCCCACAAAATCAGCGCTAATAAACCAACACTATACTCCGGTAGGCTTTGGCGAGGTGCTCAAGAACGGTGCTCAGCACCGTTCGTCTTAACATTAGCGGAGAGTGTCGCAGGACATTCTCCGCTAACGTCAGGTACGAAATGACCCGCCGCGATTTCAGACTGTTGGCCTGATATCTAAGATGTAATCCCTTATTTTCAGCATCATAGCCCAAAAGCCATAGGACTGCTGTTGCCAGCGTCGCCAGCAGACTCAGCACCAATAGGCGTCCTGCCGTACCACTATGGCTGGCACGCAGACCAAAACCAAATCGCTCACTTTTCTCGTCACGAAAATTCTGCTCAATCTGCATTCTGCGGCTGTAAAGTTTCATCACTTCACGTGGCTTAAATTCGTTTGTGCTGCTGAAAATAAGCCAGGGCTCTTTGGCCGCTGAACGTCCGTCGCGCTCCTGAGATTTACGCTCAATACGGCAGCGGGCATGGCGATGCTTTCTGCCCTTCGCCTCTTTTTTATGCAGGTAAAAATGACCGTCACAGCGGGAATACTTTGCACGGGCGAATGTACCCGTCCCGAGGTATTCCGGTTTATTACTGGCCTTCAGTTCCTGTCTTCTGAACCAGTTCTCCCCTTTTCTGTCCAGACGCAGCAGCGTATTTCCCCGCACCCGCCCAATAAAATCCCAACCCAGTGATTTGATATGGCGAAACCAGGCATTCTGAAACCCGGCATCAGTGACAATAATGACTTTTTTATCAGATGACACGGCGTTGCTGAGCGCATCCAGAAATGCTTTTTGAACATGAGGGTTCTGCTGTTTATCCGAAGGGACAACCTGACTCATCAGGGGTATGGAACGCCCATCACAAATCAGGCTTGCGCGCAGAACATGGAATGCCTGTGAAGGGTAGCCGCTCCAGTCAACAGCGATTACACACCATGAAAGTCGCTGCGTCAGTAGTGAGGTAATATTCCTGAATATCAGAGGGATATCGCTATGAAGCTCGATATTACCCAGCAGACGGTCAGTCCGTTTAATCTTGTGTTTTACCTGTGCTGTCCCGGGAAGATATCGTCCAATACTGGTCAGGGTGAGGGATGCGCCACGCGTTAAAGCAGCGGTAGCGTCGAGAAGGGCATTCTGTCGATATTTGTGAAACGGGGCTAAAGCGTCCCGGAAAAAGTTCTGGCATACTTGGCGAGCAGGCATAGAAGTGATCTCATTGAATTGGTTGCACAATCAGTAGATCACAAAACTCTATGCCTGTCTTTTTTTACCCGCCCATTACTGGGGATTCCTCAGCGCCACAGCGGGTTTGTTACCGGCATCATTGATTTCGGCGATGCGGTTTATACCGCGGTGGCCGTGGATGTTTCCACCGCGCTGCTGAACCAACTGCCGCGGGATGTCGCGGCCAATCCGCCGGACGATCTGTTTGCCGCCGGTCGCGATCTGCTGCGCGGTTATCTGCGTCAGGCGGTGCTCAGCCGTGAGGAACTGGCCCTGTTGCCCCATTTGGTCATGGGGCGGGTGATTGCCCGGGCGCTGATCACGCTGTGGCGTGCCCGGCGTTTTCCCGACAACGCCCGCTATATTCTGCGCAATACGGAACCGGGCTGGGGGCAACTGGCCTGGCTGCTGGCGCGCCCCGCTGACACCTTGTCGCAAACCTTTATGTCGATGATCCCGTCTTCAGGAGTAAAGCATGACTGATTCCCACCTTCGCCGCGGTAAAATGGTTAACGCCTTTGATCCCGATAACCTTGCGCATTTGGATGCCGCCGCCCGCGCCGCCGTTGAACGCCGTATCCGTCTGCTCGGCCCGGCTTATCGCCTGTTCTATCAGCAGCCGGTGGAGGTGAACCGCGCTCAGGGAGTACGGCTCTATGACCGCAACGGCAATGTCTATCTGGACGCCTACAATAACGTGGTTTCGGTGGGGCATGCGCATCCGAAGATCGCCGACGCCGTTAACAGCCAGATGCGGCGGCTGTGTACCCATACCCGCTATCTTCAGGACGGCATTCTGGATTACGCCGAACAGTTGCTGCCGACTTTCGGCGGCCGCATCGCGGAGCAGGGCCATATGATGTTCACCTGCACCGGCTCGGAGGCCAATGACCTGGCGCTGCGCATCGCCCGGCACTATACGGGCCGGCAGGGGGTGATCATTACGTCTGAAGCCTATCACGGCAACTCGTTCCTCACCGCCGGTATTTCGCCCTCGCTGGGGGGGCACTCGCCGCTTGGCGAGTGGGTATGCCGCGTTCCGGCGCCGGATTCCTATCGGTTCGCCAGCGCGGAGATGGGTCAGCGGATGGCGAGGCAGGTAGCCGAACAGATCGACGAACTTCAGCGCCGCGGTCAAGGGCTGGCGGCGTTTATCGCCGATTCGGTGTTTTCGTCCGACGGCATTTATGCCGACCCCACGGATCTGCTGGCGCCGGTGGCGGAAGTGGTGCGAGCGGCTGGGGGGCTGTTCATCGCCGACGAAGTGCAATCCGGTTTTGCCCGCACCGGCGACGCGCTGTGGGGCTTTCAGCGTCACGGCGTCGATCCGGATATCATTACCCTGGGCAAACCGATGGGCAATGGTTATCCGGTGGCGGCGGTAGCCGTCACCCATGAGGCGGTGGCGCGTTTCGGCCGCGACCAGCGCTATTTCAATACCTTCGGCGGCAACTCGGTGGCGATCGCCGCGGCGCAGGCCACGTTTGATGTGATCCGCGAAGAACGGTTACAGGAAAACGCCCATCGCATCGGCGCGTTTATCCGCGCAGGTCTGCACGACATCGCCCGCCGTTATCCGCAGATTGGCGATATCCGGGGAGCGGGGCTGTATATCGGTGTTGAGATGGTCAGCGATCCGCAAGAGAAAGTACCGGATGCGGCGCTGGCGACCGCGATTGTCAATGGGCTGCGTGAGCGCCAGGTGCTGATCTCGGCTACCGGGTTCTCGGCCAACATACTGAAGATTCGTCCGCCGCTGGTGTTTTCAGAAAACGACGCCGGCCAGTTGCTCACCGAACTGGAGGCTGTGCTGGCACAGTGGGTATCGCGGGGGAGCGCGCGGTAATATCAGGGCGGGATTGAACATCATTCATCATGTTCTCCGTAAAGGCCAATCAGCCGACAAACAACGCCGTTGGTCCAACCGAAGCCATCTTGAAGCGGATATTCGCCCCCGATGCCTTCGCGCGGGGTTCCATCGGCGATATGGTATTTTTCAATCAGTTTATGGTTGCGCCGGTAAAAAAGATTGACTGTTTTTAGCCAGTTGCGGGCAATTTCATCGCCGAGCGCATCATGGCCGTACAGCTTAAAGCCCTGAATGGCCATCCATTGCAGCGGCGCCCAGCCGTTAGGGCTATCCCATTGTTCGCCCGTATTGTGCTCGGTCGTCATGAGTCCCCCCTGGGTGAGCAGACGCGCGCGCACCGCCTCTGCCAGCCTGTCGGACTGTTCGTGGGTGGCAAGTCCCACATAGAGCGGCACGATGCTGGCGGCGCTGAACAGCGCCATTCGCTGGCGATGCCAGTCATAGTCACGAAAACATCCTTCCTCTTCATCCCACAAATAGCGGGTAACGGCGGCGCGGCGGTCTTCCGCCTTTTGGCGAAATAGCGCCGCCGTCTCTTTATCCCCCTTCAGAACAGAGATATTGCTGATGGCGCTCTCCAATTTGTAAATAAACGCGTTGAGATCAATCGGGATAAACTGCGTGGTGCGAATACTGGCGAGGCGATGAGCATCACGCAACCAGCGAGACGAATAGTCCCACCCCGAAGCGGCTCCCGCCCGTAGATCCCGGTAAACCTGGTTCGCCGGTCGAGCGGAGTGTTTCGCGGTTTCCACATCTTCCAGCCAGGATTCGTCGCGCGGGGTGTCCCTGTCATCCCAGTAGCGGTTGAGCAGGGCGCCGTCCGGCAACCGCACCGCGTGGCGGTAGGCCTGATTCAGTTCCAGCGATTCGGCGCCGTCCATCCAGAAGGCATACTCTTTCAATAGATGATCCAGATAGCGGCGGGCGCCGCGCACGCCGTCTTCTTCAAACAGCTCCACCATCAGTGCAAATACCGGCGGTTGCGAGCGGCTGAGGTAATAGGTGCGATTGCCGTTGGGAATGTGCCCATAGGTTTCAATCATCCAGGCGAAGTTATCCGCCATGCAGCGCAGCAGATCGTCGCGCCCGCTCTCCGCCAGCCCTAGCATGGTGAAGTAGGAGTCCCAGTAGTAGGTTTCCCTGAAACGGCCGCCCGGCACAATATAGGCCTGGGGCAGCGGCAGCAGCGACGACCACGGAATATGGTCCTGAGGTTCGCGCGTCAGCACGCTCCAGAGATGATTGATATGTTCTTTAAGGGAGTGCGCTGGATCGGAGACATAATCGCCGCCAGGGTTTTCCGGTAGCCAGAAATGCTCATCGACAAACTGTCTCAGGTCAAAACCGGCTTTGTTTTTCACCCGACGGTAGCGAATGAGAATTTCCAGCGGATCTCTTTTGGGCGCGCAATCGGGGAATACTTTGCTGTCGTCAAAAATACGCGAAGACTGCACGTGTTCAAACAATTCCAGATAGCGGTCGGCGGGTGTTAGCGCGTCGGAGGGCGGCAGCCCTTCGATCATTTCCGGTTCCGGCTCCGCTTCGAGCAGGGTATTCAGTGTTAATTCGCAGGGTTCAAGTTCGTATAGGCGGTCGTTATCGATATCGGGCTCCACGGGTTTAGCGACGTGTGATTTCGAGTTGAACATGTGCTACAAACCTCAGCATGACGTTATAAAACAGACGGGGCGACTTTTTGCTAATTTTAGACATTCATATCATTAGCTACAGTAAAAGTGTGCTAATTAGACATTGAGGAATATTTCGATTGCAACAAATTATGAACAGCCCCCTGTCAACGGGGCTGTTTGGTAAAGGGATGACGCATGGCACTGCCAGAAACCTAGAGGGTTGTCTCTTTGGCGACGGTGCCATGCCCGGCACTGCGCGGCGGGATAGCCCGCAGATCCGCCAGATAACGTTCACGCCAGTGCGCAATATCATTTTTGCGCAACACCGCCATCATGTCGTTGTAGCGGGAGAGACGCTCGGCGCGCGACATGCTTAGCGCTTTGTCCAGCGCCGCCGCCACTTCATCCCGATCGTAAGGGTTGACGATGAGTGCGGCGGTCAATTCGTTGGCCGCGCCAGCAAATCGCGACAACACCAGTACGCCTGGATCGTCAGGGTCCTGTGCCGCCACATACTCTTTCGCCACCAGGTTCATGCCATCGCGCAGCGGCGTGACCAGCCCGATATCCGTCAGACGAAATATTTTCATCAGCAACCGGCGATCGAAATGCTGGTTAAGGTAGTAGAGCGGCGTCCCGTTCAGGGTGCCGTATTTGCCGTTGATCCGCCCAACTTCCATCTCCAACTGGTGGCGGATATCCTGATAGGCCTGAACATCCCCGCGAGAAGTCGGGGCGATTTGCGAATAGCGAACCCTGCCGCGATGCTGCGGGTAGTTTTCCAGCAAGGCCTCAAACGCAAGGAAGCGTTCCGGCAGCCCTTTGGAATAATCTAGTCGTTCGCAGGAAATAATATTCTGTGCATCACCCAGTTCGCGTTTCATCGCCGCCATTTTTGGCGGCAGCGGCCCTTCCGCCATCTCTTTAATGCTGTCCGGCGCGATGCCTATCGGATAAGTCTCTGTCATGAAAGTATGGCCGAAAGCGCGGTGGGTTTTTGCCCCGGTCTGGAGCAACGTGGTCAGTTGCCCAATATTGTCGAGAAACGCCATCCGGTCGTTTTCCGTCTGGAATCCGATCAAATCGAATTCGCTCATCATTTCCAGCAGTTCTTTGTGTGTAGGCAGCGCATTGAAAATTTCCGGCGTAGGAAAGGGAATATGCAAAAAGAAACCGATACGGTTATTCACCCCGATTTTACGTAGCGCGGCGGCGAACGGCAGCAAATGGTAGTCATGGATCCACAGGATATCGTCGGGCTTAATCAACGGCTGTAACCGTTTCGCCAGAAAGTCATTTACCTGGCAGTAACCTTCCCAGGCTTCACGCTGAAACTGCACCAGATCGATACGATAGTGGAATGCCGGCCAGAGGACGTTATTGGAAAACTGACAGTAATACAGATCGTAATCGTTTTGATTGAGCGGAACCGAGGCGTATGTGATGCCATCCTTTTCAAGTAGCTCCAGATCATCCTCGTCCTGACCGGATATTTCGCTTATCTCTCCATTCCAGCCAAACCATAATCCCCCGGTGCTTTTTAGTGCATCCAAAATGCCTACGGCCAGTCCGCCCGCGCTGGACTTCGATTTGTCAGGAATGGCGATACGGTTGGATACAACAACCAGACGGCTCATAACCTTAACTCCTTACCGACGTTATCTTGATTGAGTTGTAATCGTTGTTGTTCAAGCCATTGGTAAACGTCCGCGACCCGTTTCAGGCGGAAACGGGCATGGCCTGAACCCTCTCCGACCTTAACAGAGATGCCTTGCATGGCGTTCACAGCGATAAATCCTTTCTCATCCGTCAGGTCGTCTCCTACAAAAACCGGGATGCGTCCGGCGAAAGGCGCTTCCCGCATAAAGGCGTTAATCGCCACGCCCTTATCGGTTCCTCGCGGCTTTATTTCCACCACGCATTTGCCGGGCTGTAGCGTCAGTTGAGGAAACCGGGCCACGGCGGATTCGGCCAGCGCGAAAACTTGCCGCTCGTACACCATCGCCTGGCGATAGTGCAGTGCGAAGGCCATCTCTTTGGCTTCCAGCAAGGTGCCCGGCATGGCGGCCATTGCCTGTTCCAGCATCTGCCGCAGGGGGGCCGCCACCTCCGCCGGCAGTATGACGCGATGCAGGTTACCCGAGGCGTCACGGCGTTCGGCGCCGTGTACTCCCGCCAGCGGCAGAATGAGCGGCGCGGTCAGTTTATCCAACTGTTCGAGAGGGCGGCCCGATACCAGCGCCACCGCGCCGTGACACGCGGTAGACAACGCCTGCAAATTGGCGCGGACAGCGGAAGGGATGACAACGGCGTCCGGTTCAGGTCGAATCTCCGCCAGCGTGCCGTCCACATCGAAAAAGAAGGCGTATGGGCCGCCGTCCAGTGCGGGGAGGGGCGGCGAGTCTGTCGTGTTTTCTGTTGCAATCATGGGGGGCAAACTGATTCTCCTGTCTGTAGCGTGTAGGTTGAAAATGGTGTTCACACCGCATGGCGTTCTGCTGTTGCGTGTTAAGCAAGGTGTTCTCGCGGCGCCATGACGGGCACGGGTATTGATTTTCTAAATCGCAATCGCGTGAAACGTGTCTGATGCCAGGGCAGAAGTGAAGAAAGAAAGCGACGCAACCGAAATCCTAACAACATGTTGCGAGTAGGCAGGTATGGATAAAACAGCTCAATTTTCGGTAAATCCGTAGGCAGCACTCTCTAACAAGATGAATTGGATAGCTATAATCCAATAAACACACACTCCCGAAAGTAACATCATTGTCACTAAGTGTAGACGCTGGCGGATGTTTTACCAGTCTCTGGGTCGGTTTGTTTTTGTTAATGATAATAAGTGTTATTATCATTCATGGATTTGGCTTACCGCTCAGGGAAAAAGAGACGGCCGTCGCCGCGGGGACTGGCCACGCCTCCAGAGGAGCAAAAAGGCTAGCGGGTGGGACCCTCGGCGGGGCCAGGGGATTTGCCCGCGGCGCTAATATCGTTTGCTACGAGGAAAAGTGCGGATATGTCAGAAACAGGTCTGAATGCAGGGTGGATGCCCCTGACACCGGCACAACTGGATTTTTGGGAGGAATTCACCCTGTATCCCGATCAACCGATCTCGACGGTTGCGCATTGTATCGATATTCAGGGGGACGTTGATCCGGCAGCGCTGGGTAAAGCAATCATGATGACGATCGGGGAGACCGATGCATTCGCTCTGCGTTTTCATATTGCGCAGCCGGGGCAGGCGCCGGTACAGCGGTGCGATCCGGCTGCGGCGCCATCGCTCCAACAGATTGATTTGCGCGATGCTCCCGATCCCCGGCAGGAAGCCTTGCGGCGCATGCGGGCCGATGCGGAGCAATCGCTGGATCTATTGCGGCAGCCGTTAGCGGCGCATTGGTTGATCAGGATCGGCGCGTCGCACTATCTCTGGTATATCCGGGCGCACCATATCGTCATTGACGGCTATGGCATGGTTCTGATCGAGCATCGTTGCGCCAGTCTTTACGCCCACTGTATCGGTAAGTGCGAAGCGGGCCCCGCCTTCCATCCCTTTGCCCGTTACCTGTCGGAAGAGATGGCCTATAGCGCAAGTCAGCGTTTTGATGACGATCGCAGTTACTGGCGGAATTACCTGTCGTCACCTGTTGAATTGCCGGTACTGCATAAAGGCGGCGAAGATTACGGCGCGTCCCCTTTACATCTTGATTGCCGGCTACCGGCGAGTTTTAGCTGTGATTTGCGGCAGATGGCCGACAGCAGCGATATGGGCTGGCCCGATCTGCTGCTTGTGCTTTCCGGCGCCTATCTGTTTCATCATTTGCCGTGCCAGCCCCACACCGAGCGTGAGACGCTGCCATTGTGGGTGCCGTTTATGAACCGGCGAAGCTTGGTCGGCGCTTATGTGCCGGCGTTGCTGGTCAACATCTTGCCACTGTTTATCAACGTCGCGGCGGATGAGCGTTTGGGGGATTTCTTACAACGAATGGCGCGGGAATTGCACATGCAGCGGTCGCACGGGCGGTATCGCATTGAGCAGATCGCAGCCGATCGCGGGCTGTCGGCGGGGTTCCGCTATTTCTTTTCCCCGCTGGTGAATGTGTTGCCTTTCGATCCTCCCGGATTCGCAGGGTGCCAGACCCGCCGGCATGTGCTTGCCAGCGGCCCCGGCGACGGTTTCAACGTCACCTGGCGCGGGCGAATGGATGCCGGCAGGCTGAGGGTGGACATTGACGCCGATCCCGCGCTGTTCCGGCAGGAGGCATTTATCCTGCATCGGCAAACGCTGCCAACGTTTATGCAGCGCGTGGTGCAGGAGAACGCGCTGACCCGGCGGCTTCAGGATCTCCTGGACTCGCCGGGCCAGAAGTAGGGCGGGCGGCGTCGCCATGCGGGGCCGCGTCTCAACGGTCAAGCGCGGGATGTCAGGTCTGTTGCAGTAGCCGCGAGACATGGCGGGCATTATTGCATTTTACCAGATCGTAAGGGCTGAGCCGAACCCCGAACGTCTCGTTGAGCCGTATCGTGATGGGCTGGAGATGCGACGGTTTCAACCCCATCGTCATGAAGGCGGAATCTTCATCAAATCTTTCTCCGTGCTGGATGCCAATCGCATGCAGATAAATACCCAGAATGCGCTGACAGCACCGGGTTTGCTCGTCCGCTATCGCCGCGTCGCGTGCCGTGACGCCAGCCGATCGCTCAGCGATAAAGCTCTCCTTGATGCGGCGCCGATCCGTTTTTCCGTTAGCCGATAATGGCAGCGCCGTGGCGTGTATCA
Source organism: Brenneria rubrifaciens (assembly GCF_005484945.1). Taxonomy (NCBI): domain Bacteria; kingdom Pseudomonadati; phylum Pseudomonadota; class Gammaproteobacteria; order Enterobacterales; family Pectobacteriaceae; genus Brenneria; species Brenneria rubrifaciens. Next base: position 1,675,574 of record NZ_CP034035.1, read on the forward strand.
TTCGGGTCGGCACATGGGTACAAGGTAAATGGCGACTGACGAACGCTCTCAGTTCCGCTATCGGAATAGCGTCGCCCTGCTGCGACGTGTACATCGCCCCCAGCGTGATCTCACCCGTTTCGCCAGCCGGGTAATCCACCACCGCCACCTCTTTGATCGACGGATGTTTATCCAACGCGCTCTCTATTTCCGGCAGTGAAACCCGTATCCCCCGGATCTTGACATAACCGTTGACGCGGTTGGCGAAGATGATATTGCCGTCTTTACGATAATAGCCTTCATCGCCAGTGCGAAAGGCGCGTACCGGCTCTCCCGCCGGGTCGGTCAGGGTAACGAAATCATGCTGACAAAGGATACCGTTCTCCAGATAGCCGAGCGCCAGATTTACCCCCGCCGTATAGATCCGGCCGACGACGTAAGCCGGACAATGTTCCCCGGTGTCGTGACAGATGAAATACCGGTTTGCCGGCAGAGGTTTGCCGTAAGGGATAGTATCGCTATCATCGGCGGTGATTTCGTGCCAGATGCTCCAGATGGTGGTTTCTGTCGGCCCGCCCAGAGAAAACAGCCGGGCATCGGCAAGGCGCGCCCGGAGCGCCCGGATGGTCGCCGGCCTGATGTAATCCCCGCCTTGTGCGATAAGTCTGAGGGAACGTAGCCGATCGTCCTGGGTACAGGAGAGCAGCATATCAAGGATGGCCGGCACCGAGCACCACAGGGTGACGCGATGGCGTTCGACAAGCCGGTTCCAGGATATGGCGTCCTTTTCCTCGTGCGGTTCGGGTATCACCAGCGTTGCACCGGCACACAGCGACCCGAACAGGTCGAAGACGGACATATCATGGTGCAGCGGCGTGACCGAGATAAACACATCCTGCTGCCCGACGCCCCATTTTTCGAGGGTCCGGCCGATGACATTGTCGGTCGCCCGGTAGCTGAGCACCACGCATTTGGGTTTGCCCGTCGTGCCTGAGGTATAGAGATAATAGGCGGGGTCGCGGCTGTGGCTCCGCTCGGAGAGCGACGCGTCCGGCAGGTCGAGCGCCGCCAGCTCGACGGGAGATAGCAGCGCAGCCGGTTGCACGACCCTCATCTCCCCAACGGGAATAACGCTGACGATCAGATCGGGCTGACAGTTGGTCAGTAGATACGCCATCCGTTCCGGCGGCGAGTTGATGTCGATCGGCACCCAGATGATCCCCTGTAACGCGCAGGCGAGGGTGATGGTCAGATGCGCCGGCGAACGGGGCAGAGCAAGGGCCACCACGTTGCCCTTTTTCATTCCATAGCGTCGCAGGTTCGTCATCGCCGTCTGAACAGATTGTCCGAGTTGCGCATAGGAAATCGTCCGGGGGCCGCAGTGGATGGCCGCTTTATCGGGAGACGGGGCGAAAAGATGATGGGCGATGCGATTGAGAAAACCGCTACCGATGTAATCACGTTCGTCGCCGTTGTGATGGTAATGATGATAATCGATAAATTGCGCAGGCATCGGGAACTGCGCCGTCTGGCGGCAGGTCAGCGCGATTCTGGCGGCGATCGCCTGAAGCATATCCTGCACTATCGTCTGATCCAGCGCGTGTTCGGCGTAATCCAGACAGAGCAGCAGATTCTTGTCCTGATCCAGCGACAGCCGAATATCCATCGCTACCTGCGGGGTCTGCGTCAGCCCTGAGTGGAAACGCATCGGGCTGTCCGCGGGCGGCGACTCCCACGACAGGCCGTTGGTCAACACCACCGGCAGCGCCGGGCTTTCTCCATGCTGTTTGAGCAATAACCGGGTCAGGTCAACCCCGGAAAACGTCAGGTGTTGCAGTGATTCCAGAATATCCTGTTGCAGACGGCGGGCGGCGTTTAAAGATGCATCGCGCGTGCGGGTAAAGCTGATCACCACAAACGTGGATGCGTTGCCCAGCCGGCCATCCGCTGATGGAAAGGAAACCGGGATGCCCACCGGCAATGCGCCACCCCGCAGCCAGAGTGACAACGTCTCCAGAATCGCCGCCGACAGGATGCTGTTCTGAAACAGACCGTGCGCCGCGCCGATGGCGGAGATTCTCCTGATCAATCGGCGCGGAAGGCGAAGGCTTTCTCTGCGCCATGGTGACGAGCGAATGGAGGCCAGCGGCTCTCTCCAGGGGAATGCGGGAGGCGGCGGGAGATGTTGCAACTTTTCGCGCCAGTACCTTCTGTCATCCAGCCGCCGGCGGGTCAGTAACGCCGGTTCACTGTTGTCAGGCCGCGCTATCCGCAGCGGGAAGGACTGCGGCATCGGTTCCGCTCCGTCGAACAGCCGCGTAATGATGGTCGAGATCGACGATCCATCCAGAATTAATGCATCGAAACTTGTGAACACCACGGTAGTAAAATCATCGTCTTGGTGTCCGGCGCCTTCAGCCAGCGTGATAATCCAGATATGCCAGGGCGAAAGGGTAAGGTTGTTAAGGGTATGGGAGCGGGCACGGCGGATCTCGTCCACTTGTCGCAGGGCGTCGCCGCGGGGTATGTCGCGCAGATCGATTTCATCCAGATTAATGACGGTTTCAGGCGAAACGTATTGGATCAGCATGTGGGGATCTATCCGGGTGCGTAACGCCTCATGCCGCCGCACCAGCTCGGTCAGCCGTTGGCGCAGGGTCGCTGCGGGGAGAGTCCCGCGGTACTCGCGGAAATCCTGCATGGCAACGCCGCCTAGCGGCCATTGTTCGCTTCTGCCCAGCAAATAAGCCTGTTGCAGAGAAGTCAACGGTGTCTGCATGTTATTTCCTCGCGTCAGAATGGGCTCCGCGCCGGAGGGGGGCGGCGAATGGATCGCCGCCGTCTGCCGCGGCATCAGCATGCTCTCAAGCGGCTGGTTCAGCGTATCGGGCGTCAGGGCCAACTGGCGCATCAGATTCAGATAGCTGTCAAACAGGGGACGGATGATCGGTTTGGGAAATAAGTCAAGGCGTACATCCCAGTTCACCAGAATGCCGTCGCGTACCTCGACGACCTGGGCATCGAGCGCCACCTGCGGCCCCTGGGAGATCACCCAGTTCATTTCCCCGAAGGTGCGCAACACCTCATCGGAAAACAGTTTGCCGCCGGGAAGCCCGAGTCCTGAGGTAAACACCAGCGGGGCAATTTGCATGTTTCCGTGGTGGCGCGACAGGTCACGCAGCACATTGACCCCAGGATAATGGCTATGGGTAATTAACCGTGCCAGCCGTGAGGCCGTCCGTCGGCAAAACGTCAGCAGACTTTCGGCGGGATCGTATGCCACGTCCAGGATAACTAGGTTGGAGAAATCGCCGATAATGCGTTCGGCCTCTTTGACATAGGGCCGGCGGTGGAACATCGGCACATTAAGCCGGAAACGCGTCATGCCGCAGCTATGTCCCACCACGCCGGCAAACGCGCAGAGAAACAGCGTTGCCAGGGTCAGATGATGTGTCCGGGCGATTTTCGCCAGCGTCCGGCGCTCAGGCTGTGTCAGCAGTCCGGCCAGCCGGTTACTGCGGCAGTGGCCCGCGACCGGGCTTTGCGGTAGGGCCGGGGCGGGCGGAATGGCGGGAAGGCGCTCATGCCACCACTGTTTATCGTTCTGATACCTTTTCAGCCGGCTTTTATCGCCGCGCATACGATCCAGATAGCGAAAATAGGCGACTTGCGTATTGCCCGCGGGCGGACCGGGCTGGCGGTAGAAACGGGTCAGATCTTCCATCAGAATTCGGAAACTCTGGGCATCGGCGGCAATCATGTCCAGATCCACGTGCAGACGACAGCGGCCCTCCGGCAACAGGCTGACGCTGATATCGCATGCCAGACCTCGCTCAAGCGGCAGTTTCTGCGTGGTTTTGCTCTGGCGTTTGTCGGCAAGATAACGGTCTGCGTCACACTGCGAATCGCCTTGCCAGTCATCGATCTGCAACCGGTAGCGGTCATCCATGTTCTCTATGGTCTGACGGCCTTCAGGCGTGATGCGCAGCCGCAGCATCGGATGACTCTGATACAAACGGCTGATGGCCAGGCTTAGCCGCGCGATATCCAGCCCGGCGCCGTCGAATTCAGCGTATAAATGCGCTGCGACGCCGCCGAGGGGCTGTTCGTATTGCCGACCGACCCAACTGGCCGCCTGCATCGGAGTCAACTCTTTCATAGGTGGAGCCCATCAACGTTGAGTGAACGGGAGAGCAAAAAAACATCTTACAGTATAAATGATAATTCTAATTATTCGCATTTGCATTTAGAGCTATGGACAGACACCCGTTTTGGCAATAAACAGCGTTTAGCGTTACGGGGCCAAGCCAGGTGGCGCTGCCTGGGCAACCGCTCAATGATTTTTATTGATAACGATTTGCATTAACTAATTTGAAATATTATCATTCGCGTTATTATGATTAAGTTGCTTATTTTTTAACCTCAGGTTGCTGAAAGGCGGTCAAAGCCAGCAGTGGAGGCGTTCTTTTTTAATTCATTTGAGTTGTAGCCATCGTCAGAGAAGGCAAATCAATAATCAGGCGATGGTGCCAGGGCAGATCCAGTCTGTCTTCCGGCATGGATAACGCGTGTAACAGAGTCGTACCGGATGCCAAATGCCGTTTGCAAAGTGAAAACCACACTTATTTTTTCTATGTGAGTAGAACAGATTTTGTGCACATTTGCTTAAGGGGGGAGTAATGAGTACGACATACTCGGCTCAACGGCACAGGATACCGGGCGGTGAAAGGGAGTCTGTCGATTACACGCTGTCGTTTCCGTCGCTACTGACTTTGGGCTGCTGGGCGGTGGGATCGGTTGTCCTGCCTTTATCCGTATCCGATGCCAGGGCCGCCGTCGAGGAGGAGAAGGAAGAAACCCGTCAGGATTCATCCTCCGTTTCGCCACAGGAAGCGGACACCATTGTGGTCACTGGCGAAAAAAGGTCACGTTCGATTTTCGATACCGGTTCGAGCGTGGAAGTCTACGACGCCCGCAGACTCGAATCGACGCCGGGCGTCGCCGTCGCGTCGGATCTGCTTAAGATGACGTCGAACGTTGTCGATACTGGCGCCGGCAACGATCTGCCCACCGTGCGCGGCATTGATGGAACCGGCCCGGCGCAGGGGGCGCACGCCTTTTTGAACGGCTCGCGCGCGCGTCTGAATATGGCGGTGGACGGCCGCTCGCTGACCTACAATGAACTCGCCTTCGGTCCCCAGTCGATGTGGGATATCGAACGGGTTGAGGTGTTTCGCGGTCCGCAGAGTTTGCTCCAGGGCCGGAATTCCATCGCCGGCGCGGTGCTGATCACCTCGAAAGACCCGACCTTTCATTGGGAACAGGCGGTGAAGGGCGGCATCGGCAACCGGCACTATTCGCAGACGGCGGCGATGGTTTCCGGCCCCATCGTCGAGGACGAACTGGCGTTTCGCGTCAGCGTCGATCGCCAGCGGCGGCGCAGCACCGCGGATCTGACCGCCTATGCGCCGGTCGGCGATCCCCGCGAGGTGGAGGTAACGACCTCTCGCGCCAAGCTGCTGTACAATCCCGCCAACCTGCCCGAACTGACCACCAAACTCTCCCTTAATCACTACGACACCCGGGCGCCGCAAAACGAGACGACCAGCAGCATCCGGTTCGAAACCATGCGCCCGGTGTTCGAAACCAAATCCACCAGCGGCATTTGGGATATCGCCTGGGAAGCGTCCGATATGGTGCAACTGGAAAACAAACTGCTGTATACGGATTTCGACAATCAGCGTCTGACGTATGACGGCCTGCAATCCGCCAACATTGACGGCAAGGAGTTTCAGCTAGAACCCCTTATACGTTTTGGCGGAAGCGAAGACAGGTTGCGGGCGTTGGCCGGGCTGCGCTACTTCTACGCCAAGCAGGACGAACGGGTCAACTTTAACGCTTATTATGGCGGGGTGAATACGTTCGACGACAAGACCGAAGCTTTTTCGGCTTTCGCCGAGGTCACCTACACGGTGGTCCCGCAGGTCGACGTGACGCTGGGCGGACGCGTTGAGCGCGAGGAGCGGCGGCGCCAGGGCGGAAGCAGCAACGTGGCAATCGACTTCGACGAGGCTTATAACGTATTCCTGCCCAAGTTCGAAACGGTCTGGAAGCCGCAGGACGGACAGACCTACGGCGCCCGGATTGCGCGCGGCTACAACGCGGGCGGCGCCGGCATGACGTTCTACGAACCTTTCGTCAGCTACCGCTACGATGCGGAGTATGTCTGGAACTATGAACTCTTCAGCCGACATCAGCTAAAGGAGAGTAATGTCGAACTGACCACCAATATTTTCTATAACGATTACAAAGATATGCAGCTTCCCGTTGATGTGAGCGCCTCCTCCGTGATCCTCAACGCCGACAAAGTGACGACTTATGGCGCCGAGCTGGGCGCGCGTTGGACGCCGGCCTGGGCGTTCGATCTGTTCGGCTCGGTCGGTCTGTTGAAATCGAAAATTGAAAGCTTCAGCGGCAGCGAACTGGAGGGAAACAAGCTGGCGCGCGCGCCGGGCTATACCGCCAATGTGGGCGCCAGATACCGGTTCGCGCAGGGCTTTGAACTGAGCGGCAACGTTGCGTTTTCCGACGCCTATTACTCCAACAACGACAATAGCCCGCGAGGCCGGATCTCGTCGTACTGGATGACCAATCTCCAACTTGCCTATACCTTCAGCCACGGTCGGGCCGTCCTGTTTGCGCAGAATCTGTTCGACTACGACGACAGCGTTATGTCCTATTACGGCAGTGTCAGAGGCGTGGATTATCTCTCCGAGGTCAAGCCCGACCGGATGATCGGCGCGTCGCTCGAACTGACGTTCTAGTGGGGCCGGGACGAAAGAACAGGGCGGTTTGTTCCGTCTCGCCAGCCGGTATTGTCACAGGCTGGCGAGGGACTCAGGTTTATTGAGACAGCGTACCGGCTCAGCCGGAGGTACAGGAGACGACAGTTGTGGCGGAAAATGTTGACAAGATACGAGCTGACGGTGAAACACGGCGGTCCAATCCGGTGCTGACGGCGCAGACCGGCGGGGAGACCGCCGCAAAGGAAGAGCAACAAACGCACGGACAAACGCTGACCGCATTTGAAGAACAGGCCTGGTTTCGTCATCAGCAGGATCAGGACACGCCCGACCAGTTTGCGCTGGCCTGGCGGCTCAGCCCGCAAATTCGTATCGGCCGGCTGGTCAGCGCATTGGAAGCGGTGCTGAAAAAGGTTCCGGGTCTTAACGTCAGATACCGTTTCGATGCGCAGGGAGAACTGCGAAAATTTACCGTTCGCCCGGCGATACAGCCCGTCGCTTTTGAACCCATCGCCGACGAAGCGCAGGCGATCGCCGTCCTGTTGCGGGAGCAGGGTAAACCCTGTGAACTGCATCTTGAACCGCCGGTTCGTTTTCTGTTGTTCACCGGGGGGCCGTATGGCGTGATTCTGGGCGCGGTGGCGCACGGTATCCTGGAAAAACAGCTGTCCTGGACGCAGATCCTAAGCACGCTGACCGCCATTTACAATGGCGGGACGTTGCCGAACCTTGATCAGATCGTCGAACACGGCGGGCTGACTGAGGGAATAGGGCTGCCGGACGGCAGTCGCCAGATAAATCTGCCCTGGCTGTATCGCAGTGAGTCGAGCGCGGTGCGGGAGATTATCGATTTCGCCAAACCCTGTTACCGACATGTCAGTGGCGGCGCGGCGGCGCGGTATGGCACGACGATCGAGGCAGCGCGTCTGACGCCGTTCATCTCAGCAGAGGGTGGACCGCAAGCTCAGATGAGGGTTCTCGCGGCGCTGTTCGGTTGCTATCTGTCCACCATCAGTGCCGGCGAAGAGGTGGTCGTCAGCCTGCCGGTTGACGGTGAACGCGGGGATGCCGTCTCGGATGACGCAGCGCCGGCTCCCCGACTGCGGCAAGTTGTAGTGCGTAATGACGGCAGACCGCTGAGTGAAATTGCGACGCAGGCGCAGAAAAGTCTGACGCAACGCGGAAACGGTGTTGCGGCATCAGGTTCCCATGTGCTGGTGACCCGGCGGCTGGAACCTTCGGCGTCGCTGCGGTTGGCGGACGTCACTGCTACACGGATACCGTTGCCCCCTGCGCACTGTTCTGTCGATCTCGCGTTGGCCGTCGGCGACGAACCGGGAGAGAGTCTGAGTCTGGATCTGATCACCGGGCCGCAGGTTTCACCCCATATTGGCGGCTTCCTGCTCGAACAGTTTGTTGCCTGGTTGGTCGGGCAGACGGCGGCTCTGCCGGTGGTCGTTGGCGCGCCTGCCCCAACGACAAACGCGCCGCAATCGTCAGACGGCACGCACGAGGCGGAGATGGCCGAAACGATCCTCGCTGAACTCCGGGAGGCGCTGTCATCGCCCCAGATGGGCCTTGATGATGATTTTTTCGATTACGGCGGGCATTCGCTGATCGCCACGCGCGTGATAGGGCGGTTGCTTAGCCTTCACCAGATCGAAATTCATATCAGCGATCTGTTCAGTCATCCTACCGCCCGGGGGCTGGCCGCGCATGCGCGGCGCACCGGCGGGAGAATCGTCGCGCCTCCCGCCGTCACCGCGACGCCGCACAGCGGTGCGGCGTCCGCGCCGTTATCACTGGCGCAGAAATCATTATGGAAAGCCTACGCCGCCTATGATTTCGGCGACATCTTCAATATTCCCTTTGCGTTGCGCTTTCTCGACCCGGTCGATGAAACGGCGTTCCGGCAGGCGCTGCTTGATGTGCTGGAACGGCATACCGGCTTGCGAACGCTGTTTAACGAGAGGGAGGGCGAGGTGCGCCAGCATGTCGTTGCGTTCAGCGATCTGCCGAGCTATCAATGGTTCGGGTATTCGCATCAAAGCGAGGCGAGTGACTGGCGCGAGCGACTGGCAGAGGAAGCCGGATACCGCTTTAATCTCGCTGAAGAACTGCCGCTGCGTATTAAATTTATTCGCGATGGCGCATCAGGGCAGCAGATTCTTTCCATGCTGTTCCATCACATTGTACTGGATGAGTGGTCCGTCAATCTGATGATGGACGAGTTGGCCCAGGCTTACCCGGCACGGGTGGCGAACAGAGCGCCGGTATGGAATAACCAGCCGGCGCCTTTTCATGAGTTTGCCATTGCACAACATGAAGCCGGATTCAACCAGACGCACCTTGACTATTGGGTCGAGAGCCTGCGCGGTGCACGCGGTGGCCAACCGCTGTTCGGGATTGAAACGTCTGCCGGAAACGGCGTGGCGTCATCTTCCAGCGCCGGGGGATGGGTGGAGCTGAAAATAGCGCGTTCGGTCTCGGAGGGGTTATACCGGCTGGCCCATGAGCACAGCGCTTCACTGTTCAATGTGGTGTATGCCGGCATTGCGGCCACGCTCCACGGCCTCGGCGCGCCGGATGATCTGGTCATCGGCACGTCGGCGTCAGGACGGAACGATGCCCGCTTCTTTGACACCATCGGTTATTTCACCACGGTGGTTGCGCATCGTTTGCGCTTCACCGAAGGGATCACCCTGGCCGCGCTTATCGATCAGGTGAAGAACAACATTAACCAGTCTATCCCTCACACCGATATTCCCATTGATTTGATTGAAGAAGCGCTGTCGGAGGAAGAGGCATCGGATCGCAAGCATATGTTTGAAGTCTTTATCCAACTGCATGCAAAAAACAAACTGAACGGCTGTTTTACTTTGCCTGAGGGGGGCCGCGTGGCTTTCCGGCAAGTAGACCCGGAAAAAAACGAATCATTGCTGGGCCTGCATTTTGAGGTGATGGAGGAGGTCATCGACGGCGAAACGTCGATACGCGTACTGATGAGCTACCGAACCGGCCACTATGACGCCGGGCGGGTCGATTTGATCGCCAGTACGCTCACCGCGACGTTTGGGCGGCTGGCGGAACCGCAGGCGGGTGTTCTGCCGCTCGCGGCGCTCGTCTCGCCGCCGCAGGCGGTGAACCACGGCGGCGAGGCGGCATCATGACCGAATCATCGCCGCCGGCTGGGAGCATCGGGGCGGACTTTGTTCCGCCGATGTACCCGGACCAAATTACCGGATCGCTTAACCAGGGCTGCGTCAGCACGCTCTGAGACGAGTCAACCTTAACTGACAGGAGGAAAGAATGAGCATCCCTAAATTGAAAAGCTATGATTTGCCGGTTCAGGCGGCGCTACCGGTCAACAAAGTCAACTGGCCGCTGGCAACGTCCCGTGCCGCGCTGTTGATTCATGACATGCAGCATTATTTCCTTAATTTCTGGGAACAGGACACGCCGCTGGTTAAGCGGGTGGTGGAGAATATTGCCCGTCTGAAAAAGGCCTGCCGTCAACAGGGCATACCGGTGTTCTATACCGCCCAGCCCGAAAATCAGAACGATGAGGAGCGTGCCCTGCTGAACGATATTTGGGGGGCGGGATTAACGCATTGCGCCGGCCAGCAGGGGATTGTCGATGCGCTGGCGCCGGAAAAGGAGGACATCGTGTTAACCAAGTGGCGCTACAGCGCGTTTCAGCGCTCCGATTTAGAGTTAATGCTGAAAAACAGCGGGCGCAATCAATTGATAATCTGTGGCGTTTATGCGCACATCGGTTGCCTGACAACCGCTCTGGACGCGTTTATGCGTGATATCAAACCCTGTATGGTGGCCGATGCGCTGGCGGATTTCAGTTATGAGCAGCATATGATGGCCCTGTGCCACACGGCCAATTGCTGCGGTCAGGTGGCAACCACCGGCGGGCTGGTGGACGCGCTGAATAGCGAGACGCCGGGTTGGGATAACGCGCGTCTGCGCGAGGTGCTGTTGCCGCTGCTTGATGAAGACTGCGGCGAGATTGGCGACGATGAAAACCTGCTCGAATACGGTCTGGACTCGGTGCGCATCATGTCGCTGATCACCCGCTTGCATCAGGAGGGGTATGCGGTCGATTTTATCTCCCTGATGAAAAATCCTACTTTTAACGGCTGGCAGTCGTTGCTGGATCAATGTCAGGGTCGCGTGGGTATGAGCGGCGGAATTAATGTCAGCAGCCGGGCGGGATGCGGCAGCGGAGCAGATAATTGACGGCGGTGTCGGCGCGTGATGGCGGGGTTATTCATCTGCGGAGCGCATGACACGCGCCGGTGTACCGGCGCGCGGCGATTCGCCTAGTCCTGGCTGTCCATAATTTCATGGCGCAGATCGTGATAACGCTCTTCGTCATAGCCGTGGCGCCAGTAAGGAATGGCGTAGATTCGCTGACGATCGTAGCCTTTGTCCCGGCGAATATAGCGACGCAGCGATTTGACTATCTGATCTTCGCCGGCGATCCAGAAAGTGACTTCCCGCTCGGGTAACGCCCATGAGGTAAACGTGTTTACCAGCCTGTCCGTCTGGGAAATGTCTCCTGTCAGCCAGATGACCTCCACACCGGCCGGTTTGATCAGATCTTGCTTATCGCTCTCATCGTCGACACGAATAATGACTTTGCCCTGCGCATCGGGGGCCATTTTCTCCAGCAGTGCCGCTATCGCCGGTAACGAGGTGGGGTCGCCGGCCATAAAATAGTGTTTTGCTTCCGGCAACATCGGATCGGGGCCGCCAGGATTGGAGATTCCTATCCAGTCTCCGGGTTGGGCATGCCGGGCAAAATTCAACGCCGGCCCTTCCGCGCCGTCATGGAGGGCAAACTCAATATCAAGCTCCCGCTGACCTAGTCGGATAGCCCGTACCGAGTAGGTTCGGATAAACGGCGGCACCTCATTTTCCTGCCATTGCGGTCCCTGGGGCGTCAACGTGGGTAAAGCCGGTTTTAACTGCCCCTTACATGGTAACAGGATTTTCAGGTGCCAGCCTTCACAGTCCGGCGGGTAGTTATGCAGGTTTTCACCGCTGAATGTGATACGCCGAAGACCGGGCGTTATGTCGCGAAAATCTTTAACCTGGATCAACTGCGGGGGGGCTGGGCGGTAAGTGGTTTTGGGGGCGTCGTTGGTTGCAGACATCATTTTTCTCCCAAGGTAAAGGTTATTTTTTATCCGCCCAGCGTATCAGTTATGGCTTTAAATGTTAATTGTTATCATTATCATGCAGAGGGGCTGATTTTTACTCGCCCCCTAGCGCGCCGCCCTTGCCAGAATCTGTGAGACGGGTTGCCGCTGAAGCCAGCGAATGCGAGTCGCGATCATGATCGCGGCGGCGGTTAATCCAATAATAAAACCACACCAGAAACCCGCGGGCCCCATGCGGGGAACGACATGATCAGTTAACGCCAGCACATAGCCGCTCGGCAGCCCCAGAATCCAATAGGCGGTAAACGTAATATAAAAGATTGACCGGGTATCTTTATATCCGCGCAGCACGCCGGTGCCGATAACCTGTACGGCATCGGAGATTTGATAGACTGCGGCCAGCAACATCAGGTACGACGCCATCGCCACTACGTCAGGATTCTGATTGTAGAGCTGGGCAATGGGTTCGCGTAACAGTGTGGTGAAGACCGCTGTGCAGGATGCCATGACAATCCCCGTCATCAATCCGGTATGTGCCGCGATACGGGCAAGTTCGGCGGAACCTTCGCCCAGTCGGTGGCCGACGCGAATTGTTGTGGCAACGCCAACCGACATGGGTAAGACGAACATCAGCGAGCTAAAATTCAACGCGATCTGGTGTCCCGCGACCTCCACAACCCCCAGAGGCAGCACCAACAGCGCAACCACAGCGAACAGGGTGACTTCAAAGAGCAGCGCCAACGCAATGGGCAAACCGAGCGAGAACAGGCGTTTCAGCACACGCCAGTCCGGTCTGAAGCGTGATTGTTGCCGCCTGATATCGCGTAACCAGGCGGCTCGGCGGGTGTAAATCACCATCATCAGTAGCATAAGCCAATAGACCGACGCCGTGGCAACTCCGCAGCCAATGCCGCCCAATTCGGGCAGGCCGAATTTACCGTGGATAAGCACGTAATTAATGGGGATGTTGATCAAAAGCCCGATAAAACCCATGACCATACCCGGTTTGGTTTTTGACAAACCTTCGCATTGGCAACGTAAAACCTGATAGAACAGGTAGCCGGGCACCCCCCATAGCAGCGCGCGCAGGTAGCCAACCGCTTTTTCCGCCAGCGCTGGCGAACCGTCATTCATCAGATTGATGGCGTAACCCCCCTGGTACAGCATCAGCATGATGAACACGGAGAGAACCAGCGCCAGAAAGAAAGATTGTTGAACCTGATGCGCGATGCGTTCACGGCGGCCGGAACCATTCAACTGCGCGACAACCGGCGTCAAAGCCAGCAATAATCCATGACCGAAAAGAATGGCCGGTAGCCAGATAGAGGTGCCAATGGCGACGGCAGCCATATCGGTGGCGCTGTAGGCGCCGGCCATAATGGTATCAACCACACCCATTGAGGTTTGTGATACTTGCGCAATAATGACAGGAACTGCGAGCGCCAATAACTTACGCGCTTCGGACAGATACTTCTGCACAAACACCTTCCTTGAATTGACGAACCGGATAGCGGGATAATCGAACGTGGATAAATGCAATGCCGTCTCTGTGAGAGGCGAGGCTGATATTGTAACGACTTGCCGGAACTAAACCAGCATGCCGGAGATTAAATTCACTGAAAATTTAACAGTGATTAACATATTTACTCACTTTAGCCATGCGGTTTGGTTTTCCACTTAATCTGGGGCACACTGCATGACAGCCATTGATATGAGTCAATTAGGGTATATCGCTCAATACCCGTTTTATTTACATCCTTTTTCAAGAGGCAAGCGCCGTATGTTTACTGGTATTGTTCAAGGCACCGCGCCGGTGGTGTCCATTGATGAAAAATCAAATTTTCGTACGCATGTGCTTAAACTTCCACCCGAACTGCTGCCGGGGTTGGTCCCAGGGGCGTCAGTGGCGCACAACGGCTGCTGTCTGACGGTGACATCGCTAGCGGGCGACTGCGTCAGCTTCGATTTGATGAAAGAAACATTGCGGTTGACCAACCTTGGCGAAGTGAAGGCAGGCGATCGCGTCAATGTCGAACGGGCGGCAAAAATAGGTGATGAGATCGGCGGACATGTTATGTCCGGGCATATTATCTGTACGGCGGAGGTGGTGAAAATTCTGGTATCGGAAAATAATCACCAGATCTGGTTTCGCCTGGCCGACGAGTCGCTGATGAAGTATGTGCTGCACAAAGGTTTTATCGGTATTGACGGGATCAGCCTGACGATTGGCGAGGTCACCCGCAGCCGTTTTTGTGTGCATTTGATCCCGGAAACGCTTAACCGTACCACGCTGGGGCAGAAGCGGCTGGGACATCGCGTGAATATTGAAATCGACCCGCAAACTCAGGCGGTGGTGGATACCGTAGAGCGCGTGTTAGCCAGCCAACAGACGCCCGTGTCCGCCAGCGAAGCGTAACGGTATTTCACCAGCCGTTGGGAGGGGCTTTCCGGCGGCTTTCAGCAGACAGGACTAGCGCGGAACGCGTAATCCCCCTTCAACGCCATTTGAACTGAAAAGTATCTGCCAGAGCTGGAGATTCCGTGCCCGGAAAGCGCCTGCGCAGGCATTCAGATAGTAACCGAACATACGGCGGAAACGTGCGGAATAACGTGAGGCAAGATAAGGCCAGCTTTGCTGGAAGCGCTCATGCCACGCCATCAATGTGCGGTCGTAATCGGCGCCGAAATTATGCCAGTCTTCCATTACCAAGTAGGACTCGCTGGCCTGTGCAATATGACGCACGGAAGGAAGACAGCCATTGGGGAAAATATATTTGTCCGTCCAGGGATCGAGCTGCGAGTTGGTTTGATTCGCGCCGATGGTGTGCAGCAGAAACAGACCGTCAGGCTTGAGATTCTGACTGACGACGCGAAAATAGGCGTCATAATTGCGCGGACCGACATGTTCAAACATCCCGACAGACACGACGCGATCAAACTCATGGGTGAGGTCGCGGTAATCCTGTAGCAGAATGGTGACGTCCAGATCTTTGCAGCGCTGCTGAGCCAACTTTTGCTGTTCGCGGGAAATTGTCACGCCGCAAACGGATACGCCATAACGACGGGCGGCAAATTCCGCCAATCCACCCCAGCCACAACCGATATCCAGCAGCGTCATTCCAGGTCTGAGCTGGAGTTTTTCGCAGATCATTTGCAGTTTGTCTTCCTGTGCCTGCTCCAGCGTTGCCGCTTTTTTCCAGTAAGCGCAGGAATACTGCATGTAGGGATCGAGCATCAGTGAAAACAGATCGTTGCCCAAATCATAGTGCTCTTCACCAACAATCCACGCGCGTCTCCTGGATTGCAGGTTCATCAAACGAGATGCGGCGATGTGTAAGATGTCTCTCAGGTGGCGGGGCAGTTTTTTATCAAGTTTGGCGAGCAGCACGCGATGGAAAAACATATCCAACTGGTCGCACTCCCACCAGCCATCCATATAGCTTTCACCCAGCCCTAATGAGCCTTCGCGCAACACGCGTTTAAAGAATTCTGGATTTTTCACTGTGATATCAAATGGACGCGAACCATTGATTTTGATATCCGCCATACTCAGCATTTCATGCACTATGTGGAACCAGGATGCGTTATGGCTATCCAGTTCCTCTATATATGATGAACTCATAACCTCTCCCTACCTTGGGGTCGATAACGCGCCGCAAGGAAAACATAGACAATATTCACCCACGTTTGATACCAGTGGTAAATACTTATCGCCTATTCTCTGAATCGTCAGAGAAAAATGAAGAAGAAAAGCCGGTACGCAGCTACGTAGGGGCACTCATCATTGAGATAAATTCCGCAGCATCCGTTTGCGCGCAAAATTAAGGATAGTTGAAGAAAGCAAAATGCAGTTTTTGTAAAAATCGTATTCAGTTTATGACTGCTTCAGCCTGGGGACAAGTATAAATTGGCTGAAGCAGTGTCACGGAAAGGACGGCGGATGCCTGAGAGAAGACATTATCCGATATCAGGCGTGATGAGGGCGATCGCAGAAAGGGCCATCAACCACGGAACGGCGCTCAATCAGCGTCGGGTGGACTTCGATAACCTGTGCGTCCTCCCGTTTGCTGGTGATACGGTCGAGCAGCATTGAGAATGCGGATTGTCCCAGACGCTCTTTAGGCTGGTGGATCGTGGTCAGCGCCGGCGTGAAAAAGCGGGCATGGCGAACATTATCGTAGCCAATGACCGAGATATCCTGCGGGACACGCAACCCCAACTCGTCCGCCGCGCAGATCGCGCCCATCGCCATGATGTCGCCACCGCAGAAAACGGCGGTTGGGCGATGCTTCCGCGCCAGAATCTGATGCATTGCTTTATAGCCGGATTCCGGCTCGAAATCGCCCTGAACGATCCACGCGTCACGCACAGGAATATCCGCGTCTTTCAGTGCCTTCAAAAACCCCAGATAGCGGCCGCTGCCGGTGTTACGCTCCTGACTGCCGGGAATGGCGCCGATGTCCCGGTGGCCGCGTTGGATGAGGTAACGGCCTGCCATATAGCCGCCTTCAAAGGCATTATCAATGACGGTATCGGTAAAATCACTGTGCGCCTGTCCCCAATCCATGACCACCATCGGAATACTGCGATAGTCTTTCAACATGGTGAGTAATGCGGGAGGATACTCCGCACACATTACCAGCAGGCCGTCCACGCGCTTTTGGGCCAACATGGAAAGATAGGCGCGCTGTTTGTCGAGGTTGTTGTGTGAATTACACAGAATTAGCGTATAACCTTTGGCATAGCAGCTGTTTTCCACCGATTCGATAATCTCGGCAAAATAGGGCGCTTCACTTGACGTTGCCAACAGCCCGATGGACTTGGTGTGATTGACTTTTAGACTGCGGGCGACAGCGCTGGGTGAATAATGTAACTCTTTAATCGCCGCACTCACGGCTGCCCTGGTTTCTTCGGCGACGAAACGTGTTTTATTAATCACGTGCGATACGGTGGTGGTGGAAACGCCCGCTCGTTTTGCCACATCTTTGATCGTTGCCATCTAAAAATGACTCCTGACTTACCTGTTACCGTCGTAGGTAGTGTTAATCGTTTGCCTGCGTGTGAAGTTCTTCTTCCCGGCGAAAAAACCGGATTCAGTAGAGAGTGCCGAATATTATACCTGAGGGGAACAAGGTTGACGTTTCGACCAGGACGCAGCGCTACCCTGAGCCGCGGATTTTGTCCGATTTGCCACGAAAGGGGAAGCAGTAATTTATACTATTAGTGCGGCATAGGAACGAGATTTTTCATTCAACTTATGGAAGAATCGGCAGAGTTATCGGGTTGTGGTTTTAAACTATCGTTTGATGTTGAATCCCCAATCAAGGACACGCCTTTCTTCTCATCATTTGCCGTCATAGATAAAGGAGAGACTTATGGATACAGATCTTAAATTGTCATTACTGACAACCGTTGCTGCGCTCGCCATGATCATGGTATTCAGCTTTATCGCCGTATTGAACTGATTGGCGCTTACCTGCTCACTTGTTTCGCCGGTGCGTCTGTTTAAACGCGTTTTGGCGACTCAAAGCGTGTCTGAGTACAGACAGGGAGAAGGGGGGCGAGAGATAAATTCTTAGAACGTGACCTTTATTTTGTCTCTGTATTAAGTGGCAAAAAACAAAGCCACACAAAAAATGGCGTTTTTTTGTCGCTACGGCCCTCGGTACAATATAATTGAATAGATCGCGCTGTAATGGCTCATCTGACAGAGGCCCGTGGTTAATGCATCTGATGTTAGCCATCTTATTAAGGTTTGAGGAAGCAAGAGAATGACGACAACGACAATTGAAAAGATTCAGCGTCAGATCGCTGAAAACCCGATTCTGCTGTATATGAAAGGTTCTCCTAAATTGCCGAGTTGCGGCTTCTCTGCACAGGCAGTACAGGCGTTGTCAGCATGTGGCGAACGTTTTGCCTATGTCGATATCTTACAGAATCCAGATATTCGCGCCGAATTGCCCAAATACGCCAACTGGCCGACTTTCCCACAGTTGTGGGTGGATGGGGAACTGGTCGGCGGCTGTGACATAGTGATAGAAATGTATCAGCGTGGCGAATTACAGCAACTGATTAAAGAAACGGCTGAGAAACACAAGTCTCAGCCGGAAGATCGGGAATAAAACCAACGGGTGCATCGTGCACCCGTTTTTTGCCTAGCTTGCTTTAGACTCTGCTTCTGAGGCATTCTCATCAACGACTACAGGCCATCCCCCCAGACGTTTCCAGCGATTCACCAGCTCACAAAACAGCAACGCGGTTTGATGAGTATCATAGAGCGCCGAGTGCGCTTGGCTTGAGTCAAACTCGATACCGGCGGTAATACAGGCTTTGGCCAACACCGTCTGCCCCAACACCAACCCGCTTAATGCGGCCGTATCGAAGGTGGCGAAAGGGTGGAATGGGTTGCGCTTCAGGCTACAACGCTCGGCCGCCGCCATCATAAAACTATGATCGAATGTTGCATTGTGCGCGACGATTATCGCCCGGTTGCAACCCTGATCTTTTATCCCTTTGCGCACCACTTTGAAAATTTCATGCAAGGCGTCATATTCTCTGACCGCGCCGCGTAAGGGGTTGCTGGGATCAATGCCATTGAATGCCAGCGCAGCAGGTTCCAGAATGGCGCCTTCAAAGGGCTCGACATGGAAATGTAATGTTTCATCCGGCTGCAACCACCCATCCGTGTCCATTTTTAATGTTACTGCAGCAACTTCCAGCAAGGCGTCGGTTTTGGCATTGAACCCAGCGGTTTCGACGTCAACCACTACCGGGTAAAACCCACGGAAACGGCTACTCAGGGCGTTCAGGTCATTTTTATCAGCCATTATTCTCTTAATCTTTAGCAAAATGCAGCGGGCATTATGGCAAATTTTGGCGGGAGATGCAGTACACCCTGTTTATTCGACGCGACGGCGCTCGTCGCAGCGGTAAAGGGCGAAGAGGAAGAAAAGCAGGTGCCGTTTTGACACCCGCCGTCCTATTAGCGGCCAATACCCTGGCCGACGTGTGAATCCTCGATCAATTCGATTTTATAGCCATCAGGATCTTCAACAAAGGCAATAATCGTGGTGCCGCCTTTGACCGGGCCCGCTTCACGAGTAACATTGCCACCGGCCTGCCGGATGCGCTCGCAGGTTGCTGCCACATCATCGACACCCAGTGCGATATGGCCGAAGGCGTTCCCCTGATCGTATTGCTGAACGCCCCAGTTGTAGGTTAATTCAATGACCGCGCTTTCACTCTCCTCGGCATAACCGACAAAGGCCAGCGTATATTTATATTCGGTGTTTTCGCTGGTACGCAGCAGACGCATACCTAATACATGGGTATAAAAGTCGATAGCGCGTTGTAAATCACCAACACGCAGCATGGTGTGAAGTAAGCGCATAATTTCCTCGATTGACTACTGTGATTACTATTGGGTAATGAGCACAAATAGAAAAGAAGTATAGCGTTGCTGGTCAGTTGAGTCCAAACCCTCGATCGCAAAGAGAAGTGACGATAAACATGTCGTTAAGTGAATTATGTGTTAAAACATTCGCTGGCAGGCGCGTAGGCGGCGTCTATCAGTTGGTAAACATTGACGCCGAAGCAGGAAAAACGTTCGAGATAACAATGACTACGTGATTATTTTCATCGTTACTGATTGCCGGGGCTTGCCAGCAGAAGCGAACGAGGCTTCAATAAAAGAGTTGTAGAAGGAGGTTAAGTGCCAGAGCAACTTGAACTCTTTGCTATCCCAAACCCTTGTCTTGGCGTTTGTCAGTCTGATGATCGTGGATATTGTCGCGGATGTTTTCGCAGCCGCAATGAGCGTTTTGACTGGGGGCGGATGAGTGATGTGCAAAAACAGGAAGTGTTGCGCCTGTGTCGGCAGAGAATCAAACGTCTACAGCGTACAGAAAAAATTGTATTACCAGTGGAACCGCCGCAGCCGTCTTTATTCTAAATGCTGGGGTGTCGCTGAATAAAATAAGCCTAAAATCATTTTTAAAAGACTTTTATTTGGTAGAATCCATTCAGCTACTATAATAAAAAGTCGTTTTTCTATTTTTCATAAATCAGAGTTGATTGCAATCCAGGGATATAACCTAGCAAGCTAATTATAAGGAGAAGTGATGGAATTGCCATTAGGATCTGATTTAGCTCGTCTGGTGCGCGTTTGGCGTGCATTAGTCGATCACCGATTAAAACCCCTGGAACTGACTCAAACGCATTGGGTGACGCTGCATAGCATTTATCACTTGCCGCCGGGTCAGTCACAGATTCAACTGGCCAAAGCGATAGGGATTGAGCAGCCTTCATTAGTAAGGACACTGGATCAACTTGAAGAAAAAGGCTTAATTACCCGGCATGTGTGCCCACACGACAGGCGCGCCAAGCGTATCATGCTGACCGAAGCCGCGGACCCGATAATTCGAGCGGTCAATGATGTAATTAGCCATACACGGAATGAAGTTTTATTTGGCATTACACCTGAACAGGTTGATGAATTAGCGCTGCTAATCGCACGACTGGAACAAAATATATTGGCATTGCATGAAAGCCAGACTTAGTTAAATCTGAGATGAAAGGATGGTTAGGCGAAAATTAAATCCCGGCAATACCACAAATCTATTATTGATAGGTTAATTACGGGACTTGATTATTGATGGCAATCACCACTTTGAGCGTGATTGCCATTAAGTATTAGCGAGGAGAAACAGTAATGTTACGGCCATTGCTTGCCATGGCTACACGCTGGCCTGCGCTGAATTTCGTGTCACCCTGTTTTTGAACGACCATAATGGTGCTGCCGTCATCCTTGCGAATTTCCAGCTCGACACCCTGAGTACGGTTTATAGCGCCCGTCGCACTTTGACCTGCTACACCGCCTGCCACCGCACCCGCGGCGGTAGCCAGACTTCGACCGGAACCTCCGCCGATGGTGTTACCCAGAAATCCACCTAGAACGGCGCCGCCAAGTGCGCCAATGACGTTGGAATCTTCACCGGCCTGAATTTGTACCGGACGCATTGAGACAATAGTACCGTACGTGACTGTCTGCACTTGTTTGGCTTCAGAGGCGCTGTAGACATCTCCTGAAAGCGTACTGGTATTAGCGCAACCAGCCAGTGTGATACCAGACAAGGTAACCACAAGCAAACGCTTCATCATATTAAAGACTCCTGTAATGGCAACAATGTCGGGAAGGCGCAACCTTACCCGACAAGTAATGTTATGCCTTTGAATTATGGTCTGGCTTAACGTCCCATTCCACTCTTTTTACGCTTTTTTGCAGAGTAAGAGGGTACGCCTTAACAGTAAGTAAACAGCGCGAAAATTTTGTTTAAGCGGTTTTTTGTAGCAAAAATTATCAATTTTTGATTTTTAAACAAAAATGTAACAGGTGTGGCAAAAACATAAAAAATTTCATAATCCAGCTTGTTAAAATGCTATTTTTGTCACAGTCAAATTTCCCGTCGCTATTGTGCTTTGCCCCGCAGGGGAAAAGGTTATGAAATGAGATCAGGCAGATACATCGGTGTGATGTCAGGAACCAGCCTCGATGGTGTTGACGTTGTACTGGCGGCAATAGATGAACACACCGTTGCGCAGCAAGCCAGCTATCGTCATCCGTTACCGCAGGATATCAAAAAAGCCATTTTGGACATGTGTCAGGGGCAAAAGGTAACGCTCTCTGCGTTGGGGCAGTTGGATACCCGTCTGGGGGTGCTCTTCGCTCAGGCGGTGCTGGCCCTGCTCAAAAAAACGGAGCTTGCCCCACAGGATATTACCGCTATTGGTTGTCATGGGCAGACCGTCTGGCATGAACCGAATGGCGAAGCGCCCTGTACGTTGCAGATCGGCGATAATAATCGAGTCGCCGCGTTGACTGGAATTACTACCGTGGGGGATTTTCGCCGCCGCGATTTGGCCTTTGGCGGGCAGGGGGCGCCATTGGTGCCCGCGTTCCATCACGCGTTGCTGCTTCACCCGGTTGAACGCCGTATTGTGCTGAATATCGGGGGTATCGCGAACATGTCGTTGCTGGTGCCGGGAGCCGTCGTTCGGGGCTATGACACCGGGCCGGGTAATATGCTGCTGGACGCCTGGGTCTGGCGTCATTGTGCCCAGCCTTATGATAAAGACGCGCAGTGGGCTATGACAGGGCAGGTTAATTCGTTGCTGCTGCGTCATTTGATGGCCGATCCCTATTTTGCACGGCGCGCACCGAAGAGCACCGGGCGCGAATACTTTAATATGGGTTGGCTGGAGCGAAAACTGGCCGGTTTGCCACCGATATCACCGCAGGACGTTCAGGCCACGTTAACTGAACTGACCGCCGCGAGCGTGGCGGATCAAGTGTTGTTGATCGGCGGTTGCGAGCGCCTGCTGGTGTGCGGAGGCGGTGCCAGAAACCCGCTGATCATGTCCAGGCTGTCTGCGCTGTTACCGGGTATTGAAGTCAGCGCCACCGATGAGTTTGGCGTCAGCAGCGATGATATGGAAGCATTGGCTTTCGCGTGGCTGGCTTCACGAACGCTGTCCGGGCTGCCCGGCAATTTGCCCTCGGTTACCGGCGCCAGTCAGGAAACGCTGCTTGGCGCGATTTATCCGGTGGTGGTGGATTAACCGGATTTAACTAAGATTCATTTGATCGCCTATTGTTAAAATGGTGTTATGGAATGGGGTGTTACCGCGCGGTATCCATTTTGATAACACCAAAAATTTTTACTTACACCAATGACAATAGGAGATAAATAATGAAACGCGTGCTGATGGGGACAGCGCTGGTTCTGTTAAGCGGATGTGGCTACTTCACTCCTGAACAGACGGTTGAAACGTTTCACTATCAGTGTGGCACCATGCCGCTGACGGTCACGATGCAGACTGGAGAAAAGTCGTCATCACAGGTAAGTTTCCTGCTGGATGGCGATCGACATCATTTACCTCAGGTCATATCCGCTTCGGGGACAAGATACAGCGACGGGACCTATACTTTCTGGAGTAAAGGCAATCATGCCTTTATTCAACGTGGCGAGCGCGTCATTGTTGATGACTGTATATTGAACTAACGTTCCATCGTCATCGTGTTTCTGCTATGCAGGTTTCACTCTTGGCATTGAACACGGTGGCGCGAACGTTGCTTCCGGCACCGGACGAGCGCGTTGCTGATTGAGATTTTTTGGTCGCGGGCGCAAAATGAGATTTACAACCCGCTTCTGAATCCGATATTGCTACAGCAGGACACAATGACACAGGACAGCATACCTTCCGGCAACACACCTCTTGTCCAGGACGCCGATATCGCCAACTTGCGCCGTGAATATACGCGTGGCGGGTTGCGTCGGCGCGATCTGACCGATAACCCAATGGACTTATTCGAGCGCTGGCTGAAACAGGCTTGTGATGCAAAGCTGGCAGATCCAACGGCCATGTCGGTTGCTACCGTTGACGAGCAGGGGCAACCTTACCAGCGCATCGTGTTATTAAAACATTACGATGAAAAAGGCCTGGTGTTTTACACCAACCTCGGCAGTCGCAAAGCGCGGCATCTTGCGCACAATCCCCGGATCAGTCTGCTCTTTCCCTGGCATATGTTGGAGCGGCAGGTGGTGGTATTAGGACGTGCTGAGAAGCTGTCGCCGTTGGACGTACTCAAATATTTCCACAGCCGTCCCAAAGACAGTCAGATTGGCGCCTGGGTTTCCCGACAGTCCAGCCGCATTTCGACACGCGGCGTGCTGGAGAGCAAATTCTTTGAGCTCAAACAGAAATTCCAAAACGGTGAAGTTCCGCTGCCCAGCTTCTGGGGGGGCTTTCGCGTTACGATAGAGTCAATGGAGTTCTGGCAGGGGGGCGAACACCGTCTGCATGACCGGTTTCTCTATCAGCGGCTGGGCGACGGCTGGCAGGTCGATCGTTTAGCGCCATGATCTTTAAATATCCTCGTTAAACTCTGGCGCTCCTGTCGTGGGCGCTTTATCCTATGCTGTTTCGCGCCATCTGGTTATTTGGGCCGACATGGGCGATTAACCTGATGTTTAAGCTCAGGATTTTTAACGAGGCGATCGTGCCGATATCAATAAGCGTGGCATATCACACTATATTTTGCATAAAAAATGGAGTTATCGATGGCGAGTAGTAACCTGATTAAACAACTGCAAGAGCGGGGCTTGATTGCCCAGGTGACGGATGAGGACGCGTTGGCGGAGCGACTGGCGGAAGGGCCGATCGCACTGTATTGCGGTTTCGATCCCACTGCTGACAGCTTGCATTTGGGGCATCTGGTGCCGCTGCTCTGCCTGAAACGTTTCCAGTTGGCGGGTCACAAACCCGTTGCGTTGGTAGGGGGAGCGACCGGTCTGATTGGCGACCCAAGCTTCAAAGCGACAGAACGTAAGCTGAACACGGCGGACACCGTCAATGAATGGGTTGAGAAAATCCGCCAGCAGGTTTCCCCGTTCCTGGATTTTGACTGCGGTGAAAACAGCGCGATCGCCGCCAACAACTATGACTGGTTCGGTAATATGAACGTGCTCGATTTCCTGCGCGATATCGGTAAGCATTTTTCGGTTAATCAGATGATTAACAAAGAGGCCGTCAAACAGCGTCTGAACCGTGACGATGTGGGGATCTCATTTACCGAATTCTCTTACAACCTGCTTCAAAGCTACGACTTCGCCAGCCTTAACAAACAGTATCAGGTTGAGCTGCAAATCGGCGGCTCCGATCAATGGGGCAATATTACGTCGGGTATTGATTTGACTCGCCGCATGAATCAGAAACAGGTTTACGGCATGACCGTGCCGCTGATCACCAAATCCGACGGTACTAAGTTCGGCAAAACGGAAGGCGGCGCCATCTGGCTGGATGCCAGCAAAACCAGCCCTTACAAATTCTACCAATTCTGGATTAACACCGCCGACGCGGATGTTTACCGTTTCCTGAAATTCTTTACCTTCATGAGTCTTGAAGCGATCAATGCGTTGGAAGAAGAAGACAGGAATAGCGGTAAAGCGCCACGCGCGCAGCATGTGCTGGCCGAAGAGGTGACCCGGATGGTGCACGGTGAAACCGGATTGGCTGCCGCACGCCGCATCACGCAAAGCCTCTTCTCGGGTTCGCTTCAGGCTATGACGCAGGATGATTTCGCGCAGTTGGCGCAGGATGGTATGCCGATTATTGAACTGACGCGTGATGCCGATTTGCAACAGGCGTTGGTCAGCGCGGAACTGGTGCCGTCGCGCGGTCAGGCTCGCACGATGATTTCGTCGAATGCCGTCACGATTAACGGGGAAAAACAGGCTAATCCCGAATATATTTTCAGTGAGTCCGATCGTTTATTTGACCGCTACACGCTGCTGCGTCGAGGCAAAAAACATTACTGTCTGATCTGCTGGAATACATAAGAAAAACCATTAAGGGAGCGGCAGTTCCCTTTCTTCTTATTCGCCTGTGATCAACGCGTTATTTGCGCAGGCAAAAAGTTGAGCCATATCTAATGAAAAACATACTTTCTATACAATCACACGTGGTTTTTGGACATGCGGGGAATAGCGCCGCCGAGTTTCCGATGCGTCGGATGGGGGCAAACGTTTGGCCGTTGAACACGGTGCAATTTTCCAACCATACGCAATATGGGCACTGGACAGGTTGTGTCATGCCCGCCAGCCACTTAACGGAGATCGTTCAAGGGATTGCTGATATCGATCGCCTGAAAAACTGTGATGCAGTGCTGAGTGGTTATATTGGTTCAGCGGAGCAGGGCGAGCATATTTTAGATATTGTGCGTCAGGTGAAGTCGGTTAATCCCAATGCGCTGTACTTCTGCGATCCGGTGATGGGCACGCCCGAAAAGGGGTGTATCGTCGCGCCGGGGGTGTCGGAATTCCATTGCCGCCGGTCGTTGCAAGCCGCTGACATGATTGCCCCGAATCTGCCTGAACTGGAGTTACTCGGCGGTCATGGCGTGCGTAATGTCGAAGAGGCGGTCGAAACGGCGCGTGCGCTGTGCAAACAAGGCCCTGGGATTGTGTTGGTTAAACACCTCAGTCGCGCCGCTTACCGTAATGACAGTTTTGAAATGCTGCTGGTCACGCCTGATGACGCCTGGCATATCAGCCGTCCTCTGGTGGCGTTTGAACGTCAACCGGTTGGCGTGGGGGATCTGACCAGCGGATTATTGCTGGTGAATTTGCTGAAAGGCGTCGCGTTGGATAAAGCGCTGGAACATACTACCGCCGCGGTGTATGAAGTGATGCTCATGACGAAAGAAATGGATGAGTACGAATTGCAATTGGTGGCCGCTCAGGATGGCATTGCCAATCCTCGTCACCATTTCCAGGCGGTGCGTTTATAACGACCTTGCCTCATGGATGAGGTCGGCAGAATGTCGTCGTCGGGTGTTTTAGGTTAAAGCGTTGCTCCCCGCGCCATCGCGGAGATGCCGTGATGAATAAGCCTTCCCGTTATCTTTTGCCCGCATGCAGACCCCAACAACCCTTGACGCCATTTAGCCTTTTAGCCGCTCGATTTTAAGCGACATGACCACAGACGGGCGTTCGGCAATATGGTCGAGGTAGGTGGCCAGAGCGGGGTAACGGAACATATCCAGTTTCAAGGTTTGTGCCCAGCGCATCACGGTGAACAAATAGGCGTCCGCAACGCTAAATCGGTTGGCGACCAGATAATTCTGTTCGCTTAATACCAGATTGATATAGCGGAATTGTACCTGCAAATATTCAATTAGCCGTTCTTTGCAGGTTTCGGGCGTGCCGCGGCGGAAGATAGGGGCGAAGCTTTTGTGTAACTCACTGGCGATATAGTTCAGCCATTCAAGGGTGTGGTAGCGCGCCATACTGCCTGTTGGGGCAATCAGATTACAGTGCGGTACACGATCCGCCACGTATTGGGCGATGGCGACGCCTTCGGTCAGTACGGTGCCATCATCAAGCTGCAAGGCCGGTATCAGACCTTTGGGATTGATCGACAGATAATCAATGCCACGTTCGGTTTTTTTAGTGCGTAAATCCACTTTTTCAAGTTTGAACTCTAATTTAGACTCCAGCAGGACAATATGGGTAAAAAGGGAACTGCTTTCAGGTTTGTAAAATAGCCTCATGAAAACCCCTTAATATTATTATTTTTTTAACAAAAGTCAGTGGAATTGTCGTTAGATAACCAACGCCTGTTGTTTTACTACAAACATCAGTACCTGATTGTGAAGCATCCTGCAAAATAGTTTTAAAGTATATTGCCGCCGTGAAATTTCTTTATCACTTTTATTACTCCCCACTCAATAGCGCTTCTCAATAGTCAATGACTATTGCTGCATTATCTCTCTTTGTTGCGAAAACGTTATATTTTGTTTGTGTTATCTTTAAATAAGACCGTATGGTTAAGCTGGGTATTAATGACCGGCCGACACAAAATAACGATTCGCTTGATCATTTTGGGAGGTAGCATGTCAGCTCTTTATCGCGATTCTTGCCTGGATACCCTGACAGTTCGGCAACAAATTTATCATTATTACAGCCTGTCTCTGGCGGCCCGGCAGCTCGGTTCGCTGGAAAACTTACCCAAATCTTTAAAAGTGTTACTGGAGAATCTGTTACGCCATCTGGATGGCGAAACCGTCCGACAGGATGATTTACGGGCCGTGGTTTCTTGGTTAAAAACCGGGCATATCGATAGAGAAATCGCCTATCGTCCTGCCCGCGTGCTGATGCAGGATTTTACCGGCGTGCCCGCGGTGGTTGATCTGGCCGCAATGCGCGCCGCGGTGCACCGTCTGGGAGGCGACGTAGGCAAAGTCAATCCTCTAACGCCGGTGGATCTGGTTATTGACCACTCGGTGACCGTTGACCACTTTGGCAATCAGCAGTCGATGGCGGATAACACGCAGTTGGAAATGGCGCGCAATTACGAGCGCTACCAGTTTCTGCGCTGGGGCCAGGGCGCTTTTAGCCATTTCAGGGTTGTGCCGCCCGGAACGGGGATCTGTCACCAGGTGAACCTGGAATATCTGGCAAAGGCGGTCTGGCATGAGACACAGAACGGTAAAACGATTGCCTATCCCGATACGCTGGTCGGAACCGACTCACACACCACCATGATTAACGGCCTGGGCGTGTTGGGTTGGGGCGTCGGCGGTATTGAAGCGGAAGCGGCCATGCTGGGGCAGCCGATATCCATGCTGGTGCCGGACGTGGTGGGGGTCAGGCTGACAGGAAAAATGCGGGAAGGGATCACCGCAACCGATCTGGTGCTGACGATAACGCAAATGCTGCGTAAACACGGGGTAGTTGGCAAATTCGTTGAGTTCTATGGCGACGGTCTCGATTATTTACCGCTGGCCGATCGTGCCACCATCGCTAATATGGCGCCGGAATACGGCGCGACCTGCGGCTTTTTTCCGGTTGACCAAATCACGTTGGAATATATGCGGTTAACCAACCGGAGCGATGAACAAATCGCGCTGGTGGAAGCCTACAGCAAGCAGCAGGGGCTGTGGCGTAACGCGGGGGATGAGCCGGTATTCACCAGCCAGTTGGCATTGGATTTGGGAAGCGTCGAAACCAGTCTTGCCGGCCCGAAGCGACCGCAGGATCGGGTGGCGCTGGCGGATGTGCCGAAGGCGTTTAACGCGAGCAGAGAGCTGGATCTCAATTCGATAAAAAGCCAGCCGGATTATGAGGACTTTTCGCTGGAGGGTGAGACGCACCGGCTGAATCAGGGAGCGGTGGTGATCGCGGCGATAACCTCCTGTACCAATACCTCCAATCCCAGCGTATTGATGACCGCTGGCTTGCTGGCGAAGAATGCCGTCAAGCGCGGACTGAAAAAGCAACCCTGGGTGAAAACCTCACTGGCGCCGGGCTCGCGTGTGGTAACCGACTACTATGACAAAGCCGGATTGACGGCATACCTTGATGCGTTGGGTTTCAATCTGGTGGGGTATGGCTGCACCACCTGTATCGGTAATTCCGGTCCGTTGCCTGACGCCATTGAAGCGGCGATAAAAAAGGGCGATTTAACGGTTGGCGCCGTGCTGTCAGGAAACCGTAACTTTGAGGGACGTATTCATCCGCTGGTAAAAACCAATTGGCTGGCGTCGCCGCCGCTGGTGGTCGCCTATGCGCTGGCCGGGAATATGAACATCGATCTTACCGCTAAACCGCTGGGCGAAGATCGACATGGAAATCCGGTTTATATGCGCGATATCTGGCCTTCCGCGCAGGAAGTGGCCAACGCGGTATTGAATGTCAGCGCCGATATGTTCCACAAACAGTACTCGGCCGTGTTTGAAGGCACTCAGGAGTGGAAAGATATCGAGGTGGATAACAATCCGACCTATCAATGGCCGCCGAATTCGACTTATATCCGTCAGACGCCTTTTTTCCTTGAGATGGGGAAAGTGCCGGAGCCGGTAAAGGATATTCATAACGCGCGCATACTGGCCATATTGAGCGATTCGGTAACGACCGACCATATCTCTCCTGCCGGCAACATCAAACGTGACAGTCCCGCCGGGCGTTATCTGCTGGAACGCGGCGTCGAAAGCAGTGAGTTCAACTCATATGGTTCGCGCCGCGGCAATCACGAAGTGATGATGCGTGGGACGTTTGCCAATATTCGTATTCGTAATGAAATGGTGCCCGGAAGAGAAGGGGGCTATACCCGTCATGTGCCTTCTCAGAACGAGATGACCATATACGACGCGGCGATGCGTTATCAGGAGGAAAACGTTCCGCTGGCGCTTTTCGCGGGCAAAGAGTATGGCTCAGGCTCCAGCCGCGACTGGGCGGCCAAAGGACCGAGGTTGCTGGGCGTGCGCGTGGTGATTGCAGAGTCTTTTGAACGTATTCACCGTTCAAATCTGATCGGGATGGGGATTCTGCCGCTGGAATTCGCGCAGGGGGTTACGCGTAAAACGTTGCGGCTGACCGGGGATGAGCAAATATCCATTACCGGGCTGAACCAACTGACGCCCGGCGCCACGGTCGAGGTCGTGATTGACGATAGTGCGGGGAATCGTTCGGTGATTGAAACCCGGTGCCGCATTGATACGCGCAACGAACTGACCTATTACCAGAACGACGGTATTCTGCATTATGTGATCCGCAATATGCTATGACGCTGTCATGGCCTAGACGATATGACCGCGCCGGCATATCGTCACTCTTCAAGTCGTCGTGCTTGCGACGTAGGGCGCGGGTGCGGTATATCTTTTCAAATGTGGTAATAGGTGGTTAAAGAATAAGGGCATCCTATGCATAGACATTTTGGGTTAAACGGCGCCGGGAAAAAAGCGAAGTATAGGTTGCTGTTGCCGCTTTGTTTGGCGATGACTTCAGGTGCCGTGTCTGCGGCGCAAGTGCCTGCGGGCGTTCAACTGGCGGACAAACAGGAACTGGTGCGCGGCAACGGTAGTGAGCCGGCGTCGCTCGATCCGCATAAAGTGGAAAGTGATGTTGAAGCAAACCTTATTCATGACTTTTTTGAAAAGCTGGTTTCGGTGAAAGACGACGGCAGCATTTCCGGCGGTCTGGCTGAAAAGTGGGAGCAACAGAATCATCAGGTTTGGACATTCCATTTGCGCCCGGATCTGAAATGGTCCGATGGAAGCCCGATTACCGCCGATGATGTGGTATTCAGTTGGCAGCGCCTCGCCGATCCGAAAACCCTCTCCCCTTATCAGTCCTATATCACCAGTATGTATCTGCGCAACGCTGAGGATGTCACGGCAGGCAAGAAGCCCCCCGGCGCATTAGGCATTAAGGCGCTGGATAAGCAAACGGTACAGATTGAGCTCGATCGGCCATTGTCCTATTTTCTGTCGATGACCGATCATTTTGCGGTGGTGACATTACCGAAAGCGGCGATTGAAAAATATGGCGATAAGTGGACGCAACCCGGTAATTTCGTTAGCAGCGGTCCTTTTACATTGAGCGAATGGGTGGTCAATGAGCGGATTGTCGGGAAACGGAACCCCCGTTATTGGGATAATACGCATACGATACTGAACAAAGTGACCTATCTGCCCATTGTGTCAAATACGGCTGAAGTTAATCGTTACCGGGCGGGAGAAGTGGACGTGACTTCCACCTTGCCGCCGCATCTGTTCAAATCGCTAAAAGCTGAATTGCCCGATCAGGTTAAAGTGGCTCCGCAGTTGTCAACGTACTACTACAAATTCAATACGCAAAAACCGCCGTTTAACGATCCGCGCGTAAGACGAGCGTTGGATCTGGCGTTGGACAAAACTGTCATTGCCGAAAAAGTGCTGGGCATGGGACAGGTGCCTGCTTATAGCCCGTTGCCTGCGGGGATGGCGGGTTATATCAGTGAACAACCTGAGTGGGCGGCCTGGACACAGCAGCAAAGAAACGCCGAGGCGAAAAAACTGCTGTCCGAAGCGGGTTATAGCGCGGAGCGGCCGTTGAAGTTCAACCTGCTTTACAATACATCGGAGTCGCATCAGCGGATTGCGATTGCCGCCAGTTCCATGTGGAAGCAGGTGCTGGGTGTTGAGGCAAGGCTGAAGAATCAGGAGTGGAAAACCATGCTGGACACGATGCGTAGCGGTAATTTTGAGGTGGTCAGAACGTCCTGGCAGGCGGATTACAACGAGCCTTCCACCTATTTCGATATCTTGCGTACCGGGAACAGCAATAATCAGGGTAAATTCACTCATGCTAAATACGACGCCCTGCTGGATCAGGCGGTCAACGCGGATACTTTAGCGGCGCGTAATACCGCTTATCATCAAGCGGAAAAAATTCTTCAGCAACTCGTTCCGCTGCTTCCCATCTATTACTATGTGCACGCGCAGTTGGTAAAACCCTATATCGGCGGATTTAAGCCAGATCTGAAAGCGGAGATATACAGTAAGGATATTTATATCATCAGGCATTAAGACAGGGGGGATGCCAGGGGCAGCCTGGCATTCACGTTTATCGAGGTGTTATTTCGTATCCAGTAGGTGGCCCATTTTGGTGGCTTTCGTTGCCAGATAACGTTCATTTTTCGGATTACGGCCAACCTGCAACGGCACACGTTCAACGATATTGATGCCGGCTTCATTCAGGATTTTGACCTTCAGCGGGTTGTTGGTCAGTAAACGCACTTCGTCTACGCCTAGCAGTTTGAACATGTCCGCGCACAGGGTGAAATCACGTTCGTCCGCGGCAAAACCCAACTGGTGATTGGCTTCTACCGTATCGGCGCCCAAATCCTGCAACGCATAAGCGCGAATTTTATTCAGTAAACCAATATTGCGCCCTTCCTGACGGTGGTACAGCAATACGCCACGACCCGCTTCGGCAATGTGGCTCAGCGCCGCCTCAAGCTGGAATCCGCAATCACAACGCAGGCTAAACAATGCATCGCCCGTCAGGCACTCGGAATGCACTCGGGCCAGCACCGGCGCCGGACCCGAAATATCACCATAGACCAGCGCGAGATGATCGTGTCCTGTCGCAATCTCTTCAAATCCTACCATCAGGAAATCGCCCCAGGGGGTGGGTAATTTGGCATCTGCCACCCGTTTTAGCTGCATGTGATTCTCCAAAAAACAAAAATGCTGACGCGCATCCTACTGCCGGATTGGGGGATTGACCAGCAGGAAATTGTGGGGCAATCGCGCGCTCATTGACAGAACTGGTCGCTATTTTACGCCATACTGACAGTTCATGCCGGTTTTTCTGATAGCATTTAGAAAGATTGTCTTTCAGCATCGCACTGAATTGTAGGGAGAAAGAATGTACGAAATCGCCAAAAGAACCACCATTGGCGCAACATTACTGCTCATCATGCCATTCATAATTTGGATAAGCGGATGGCAGTGGCAGCCAGAATATGGTGGTTTGTGGTTAAAGATGCTGTTTTGGATAACCGAAACGGTCACCTCGCCCTGGGGCACACTGACCAGCACGCTGTTAAGCGCCTGGTTTTTATGGTGTCTGCGTTTTCGGCTCAAGCCTGCGCTTGGGGTACTGGTCATCATGGTGATTACGGTGCTTATCGGGCAGGGGGTAAAGTCCGGCATTAAAGAATGGGCACGGGAACCGCGGCCATATGTTGTCTGGCTGGAAAAAAATCACCAGGTTGACGAAGGTTATTTCTACGCTTTGCCGCGTAAAGAACGTGCCGAACTGGTTAAATCCCAACTGCGGAATGAACAACAGATTCCAGCATGGCTACGCCAGCACTGGCAGTTTGAAACCGGGTTTGCTTTCCCTTCCGGTCATGGGATGTTCGCCGCAACCTGGGCGCTGCTGGCTGTCGGGTTATTGTGGACTCGCCGACACTACAAAACCGTTGCGGTACTGATGATCTGGGCCTGCGCGGTGATGGGAAGCCGTCTGGTTTTGGGTATGCACTGGCCACGCGATCTGATCGCCGCCACCTTTATCAGTTGGCTTCTGGTGCTGGTTGCCTGCTGGCTGGCTCAGCGCTGGTGCGGCCCGTTTTCATTACAGCAGGCAGAAATCGAGGAGCAGGCCGCCAGGGATGCGGTCAACAATTGACCTTTGTCGATAGGCCGCCGTTTAACGTTATTTCAGTCTGTAGTACAGCGGGTGACGTCCTGTCACTCGCCTATAGGCGACTGTAATCAACGGCGCGCTTCAGTCATTTCTGCTTGTCTTATCCCTTCGCTATAATAAGGCGTAGCGATCTTGAATCTTAATTTTATTCATCTTGCTTTGACTCGTTTTCTCTCCTAATGACAGCACGCTGGCTGTGTATTCTGCCTGGAATAAATAATAAGTGCGGGTGGCGGCAGAGAGAAGGCGGCCGATATTTCCCTGTCTGAACGGGAAATGGTAATTTAATGGGGTTTATCGTCAAAATTTGGCATAATTCATTCGGTTAATGGGATATCACAGGAAAGAAAACGTGAAATATTTACTGATTTTTTTACTCGTGCTGGCGATATTCATCATTTCTGTCACACTGGGCGCGCATAACGATCAGGTGGTTACCTTTAATTATCTGCTGGCGCAAGGCGATTATCGCGTATCAACGCTGCTCGCCACGCTGTTTGCGCTGGGTTTTGTCCTAGGCTGGGTAATTTGCGGCCTGTTTTATCTGCGTCAGCGCATTGCGTTGGGCCGAGCACAACGTAAACTCAAGCGTCTGGAGCAACAACTTCCTGCCTCGAATGAGGAAAGTGTGACGCCAGAACAGCCCGTCACCCACTAAGGAATCATTCTCTATGTTAGAACTGCTGTTTCTGTTGCTGCCCGTGGCCGCCGCTTACGGCTGGTACATGGGGCGCAGAAGTGCGCAGCAGGATAAAGAACAGGAGTCTAATCGTCTGTCGCGTGAGTATGTGACGGGTGTGAACTTCCTGCTTTCTAATCAGCAGGATAAAGCTGTTGAACTCTTTCTTGATATGCTTAAAGACGACAGCAATACATTTGAAGCCCACCTTACGCTCGGTAATTTGTTCCGCTCTCGCGGCGAAGTTGACCGCGCCATTCGCATTCATCAGGCGCTGACAGAAAGTTCCTCTCTAACGTTTGAACAGCGCCTGCTGGCGGTGCAACAACTTGGGCGTGATTATGTGGCGGCGGGGTTATACGACCGCGCGGAAGAGATCTTAAATCAACTGGTCGAGGAAGAGGATTTCCGGCGTAGTGCCTTGCAACAGCTATTGCAGATTCATCAGTTAACCAGTGATTGGCTCAACGCTATCGAAGTCGCCGAAAAATTGGTGAAAATGGGGAAAGAAGAACTCCGGGTGGAGATCGCGCATTTTTACTGTGAACAGGCGTTGCTTGCCCTGGGCAGTGACGATCAGGACAAAGCACTGTCGTTGCTGAAAAAAGGCGCCGCGGCGGACAAACAGTGCGCAAGGGCTTCCATCATGATGGGCCGTATTTACATGGCCCAGCAGGACTATGCCCGGGCAGTTGATTCGTTGCAGCAGGTTCTCTTTCAGGATAAAAACCTGGTTAGCGAAACCCTGCCTATGCTACAGGAATGCTATCAGCACTTGCAGCAACCCCTGAACTGGGCTGATTTCCTCAAGCGTTGTGTCGAAGAAAATACGGGCGCCACGGCCGAATTGATGCTGGCCGATATCCTTGAGCATGAGCAAGGGGCGGAAGCGGCGCAGATTTATATCAATCGTCAGCTTCAACGTCACCCTACAATGCGCGTGTTTCACCGGCTGATGGATTTCCATTTGCATGAAGCCGAAGACGGCAGGGCAAAAGAGAGCCTTTTGGTTTTACGCGACATGGTAGGCGAACAGATCCGCACCAAACCGCGTTATAGCTGTCATAAATGTGGTTTTACCTCTCAGTCCTTATATTGGCATTGTCCTTCCTGCCGCGCCTGGGCAAGCATCAAACCGATTCGTGGCTTAGACGGCCAATAATTTTCGCTATCTTACGGGGGCGGAATTCTGTTAATGCACTTTAGTTACAACATACTTATGACTAAACACAATTACTGTTCCAGAACTGGCTTTACATCCCTTTGCTGTACAGTTGGCTGGGATTCAAGCCGCGGGGCATGTAGAATGCGGCGGGAATTTTCGTCGTGATTAATGTTTTGCTAGAGCAAGGGGTGACATGTGACACACAAAAATCCGCAAGAAAACAGCCAGGCTTCTTCATCCCCGATTATTGTGGCGCTGGACTATGCCGATCGCCAGGCAGCATTGTCATTTGTTGAACGCATCGATCCTCGGTCTTGTCGTTTAAAAGTGGGCAAAGAGATGTTTACGCTGTTTGGCCCGCAGTTTGTGCAGACGCTTCAACAGCGTGGTTTTGATGTTTTCCTCGATCTGAAATTCCACGACATCCCGAATACGGCCGCGCACGCGGTTGCAGCGGCGGCCGAACTGGGCGTGTGGATGGTGAACGTCCATGCCAGCGGCGGGGCGCGGATGATGACGGCGGCGAAAGAGGCGCTATTGCCTTTCGGCAGCGATGCGCCGCTGTTGATTGCGGTGACGGTGCTGACCAGTATCGATGCCGACGATTTGCGTGGCCTGGGAATTACCGCCACGCCTGCGGAGCAGGCGGAACGGTTGGCGGTACTGACGCAAAACTGCGGTCTGGACGGGGTGGTGTGTTCTGCGCAAGAGGCGGAACGCCTGAAGCAGGTGTGCGGTCAATCATTCAAACTGGTTACACCGGGAATTCGTCCTGCTGGCAGCGACGCAGGCGATCAGCGCCGTATCATGACGCCGGTTCAGGCCCAGCATGCGGGAGTGGATTATATGGTGATTGGCCGTCCGATTACCCAATCATCCAATCCGGCTGAAACGCTGCGCGATATCTATGCTTCATTGCTGAGCGGGGAAGAATAATGAGCAACCGTGATAACAGTCGTCTGGTGTATTCAACAGAAAGCGGACGTATCAAACCAGAAGAACAGAAAGCGGTTCGTCTGCAAGGCGACGGCATTGTGCGTATTCAACGTCAGGTCAGCGGGCGTAAAGGGAAAGGTGTGTGCGTTATTAGTGGTATCGATCTTGATGATGCCGCTCTGGACCAACTGGCCGCCGAATTAAAGAAAAAATGCGGCTGTGGCGGTTCAGTCAAGGATGGCGTTATTGAGATACAAGGCGATAAACGCGATCTGTTGAAACAACTCCTTGAAGTAAAAGGGATGAAGGTAAAGCTGGCTGGAGGATGAGCGGCGTTTGGCTTACTGGCGGCGTTGATTAATGATAACAGCAGGCTTGAAAGGCGAGCGGCCTGCTGTCAGTGAATTCGTTAATCTACCTGACGACCAATCAGGCCGCCAATGGCTGCGCCGCCCAACGTACCCAACGTTCCGCCGTCGGTGAGTATGGCTCCGCCCACGGCGCCGGCCCCTGCCCCGATCGCGGTGTTACGATCGCGCTTAGACATGTTTGAACAGCCTGCGAGCGTAACCACCAAGGTAATGGCTAACGCGGCAGTAGCAAAACGTTTGTTTAATTTCATGTTTTTCCCCTTTTAACTCTTGGCCTCACGCTAGTAGGTGAGGAAAATATCGTATAACTGCTTTTTCACGGTATTAAATAATAACACCATGCCTTCCTTTGATTACCGGCTAGTATAATCATCGGCAAAAACCGCAACAGGTAAAAAATCTTAATTCAGACACGTTAAGTTAACGATAGCAACAATTGGTAAAATGGGCGCTTTTTGTTCATGCGCATCAGGCTGCAAATCTCGCGTTGCAGCAGAACACCAACCGATCTTTAGCGATTTAGCCCATAGCAGTGCGTGCAGACGACCGCGAGAATGGCGTGATAGCTATTCGCTGCGGGGGGGCAATCATGTTGGAAGCGCTAAAAAAACAGGTGTTGGAGGCTAATCTGGCATTGCCGCGGCATCATTTGGTGACGTTTACCTGGGGAAATGTCAGTGCGGTGGATCGGCAGCAAGGTCTGATGGTCATTAAACCGTCTGGCGTTGAATACGCCGCGATGACGATTGACGACATGGTCGTCGTGGAACTGGAGAGCGGCAAAGTGGTGGAGGGGACGAAAAAACCGTCTTCGGATACTGATACCCACCGCGTACTGTATCTGGCGTTTGCCGAGATTGGCGGCATTGTCCATACCCATTCCCGCCATGCCACGATTTGGGCGCAGGCCGGAAAAGCGATTCCCGCCTGGGGAACGACGCATGCTGATTATTTCTACGGCGATATTCCCTGCACGCGCCTGATGACCGACGAAGAGATCAACGGGCGCTATGAGTGGCAAACGGGTAGGGTGATTGTTGAAACCTTTCAGAGTAGCCAACTTTCTCCCGTCACTATTCCTGCGGTATTGGTCAACGCGCACGGACCGTTTGCCTGGGGAAAAGATGCAGATAACGCGGTACACAATGCGGTAGTGTTGGAAGAGATCGCCTACATGGGGATTTTTTCGCGCCAGTTGACGCCTGAACTGAGCGATATGCAACAAACTTTACTGGATAAACACTACCTGCGTAAGCACGGTAAAAATGCTTATTACGGGCAGTAGGTGGGAATCTGGATTTATGTTTCAGTGAAACGTTATTGCCGCTCTTTTATAACTAACCCTTCCCTCTTTGCTAATGGCGTAATAATTACTATTTAATATTATTTTTAATAAAATCATGTATTCGATAGATAGCGCCAATTATTTTAATTGTCTGTTTGTCAATGAATGATTGTTGTTAATAGTCCTTGTCTTTTATTCTGAAAGATGAAATATTTCCGTGGCCCATTTCGATATTTTGTTAATTTTTATTCCCGTGGAGAAAAGGAAATATGTTTTTTGCCAAACGTTTTTTTAAAGAAAACAGGATGTCATCTTTTTTTGGCATGAAGAAAGTTGTTTTTACCGCACTGTTATGCAGTCTTTCCCATTACAGTTTTGCCTATCCGCTTAATACGTTGTCCGATGTTAAGCGCGAGTTGGATAAAGGCGAACGACTCAATCTGACGATAGATTTAACGCAGTGCGCCAACCCGGATACCGGCGCGACGGGCACCATGAAAGGCGGTCTGGTGATTAATGCTTATCTGATCCGGCCAGACGGTTCCCTGGCTTTTGCAGACACGCGCCAGACGGTGACGAATGAAAACAAACCTGTGGCGCAAATTCTTCGCTACCGGTCGAAGGATGAATATACGATAACGTTTTCAATGCGGTTATTTTCCCTCCCTGACTGGCAGCCTACCGGTAATGCCGCGCAGTATGATTGTACTATTAACAAGGCAATCAAATTTTACTCGCATGACTGATACTGCTTTGCGCGCCACGCTTTGCCGTGGCGCTTTATTTTTACGTCTCTTCAGTTGTTTGCACGTTTCACTCAAATTTGATGAGTTTCCTCTCGTAAAACAACGGCCGTTTCTTTCGCGGTGGGCGTATCGCTATTCATTGCTCGGCGAATAACAAAGAAAGCCGAAATCAACATGGTGACGGCGACCAGCATAAAGAAGCCACACAGCGCGGCATTAATCTGGTTACTGAACACGATGGTTTCCATGTCTTTAATGCTCTTGGCTGGCGGAATCAATGTGCCTTGCTCGATACCCGCGGCAAAACGTTTTGCCTGTGCCAGAAAGCCGATGCTGGGTTTTTCGTGGAAAATTTTCTGCCAACCGGCGGTCATTGAGGTGATGAACAGCCAAACAGTCGGTATGATAGTGACCCACGCATAGCGCTGCTTTTTCATTTTGAACAATACGACCGTACCGAGGATCAGCGCCATAGAAGCAAGCATCTGATTACCGATGCCGAACAGCGGCCACAGGGTATTGATTCCGCCCAGCGGGTCGATAACGCCCTGATAGACGAAGAATCCCCAGCCAGAAACGGCGACGGTCGTTCCCGCCAGATTACCCAGCCAGGAGTGACTTTTCCCCATGCCGGGAATAATCACACCCACCAGATCCTGCACCATGAAGCGGCAGGCCCGCGTACCCGCATCAACGGCGGTCAGAATAAACAGCGCTTCAAACAAGATGGCGAAGTGATACCAGAAGGCCATCATTGCCCGGCTGTTAAAAATTTCGGTAATGATATACGCCATGCCCACCGCAAAGGTGGGGGCGCCACCGGCCCGGGACAGCACCGAGTTCTCGCCGACATCTTTGGCGATGTCGCTAAGTTCCTGCGGGGTAATCACAAATCCCCAGCTATTGATCACCTGAGAGGCATTTTCCACCGTGGTGCCGATTAACGCGGCGGGGGAGTTCATGGCGAAATAAACGCCCGGCTCAATAACCGAGGCGCAAATTAACGCCATGATAGCAACGAACGATTCCATCAGCATGGCGCCATAGCCAATAAAGCGGATATGGCTTTCACGTTCAACCAGTTTGGGCGTTGTCCCGCTGGATACCAGCGCGTGGAAACCGGAAATGGCGCCGCAGGCGATGGTGATAAACAGGAAGGGGAACAAGCTGCCGGAGAACACCGGGCCTGAACCGTCAATAAAGCGTGAAACCGACGGCATTTTCATTTCAGGCATGGCAAAGACGATACCCACAGCCAGTCCGACAATCACCCCGATTTTCAGGAAGGTGGAGAGATAGTCGCGTGGTGCCAGCAGGAGCCACACCGGAAGCACCGAGGCGACAAAGCCATAGCACACCAGTATCCAGGTCAACGATGTTCCTTGCAGGGTAAAGAACGGCCCCCAGTAGGGATGCGCGGCGATGTTGCCGCCATAGACAATCGCCAGCATCATCAACACAAAGCCGATGATGGAGACTTCCGCGATTTTGCCGGGGCGCAGGAGGCGCATATAAACGCCCATGAACAACGCAATGGGAATTGTGGCGGCAATAGTGAATAATCCCCAGGGGCTATCGGCCAGCGCTTTGACCACCACCAGCGCCAGTGCGGAGAGGATGATAATCATCACGCCCAATGCGCCCAGCATGGTGATCACCCCGGCGAAGGCGCCCAATTCCTGCTTGGCCATTTCCCCCAACGAACGTCCGTCACGGCGTGTAGAGATAAACAGTACTAGGAAGTCCTGCACGGCGCCTGCCAGCATCACGCCGACCAGAATCCAGATGGTGCCGGGCAGAAAGCCCATTTGGGCTGCCAGAATCGGACCTACCAGCGGGCCAGCGCCGGCGATGGCCGCAAAATGGTGGCCGAACAGCACCCATTTATTGGTGGGGACGTAATCCAGACCATCGTTGTGTCGCTCCGCTGGCGTCAAACGACGATCGTCGAGCGCAAAGACTTTTTGGGCGATAAACAAACTATAAAAGCGGTAGGCAATGCTATAACAAGCCACTGAAGCAACCACCAGCCACACAGCATTCACGTGTTCACCACGGCTTAATGCCAATATAGCGAAAGCGGTTGCTCCCGCCAGACCGACTAACAGCCAGATCACCATGCTCTTGACGTTATTCATAGCAACGGCTCCTTCGTTATTCAGGAAGAGATATAGCGTGCGTGTCAATGCAATTTAACAATAGTGCGTTTAAGGCCGGAGAGAAGCGCAGGTATTTGAAAGTGTGAGCAGCAATAAATTTTTGTAAATAAATTTAAAGGTGAAAGCGAATGCGCGGGAAGCGATTGACCAGAAAGCCGTTTTGCCGGATGGCCGATGCGGGACAATGCGACGCATTGTCCCGTGTTTTTCTGCAACCAAAGGAGAAGAGCCGCCGCGTTATGCGGCAGGTTTTGCCAGTATACTGCGGGTTTCCAGACGAACTTCGGCAATCAGCACGTTGAAGTTATCGCCCTGACGGTACACCACCTCGCCTTTGACGGAGACGGTTCCCATCTCCTGGCTGCATACCAGTTCGTCGCGCACGGGATGGATAAAGGAGGACGGGATGAATGCCGCCGCGCCATTATCCAGCAATCGAACGCGCAGACCGCCGCGAGTGACATCCATGATCTCCGCCGGGAAGTGAGTGTCCGTTCCGGCTTTATCCTTCAGAAAACGGGCATACAGCCAGTCGCCGACATCTCGCTCCGCCATCCGGTTCAGGCGGCGGCGTTCCGCCAATTGAGCGGTAATTTCGTCCTGCGGTTTGTCAGCGGGCTGACCGGCGATCACCGCTTTCAACAGGCGATGGTTAATCATATCGCCGTATTTACGAATCGGTGACGTCCAGGTCGCATAGGCTTCCAGACCCAGACCAAAGTGGGGGCCTGGCGTGGTGCTGACCTCGGCGAAAGACTGGAAGCGGCGGATACGGCTATCCAGGAACGATGTGGGTTGCGCATCGAGTTCCCGGCGAAGCGTACAGAAGCCCTCAAGCGTCAGTAATGCCTGCGCATCGGCCTTGATCCCGTGGGTATCCAGCACGGTTACCGCCTGTTCGACCGAGGCGGGATCAAAGCCGTTATGAATGTTGTAAATGCCAAAACCCAATTTGTCGCGCAGTACCAGCGCCGCACAGATGTTGGCTGCGATCATCGCTTCTTCCACAATGCGGTTAGCGATACGGCGCGGTTCGACCACGATATCCAATACTTCGCCTTTTTCACCTAACAGGAAGCGGTAGTCAGGGCGATCTTTAAACACCAGCGCATGGGCATTGCGCCACTCAGCGCGGGCCAGACAAATACGGTGCAATAAACGAATTTGTTCGGCAATGGCGTCGCTGGACGGGCGCCATTCGCCTTTTACCTCGAGCCAGTCGGAAACTTCGTCATAAACCAGCTTGGCTTTGGATTCGATCCAGGCGGCGAAGAAATGGATATCGTCGCCCAGCGCCCCATCCGCGCCAATGGTGACGCGGCAGGCCAGCACCGGGCGGCGTTCATTCGGCCGCAGCGAACAGATATCGTCTGACAACGGGCGCGGCAGCATGGGAATATTGAAGCCGGGCAGGTAGTTGGTGAAAGCTCGCCGGCGCGCGATGTTGTCCAGCTCGCTGCCGATGGCGACATAGGCTGTCGGGTCGGCAATCGCGATAGTCAGTTGCAGCGTGCCGTCGCCGTTATCCTGAGCGTACAGGGCATCATCCATGTCTTCCGTG
Organism: Brenneria rubrifaciens; assembly: GCF_005484945.1. Taxonomy (NCBI): domain Bacteria; kingdom Pseudomonadati; phylum Pseudomonadota; class Gammaproteobacteria; order Enterobacterales; family Pectobacteriaceae; genus Brenneria; species Brenneria rubrifaciens. The sequence continues at coordinate 1,717,968 of NZ_CP034035.1, forward strand.
CTGGCGCTGTCGATGGTGACAAAGCTGAGCGCGGTCAGATCCTCACTCACCAGTTCGCCATCATTCCGATCAGTCGCGTCAGCTTCCGGCGCGGCCTGCTCCAGATTGTGACGTGACAATGTCACCCACCACGGCGCCAGCGGGTCATCGCCGGTGGTGATATATTGCGTCAGCTCGGCGTGAAAGCCGCGATCGCCTTTAAGCGGATGGCGGCGCATTTCCGCCACGGCCCAGTCCCCTTCCTGAAACGCATGGCTGACATCACGCGCGGCGCGGCAGGGAATCGCCTCTTTTAACAGCGGATGATCGGGAACGATGGATAGACGATCGTCTTTTTTCTGAACCCGCCCCACAAAGCGGGTCAGGAAAGGTTCAATCAGGGATTCAGGCTCTGCAATCTCACGCTCTTTTTCGGTATGCAGCGTGGCGGTAATTCGGTCGCCATGCATCACCTTCTTCATGTGCGGAGGCGGGATGAAATAGCTCTTTTGCGCATCAGCTTCAAGAAAGCCAAAGCCTTTGTCGGTGCCCTTAACGACACCTTCAACACGTGGCGTCTGAGAATGAAGTTGCTGTTTTAGCTGTGCAAGCAGCGGATTATCTTGAAACATGGCGTCCAGAAATACGGTTGTAAGTAGCTCGATTAGCGGCAAACAGTTTTACGCGAATCGGGTGCCGGCGGCAAGCCTGACGTGCGGTTCCGTCACGCGATACGCAGTGATGGTTCGGCCGGCTCGCTACGGCATATTCTCACCGGTACGGATTTTGAGGTTGGCGTATGAGTTTCGTCGCCAAAGCTGGATAACGGCACCAGCGGGTTGGTTTCCGGGTAGTAGGCCGCCAGGTTGCCGCGCGGAATGTTGTAGCCGACCAGCTTGAAACCGCTCACTTTTCGGGTGATGCCATCGTTCCACAGGGTTTCGATATCCACCCGCTCGCCCTCTTCCAGCCCCAGCGCCGCGATATCGTCAGGATGGATGAACAACACTTCCCGCTGGCCGTATACGCCACGATAGCGATCATCCAAACCATAAATCGTGGTGTTGTATTGATCGTGGGAGCGTAACGTTTGCAGGGTAAAGGGCGCCGCTTGATCAGCCAACTGGGGAAACAGCGAGTCGGGCAGCGGCGCGAGGCTGAACTGCGCTTTGCCGCTGGCGGTGTTAAAGCGCAGCTCGGCGGCGGCATTGCCCAGAAAAAATCCGCCGGGCAAATCACAGTCGGCGTTAAAGTGCTCGAAGCCGGGGATGGTCGCGGCGATATGATCGCGGATAAGCGCGTAGTCGTCCGCCAGCGCCAACCAGTCCAGTTTTTCATTCCCCAATATGGCATGGGCGATCCCCGCAACAATCGCGGTTTCAGATTGTTGCAAAGGGGACAACGGCTGACCGACTCCCTGAGAGGCGTGCACCATGCTGAATGAATCTTCGACGGTAATAAATTGTGGCCCGCTAGCCTGCATATCGAGGTCGGTGCGTCCCAGCGCCGGCAGAATCAGTGCGTCAACCCGACCGGTAACCAAGTGGCTGCGATTCAGCTTGGTACTGATATGAACCGTCAGATCGCAACGGCTGAGCGCCTGTTCGGTACGCGCGGTGTCGGGGGCGGCGGCGGCGAGATTTCCCCCCAGCGCGATCAATACGCTCACCTCGCCGCGCAGCATCGCTTCCAGCGCTTCGACGGTGTTATGTCCCGGCGCATAGGGCGGAGTGAAATCAAAATGCGACGCCAGCCGATCCAGAAACGCGGCGGAAGGCTTTTCATCAATGCCCATGGTGCGGTTGCCTTGCACATTACTGTGTCCGCGAACCGGGCATAGCCCGGCCCCTGGTCTGCCTAACTGACCGAACAACAGTTGCAAATTGACGATTTCCCGGACGGTGGCGACGGAGTGTTTATGCTGCGTCACGCCCATCGCCCAGGTACAAATGACGCGGGGCGATTGCTGATAAATGGCTGCCACATAACGCAACTGGGTTTCGCTTAATCCTGATTGCCGCTCGATCTTCCGCCAACTGGTGGCATCCACCACAGCCAGATAGTCGTCAACCTGCCGGGTGTGCGCGAACAGGAACGACTGATCGAACAGACCCGGCTCCCCGGCGGCAAGACGCAGGCGGTGCGTTTCCAGTAAGGCTTTCACCATGCCGCGGACGGCGGCCATATCCCCGCCCAGATTGGGTTGCAGATAGGTTTCGCTGATGGCGCCGGAGAGCGGCGTCAGGAGTTGCAGCGGGTTTTGCGGATTGGAAAAGCGTTCCAGACCGCGCTCACGCAGCGTGTTGAACGAAACAATATGTGCGCCGCGATTGGCTGCGTGGCTCAGGCTGTGCAGCATTCGGGGATGATTGGTGCCGGGATTCTGGCCGAAAACGAAAATCGCGTCGGCATACTCAAAATCGTCCAGACGAATGGTGCCTTTACCGACGCCAATGCTCTGCTTCAGCCCGGTGCCGCTGGCTTCATGACACATATTCGAGCAGTCGGGGAAATTGTTGGTTCCCAACATGCGTCCAAACAACTGATACAGATAAGATGCTTCGTTACTGGCGCGGCCGGAGGTGTAAAGCTCCAGTCGGTCAGTATGCGCCATATTGGTGACATGAGCGGCAATCAGGGAAAAAGCGTCATCCCAACTGATGGGCACATAGCGATCGCTGGCGCGGTCATAGCGCATCGGGTGCGTCAAGCGCCCCTGATATTCGAGGAAATAATCACTTTGTCGACGCAGGGTTGCCACGCTGTGCGCGGCGAAGAAATCGAGGCCTACCGCTTTGCTCGTGGCTTCCCAGCTCACGGCTTTCGCGCCGTTCTCGCAGAAGCTGAACGTGCTGCTGTTGTCATCGCCCCAGGCGCAACCCGGACAATCAAATCCTTTTGATTTATTGACGCGTAACAAGTTTTTAATATTTTTCAGCGCTTGTCTGCTGTCCAGAACAAATCGCGCGGTGGCCTCCAGAGAACCCCAGCCCCCAGCAGCATTGCGATATGGCTTAATGGATGGTTTGAAATTCATTGTTAAATCCGCAGGTGTTAATGTTTTATATATGTGAACAAAAATTTAAATATTTGCTCTTGTTATGTGAGTCTAGGGTGTGTCCGTCACACCGTCTAATCAAATGGCGCTATGGAGGGATAGAGGGGGGTTATCGAGGTTTAAAATGTGACTCAGTGCTGATTCTGATTATTTTGTCTAGTTGTCTATACAAATAACTCCGTTTTCCGGGTATTACTTAACCAGTACGGAAAAACAGGAAAAACGAACGATGAAAGATTTTGGCACTAAAATTCATGCTTTCGGGAAAGCGTTAATGATGCCGATTTCGGTTATCGCCGCCGCCGGGATTTTTCTCGGTCTGGCGGCGGCGATGCAGAATCCGGCCGTGACCGGCGATGCTTTTGCCGATATGAAAATCCCTCAGTTGGTGATCGGTTTTATCCGCCAGATCGCCGGAGCGCTGTTTGCCAATCTGCCGCTATTTTTTGCTGTCGCCAGCGCGATCGGCCTGGCCAATGCGGAGAAACCCACTGCCGCGTTTGCTGCGGTGATTGGTTTTATCTCCATGCACGTCGGGGTCAGGGCCACGCTCGCCGCACAAAACCTGACGCCGGTGACCACCGCCGTTGATGCGCTGACCGCCGCGGGCATGGACCATACCGCTGCGCTGATGTATGCGGCGGAGTTTACGCAAACGTTGGGGATTTTTACCTATAACATGAGCGTGCTGGGCGGGGTGATCGCCGGGGTGGTAACGGCGCTGCTGCACAACCGCTTCTATACGATTGAATTGCCGACTGCCATCAGCTTTTTTGGCGGACGGCGGTTTGTGCCCATCATCACCGTACTTTTCCTGCCGCTGGTGGGACTGGGGTTAGCGCTCATCTGGCCGGTTATCGGCAAAGGGATAATAGCCTGGGTAGGTGAACTGATCGGCCAGAGCGGGCAGTACGGTGCGTTTTTATACGGGTTCTCCGAACGCATTCTAATCCCTACCGGGTTGCACCATATCCTCAATGAAACGGTGCGTTTTACGCCAATCGGCGGGGTGGCCAGCGTGGATGGACAAACCATCGTCGGCGCACTGAATATTTTCAATGTGTCATTAACCCATCCCGGCGCGATGAGTGACGACATCATCCGTGAAGCCACCCAATTCCTGGCTCAGGGCAAAGTCCCCATCATGATGTTTGGCCTGCCCGGTGCGGCGCTGGCGATGTATCACTGCGCCCGCCCGGAACACAAAAAACGGGTCAAGGCGCTGATGTGGGCTGGGGGGCTGGCCTCGTTCACCACAGGTATTACCGAGCCGCTAGAATTCTGCTTCATTTTTGTCTCACCCCTCCTTTATCTGGTTCACGCGGCGTTGAGCGGCCTGTCTTTTATGCTGATGTCCATGCTGCATCTGATGATCGGCAATATTCAGGGGGGCGCGATCGACCTGGTGGTGTTCGGCATACTGGGCGGAGCGAAAACGCAATGGTGGTATGCGGTGTTGCTGGGGCTGATTTATCTTCCGGTTTACTACTTTACCTTCAGATTCATTATCAGGCGGATGAATGTTGAAACGCCGGGGCGGGAAGCGGAAGAGACAGCGCGTGAAGTTGCGCCGGTCAGCGCGGATGAACGTACCAAAACCATCATTACCGGTCTGGGTGGCGAGAGCAATATTGAAGAGGTGGATTGCTGCTTCACCCGTCTGCGCGTGCTGGTGAAAGACATGAATCGGGTGGAGGATAAAACCTTAATGTCCACCGGGGCGAATGGCATTAAACGGGTTAACGAGCACAACATTCAGGTGATTTACGGTCCGAAAGTGGAAAAAATCGCCAACGATGTTAAAACCGCGCTTGGAGTGACGGTGTAACGTTTTTTTCAACCATATGAGAGAGACAATGGCGATGACGAAAAGATACAGTATTGTAATTGTGGGGGGCGGTTCAACCTGGACGCCGGGACTGTTGAAAGCGCTGTGCAAACGTAAAGCGACCTTCCCTTTACAGCGGCTGGTGATGTTTGATGTTAATGCGCAGCGTCAGGCGGTGATCGGCGATTTTGCCCGACTGTTGTTTGACGAAGAGTATCCCGAACTGGATTTTTCCTACACCACGGATGTGGATGAAGCCTTTAGCGGGGTGGATTTTGTATTTTGCCAGATGCGTACCGGCGGCTATGAAATGCGTGAAAAGGATGAAAAAATCCCGCTGTCGCTGGGCGTTATCGGGCAGGAAACCTGCGGCCCCGGCGGTTTTGCCTACGGTATGCGCTCCATCGGCGATATGATCGAACTGGTGCAGCGGGTGCGTAGCCGTTCGCCGGATGCCTGGATTCTCAATTATACCAATCCGGCGGCGATTGTCGCCGATGCGCTACGGGTGAAATTTCCTCACGATCGGCGAATTCTCAATATCTGCGATCAGCCGGTCAATCTGCTGCGCTCTTACGCGCGTTTGCTGGCGCGGGATGTGAATGAATTCGAGCCGGTCTATTTTGGTCTGAATCATTTTGGCTGGTTTACCCATCTGTACGATCGTCAGGGTATTGATTTGCTGCCGCAGTTGAAAGAAATCATCAGCAATCAGGGATTCAAACCGGCGGATGCGGAGCAGCGCGATCGCTCATGGCTGGATACCTATGCGGTTGTGGCCGATATGCTGCACGATTTCCCGGACTATCTGCCCAATACCTATCTGCAATACTACCTTTATCCCGAATATAAGCTCAGCAAGCTGGACCCGAATTTCACCCGCGCCAACGAAGTGATGGCGGGACGCGAGAAGCGGGTGTTTGAAACCTGCCGCGCCGCGGTGAAAGCAGGTACGACCAAAGATGCCAGCGTGGTGCACAACGACGCGCATGGCGACATGATTGTCGAAGTGGCGGAGTCCATCGCCTATAACCAACACCGCATTTTCGTGGTGATCGTGGAAAATAACGGACTGGTCAACAATCTGGACGACACCGCGATGGTGGAAGTGGCGGCGACGTTGGGGATTAACGGGCCGCGGCCTTATGGCGTGGGGAATATTCCTACCTTCTATAAGGGGATGATTGAGCAGCAGTTTGCCTATGAACGGCTGACTGTCGAAGCCTGGTTCGAGGGGTCTTACGGCAAAGCTTTGCAGGCGCTGACGCTTAATCGTCTGGTGGTGGATGCCAAAAAAGCCCGCAAGGTGCTGGATGCGCTGATCGAGGCGAATAAGGGGTATTGGCCTGCGCTGAAATAAAGCGTTGGCTGATCGGCTTCAGCGGGTCGAGATAAAGGTTTTCATCAGACACCCTAATGACCGTTATCAACCCATCAGCAAGCGCAGCGGGGCATCCAGCGTGAAAGTATAGTGACGTTGATTGTAATAGACGTTCGATAGCTCAAAAGGAACCTGATCGTCAAAGAACGCGACGACGCTGGCGCGCAGCACCGGTTCATCGCGTGCCAGCCCCAGCGCCTCGCGAACCTCTGACGTAGGCAATTCGGCAAAGATCTGCTTGTGGCCGCCGACCGCATCGTACCCCTTGGATTTAAGATAGGCGTATTTTGACCGGCTAAGATGGTGCTCGCTGAGGTCGGGAAACAGGTCGCTGTTCATCCAGGATTGCTCGTAGACAAAAGGGATGCCGTCAATCAGCCGCAAACGCGCCATGTAATAGATGTTGGCGTTTTCAGCCAATTGTAGCTGGCGGGCGATATCTTGACTGGCTGCCTGGCGGGAGAAATGCAGTAACTGGTTAACGATAGGTCGATGGACCGTGCTGGCCACCTCGCTGGATGTCAGATGCTGATCGAGCGGGAGCTGTACTTTGATTCGCGTATCCGGTTGGGCGACAAAGGTGCCGCGTCCGCGAAAACGCTCAACCAGCCCCTGCCGGACCAAATAATCCACCGCTTTACGCGCGGTCATGCGGGAAACCTGATATTGCTCGCACATTTCAGCCTCAGTCGGCAACGGATCGCCGGGCGTTAGGACATTTTCACGAATCTGCTGGCTCAGAATTTGCTCGATTTGCAGATAGAAAGGGATCGAAGAGTGCTTATCGATCATCAGGTTTCCTCTCCTCGGCGCCTTATCAAATGGATTCAATAGTATATACCCGTCCTACTTCAAGTTGCATGTGGATTGGCTTTGTTACTCGCCTATCTCTGGTTTCGATTCAAAGGGGCAACGCGCTGTGCTGTTCAATCGATAACGTTTTGTCCTGCAACTCGAATTTTTCAGGGTATGGCCGGGCAATTATCCCTACACCCATCCAGCCCGCGTTGATGCACGGTGAAAGCGCCGGGCAATGATATACTGTTGTCCTACATCATCACAGGCTGCCGCTATGGACATCAAACAGCTCATTTACCTCTGCAATTTGGAAAAAGAACGTCACTTCGGCCGTGCTGCCGAGGCAAGCTTTGTCAGTCAGCCGACGCTCTCAATGCGGTTAAAGAATCTGGAACGGGAACTGGATCTGTCGCTGATCAATCGGGGAAATAACTTTGTGGGATTTACTGCCGAAGGCGAACGCATCCTGGCCTGGGCACGGGAGATCGTTGCCGTCTATCAGGGACTAAAACTGGAAGTCGTCGCGCTGAAGCGCGGCGTGAGCGGCGTATTGCGCATTGGGACGGTTCCTCAAAGCAGTATTGCGCTGTCCTGCATGTTGGCGGCGGTGAATGAAATTTATCCGCAACTGGATTTCCAGATATCCCTATTCAGCGCCGATCAACTGTTGGAAGCATTGAGTGCTCACTCTGTGGATGTCGGTATCGGTTTTTTTGAACTCTCGACATTGCAGGAGTGGCATTTCCAGGTCGCGCCGCTGACGGAGCAGGGCGTTGACCTGTTATTCCACCCACAGCATTTCCCGCAGGTGGCAGGGAACACTACGCTGACACTGAACGATCTGGCCGAACTGCCGTTGTGTCTGGCGGAGCCGAGCCGCTATTTCCGCCGCTATCTGGATGACCATTTCCGCGAAATGGGGTATTCGCTGTGGGTCAAGGTGGAAAGCACGTCGATTTTGCAGTTGATGCAAAGCGTTTTCGTCGGGCTGGGCTGCGGCATTGTACCGCGCGGCAGTCTGATACCCGAGATGACACCGGCCCTGCGTGTGAGGCCGATCGCCTTACCGCCCATGCGAAGGCTTGCCGCCATTGTCGTGGCCCAGTCGGGGCGGGCGACGCCGCTGGCGCAGAACTTCTTTGACGCGGCGCGCGACTGGTTAACCCGAACTGATAAGCCTCAATCATAGAGATGGTCGTCCTGCACCGGCGAGTGGGTTTTACTGGGGCGAAGACGCCGGATGGAGTCGCGGATAACCAGTTTACCGTTCAGCAACAGGTTGCCAATGGGCGCGTCCGGGCGCATCAGTTGGTATTGCAGAAGCCGCACGGCTTCTTCTCCCAGGCCTTCACGGGGGACATGTACCGAGGTCAGCGGAATATCATGAATGGCGGCCAGATTGAAGCCATCCATGCTCATGACCGACATATCCTGTGGAACGCGTAAGCCAGCCTGATTCAGCGCGTTGACCGCGCCGACCGCAATAAAGTCGCCTCCCGCAAGAATAGCCGTTGGTTTTTGCGCAGCCGGACAATCGGCCAGAAACGCTTTCAACCGCTGTTCGGCTTCGGCGGTGCTGAAACTTTGCAGCGTCAGTAGATGGTATCGATCGGAGAAAGGCAAATTATGGTGCTGATACGCGTCACAAATGCCGGCTAAACGTAACTCCATGGTATAGCGGCGCAAACAGAGTAGCGTCAGAATATCGCGGTGTCCCTGCTCGAACAGATAGTTCGCCGAAAGTTCCCCAATCAACTGATGAGCCGGCGCAACGCCCGGCAGTTTCATTTTCCGGTCGAGACAATTAATTAGAATACAAGGTTTGCCGATATCGGCGGCCAACGCATGAATATACGGATCGTCGATACCGATTAATATCGCGGCCTCTGTTTCGGGATCGTTCATTTTCTCCAGAAACAACGGCACGTCGCTGTTGTTTTCATCCAGTCCGCAGTAGCGCAGGTGCACGTCATGAGGCGCCAGGGCGTCAATAATGCTTTGTATCACTTTGTGGTAAAAAATGTCAGACCGGACGTCAAATGCACGCGGCGGAGCAAATACGGTCATGCTATTCAGCAGCAAGCGGCCGGTCGCCAGATCGTTCAAGACGCCGTTTTGACGGGCACACGCGAGAATGTGGGATTTCGCCGCGTCGCTGGTATTGGATTTGCCCGACAAAACGCGTGATACCGTACTGATTGAGAACCCCGTTTGCGCCGCGATTTCACGTATTTTCAGGTTTCTTTTCATTTTGTGATCCCGTTCAACTTAGTCAATGACAACGTTTTCATGACCAAAAAACAGCACTGCGACTTGTCAGATGACGCCATCCGCGCTCATTCTGAACTTACCATGAAAATTTTTGCAAAAAAGTGAGTTTCACGTCGTTTTTTATTGTTCTAGTCTCCTTTTGGTAAACCAATTTTTGTCAGTGGCAATTGCGACTTAGACATTAACTTCATGAAATACAAACAAATAAAAAAATGACGCGTCTCCAGAAGCAAAAAATATCAAACATCTGCCGACATGTCAGACCAATGTAACCTCACCTCCCCACAAGGAGTTCATCATGAGTCTTGATATTAATCAGTCACCGGTTGCGGTAAAGGGAAAACGAAAATTCAAACATCTTCGCTGGTGGATGTTGGCGCTGTTTTTACTCGGCGTGACGGTCAACTACATCACCCGTAACTCACTCGGCATACTGGCCCCGGAACTGAAAACCAGTCTGGGTATCACCACGGAACAGTACTCGTGGATTGTCGGCGCTTTTCAACTGGCCTACACCATTTTTCAGCCGTTGTGTGGCTGGTTGATTGACGTCATTGGCCTGAAGGTCGGTTTCCTTATCTGCGCGATCATCTGGGCGTTGATGTGTATGCTGCATGCGGGCGCTGGAAGCTGGCTGCATTTGGCGATAGTGCGCTTTTTCATGGGGGCATCCGAGGCGGCGGCGACGCCGGCTAACGCGAAAACGTTGGGGGAGTGGTTTCCCAAGAAAGAGCGCCCGGTCGCGGCAGGCTGGGCGGGGGTCGGTTTTTCCATCGGCGCGATGCTGGCGCCGCCGATTGTCGTCATCGCCCATGTCAATTTTGGCTGGCAGGGTGCCTTCATGTTTACCGGCGGGTTGGCGATGATCTGGGTGGTGCTGTGGTGGTTGTTTTACCATGAGCCAGAAAATCACCCCAATCTGAGCCATGACGAACTGGCGTTTATCCGTCAGGACAATGAACTGCCGCCAGTTAAACTGCCGTTTTTAACCGCGTTGAAAACGGTATCAAAAAACAAACGCTTTTACGGTATCGCTATTCCCGCATTCATGGCCGAGCCCGCCTGGGCGGTGCTGAGCTTCTGGGTGCCGCTCTATCTGGCCAACGAGCGCGGCATGGATTTGAAACAGATTGCCATGTTTGCCTGGCTGCCTTTTCTGGCCGCCGATCTGGGCAGCGTGGCGAGCGGTTACCTGACCCGCATATATGTCCGTCTGTTTGGCTGCACGCGCGTCAATTCGATTGTCGCCAGTTCGGTTACCGGCGCCTTCCTTATGCTGTCGCTGGCATTGGTTACCCTCGCCCAGGAGCCGTGGATGGCGATTCTGCTTATTTCGGTCGGCGGGTTCGGTCATCAGGTCATTTCCTGCATGCTCAGCGCGCTGGTGGTGGAGTCATTCGATAAAGGGCAAATGGCGACGGTGAACGGTATGCGCGGTTCCTTCGCCTGGATCGCCAGCTTCCTGTTTTCGCTGTTGATCGGGGTGACGGCGGACAACATTGGTTTTAATCCGCTCTTTGTCGCTATGGGCTTTTTTGACCTGATTGGCGCGGTGTTCCTGATTATGTTCATTGCCGAGCGCCGCCAGAAAGCCCGCCAGATTTAATCTCACTGTTGCTTTAATCATCCTGAAAAGGACGCTGCATGAAAACGCTAAAGAATTGGGTATTCCGACATCAGACTTCCGACCATTTGGAGCTGCTTGTCGATGGAAAACACATTTTTCGCCTGTACATTTTAGAGCCGGACATGGGCCGGGTGCTGATCAAACAAAACGGTAAACTGCAACTGAAACGAACCTGGAGCATTGCCCCGCAGCAGGATGTTGCCTGGCAGGGCCGATGCCGGGAAAGCAGCGACGGCTTCAGCCTGCCGGGATTTACCCTGCTGGAACAGGACGACGGCTTGCGCGTCAGCACCGATCGCATGCGGGTGACGATACATCAACCGCTGTGGCTGGAGTGGGAATATCTTAACGAGCAGGGCGAGTGGCGGCGGCTGGTCAAGGATCGGGCGACCAGCGCCTATTTACTCAATATGCACGGGGATGGCGTCGCTCACTATCAGCAGCGTTTTCCCGAAGAACGTTATTATGGCCTGGGCGAAAAGACGGGCGACCTTAACCGTACCGGGCGCCGCTTTGAGTTCAGAAATCTGGATGCGATGGGCTACAACGCGGCAACCACCGATCCCTTGTATAAACATCTTCCGTTTACCCTAACCCGGCGGAAAGACGTCAGTTTTGGGCTGTTCTACGACAATCTGAGCAGTACCTGGCTGGATCTGGGCAATGAAATTGATAATTACCATCAGGCTTACCGGCGCTATCAGGCCGAGGCCGGGGATCTGGATTACTATTTGTTTATCGGGCCGCGCATGCTGGATGTAACAAAAGCATTTGTGCGCCTAACCGGAAAGACGCTGTTCGGGCCGAAATGGAGTCTGGGGTATAGCGGTTCCACCATGCACTATACCGATGCGCCGGATGCGCAACAGCAATTGCTGAAGTTTATTGCGCTGTGTCGTCAACACGCGATTCCATGCGACTCCTTTCAACTGTCGTCCGGTTATACCTCCATCAACAACAAGCGCTATGTCTTTAACTGGAATTACGACAAAGTGCCGCAGCCGGAGGCGATGTCGCAGTCATTTCATGACGCGGGTCTTAAACTGGCGGCGAATATCAAGCCTTGTCTGTTACAGGATCACCCCAAATACCATGAGGTGGCGGCACAGGGACTGTTTATCCGCGATTCAGAATCCGATGCGCCTGAACGCTCCAGCTTCTGGGACGATGAAGGTTCGCATCTTGATTTTACCAATCCCGCCACGGTGAGCTGGTGGCAGGAGAACGTGACCCGGCAGTTGTTGCAAAAGGGCATTGACGCCACCTGGAATGACAATAACGAATATGAAGTCTGGGATGGCGAGGCCCGCTGTCACGGTTTTGGCGACCCTGTGGCGATCAAGCATATCCGCCCTCTGATGCCGCTGCTGATGATGCGCGCCTCAATGGAGGCACAGCAGCATTTTGCCCCCGCACTACGCCCTTATCTGATTTCACGTTCTGGTTGCGCCGGTATGCAACGCTATGTTCAGACCTGGAGCGGCGATAACCTAACCAACTGGCAGACGCTGCGGTATAACACCCGGATGGGGGTTGGGATGAGTCTTTCCGGGCTATACAACATCGGGCACGACGTCGGGGGATTTTCCGGCGACAAACCGGATGCGGAGCTGTTTGTCCGCTGGGTGCAGAATGGGGTGATGCATCCGCGTTTCACCATTCACTCCTGGAATGACGATCACACGGTGAACGAGCCGTGGATGTATCCGGCGGTGACCCCGGCAATACGCAGCGCCATCGCGCTCCGTTACCGGCTGTTGCCTTACCTCTATACGCTGTTCTGGCTGGCCTGCGCGGATGATGAACCGATGCTCCGGCCCACGTTCCTCGATCACGAACAGGATGAAGCGACGTTCGCCGAAACGGATGATTTTATGCTGGGTCGTGACGTGCTGGTCGCCAGCGTGGTTGAACCGGGACAGCGGCACAGAGCGGTCTACCTGCCCGCCCGCGAGTCGGGCTGGTACGACTTTTATTCTGGACGGTGGTACAGCGGCGGGCAAACGATAAGCCTGGAAGCTCCGCTGGAACGGCTTCCTTTACTGGTTCGCGCGGGCAGCATGATCCCGCTTTCCGGGCGTACCGCCTATGTTAGTCCTAAAGAGGATGACCAGCGGGAATTTTTACTGTTCCCGCCTCATGATACGGGGGAAGACCAGGGTTTGCTGTTTGAGGACGATGGCGAAACCTGGGGGTGGCGGCAGGGCGATGCCCTGTGGCTACGCTGGGAAATCCGTTGCGACAGCCAGCGCATTGATGTCAATTTCACATCGGAAGGGCGTTTTCAGCCCGCATGGCGGCGGGCCGCCATTCGTCTTCCGGTCGGAGAACGCCGGACACTGTACATTAACGGCGTTCGCACCTCTGTGTTTGAACGCGAATAGCAACAGAAATGTTTCGGGGGATAGAAGTAGAAAAATAAATAACCAGACAGCGTGTTAAACCGGGCTGTCTGGCCGTGAAGTCAGGGTGTTGCGCCGTCGATGCCCGCTATAACATGATGCGTTAAAAAAATAAAGAGCAGTAATTATCCTCTTTCACCTCATTCAAAAATATCCGCCGCCGATCCCCTGCGTTTTTTGTTGCATAAAACTTAAATATTTATGGTTTAATTTCTCCGTAAGATGCGGATATGTTAATGAAAATAGGTAATATCAATATTAAAAACACCCATCGCTAATAACCCTATTAAGTGTATTTATATTAAGCAGTTAAAATATTAAAAAAACGTATTATTACATTAAAAAAAACACATACTCAGTGAGTAATGACATTAGCCAATATAAAGAAGAACGAAAAGACCCTGGCTTTATTGTGCTTTATTTTTAAGCAAGTTTTTTATTTTAAAGTGGAGTATTCATCATGACGGATATTAACGTTCAATTGTTAAAATCTTTCACATTACCGAATGGCGTTACGCTGAAAAACAGAGTATTAATGGCGCCGATGACGACGTGTAGCGGTTTTTTCGACGGGAGTGTTACAAAAGAATTAATTGAATATTATGAAAGCCGGGCGGGCAGTATCGGTACGGTTATTGTGGAATGCTGTTTTGTTGACGATAAAGGGCTGGCTTTTCCCGGCGCGATAGGTATCGATAAGGACGATAAAATCGCGGGCCTGGCCAAAATCGCGACCGCCATTAAAGCCAGGGGGTCGAAAGCTGTGCTGCAAATTTACCATGGCGGCCGGATGGTGGAACCCCGGTTTATCGGCGGCGCCACGCCGGTTGCGCCCAGCGCGCTGGCGGCGCCCAGAGCTGGCGCGGCCACGCCGGTTGCGTTGACGGGCGACGAGGTTGAGGCGATGATCAGAAAGTTCGGCGACGCGGTACACCGCGCGATTCAAGCGGGTTTTGACGGTGTGGAAATTCACGGCGCCAATACCTATCTGATTCAGCAGTTTTATTCTCCCAACTCAAATCAGCGTACCGATAAATGGGGCGGCAGCAGAGATAACCGGGCGAAATTCCCGTTGGCCATTCTGGATATTACTCATGAAATGGTAAATAAATATGCGGACCGTTCATTTATCATCGGTTATCGATTCTCTCCAGAGGAAATAGAAGAACCCGGTATTCGTTTTGACGACACTATATACCTGTTGGAAAAACTGGCGGAAAAAGGGTTGGATTATGTTCACTTTTCAATGGGGAATATTTTGCGTTCGTCATTGGTCGATATTGATGATCCTACCCCGCTGATTAAAAAATATGTCGCCGGACGCTCGTCCAGACTAGCGGCAATTCCGGTAATCGGCGTCGGGGATGTCGTCAATAAAACGGATGCGCAAACGGCGCTGGAAAATGGTTATGATCTGGTCGCGGTCGGCAGAGGATGCATTGCTTATCCTGACTGGATCGATCGCGTCGCCGGGCAACAAGATATCAAACTTTATATCGATAGCGACAAGCGCGAAGCATTAATGATCCCCGAACCTTTATGGCGTTTTTCATTAGTCGAAGCGATGATTCGGGATGTGAATTTAAAAGGGAAAAAATTTAAAGCCGGGGTTTATCAGGAAAACGTACAGGATGAAAACGTTGAGCTGAAAGTGAATGTCAGCTTTGAGTCAGATCGGATAAAAAATATTGAACTGGAAGATAACGCCGGGATTGACGAATCGCTGCTAATCAGCTTTGACGTGATCAGGAGCCGGATTTTAGATACCAACAGTCCGCATGTCGACGCGGTAACCGGCGCGACAACGCAAAGTGAAGCGATTAAGAAAGCCGTTACCAAAGCGATGGTAAAATCCTTCAAGGACGCCATTCTTGAGGAAGGCGGTAATCCTGATGAGGATCAGGAGGTTGATGTGGTGGTAATCGGCAGCGGCGGGGCGGGGCTGGCCGCGGCGATTCAGGCCAGCGAAGCGGGCGCCAATGTCGTCATCATTGAAAAAATGCCGGTTATCGGCGGCAACACCATCAAAGCATCGGCCGGGATGAACGCCGCTGAAACCGTTTTCCAGAAAATCAAGGGCATTGAGGATAGTCAGCATCTGTTCTACAACGAGACGTTGAAAAGCGGCAAGCACATAAACAATCCGGCGTTGGTGAAATATTTCGTTGAGCATGCAGCGGTAGCGATTGACTGGCTGGCCGAACATGATATTGAGCTGAGCGACATTACCACCACCGGCGGCATGAGCGTCGACAGAACCCATCGTCCTGCCAGCGGCGCCGCGGTCGGCGGCTATTTAATCAGCGGCCTGGTGAAAAACCTCAATAAACGGAATATTGATGTCATGCTGGATACCGCGGTGACGGAAATCCTTCAGGAACAGGGCAAGGTGACGGGCGTGCGCATCATTAATGATGAGAAGGAAGAGAAAATCATTGCGACCAAAGCCGTTATCGTGGCGACGGGCGGATTCAGCGCCAATACGTCGATGGTGGTTAAATACCGGCCGGATCTGCATGGTTTTGTGACAACCAACCACAAGGGGGCAACCGGCGGCGGTATTCGCCTGTTGGAGAAATTGGGTGCGGATACCGTTGACATGGGGGAAATTCAAACCCATCCGACGGTGGAACAAACCACCTCTTATTTGATCTCTGAATCTATCCGCGGCGGCGGTGCAATTCTGGTTTCACAGCGCGGCGAAAGATTCTTCAATGAAATGGATACCCGGGATAACGTCTCAGCGGCAATTGTTAACTTGCCGGAAAAATCCGCCTATATTCTGTTCGATCAGCAGGTGAGAGATCGCAACCAGGCGGTTGAGGAATACGTATCGCAAGGGCTAACCGTGAGTGGTGAAAGTATCGCTGAACTGGCGGAAAAGCTGGGTATCGATTCGGCGACGCTGCAAACGACAATCGACCGGTATAATGTCTTTGTCAACAACAAGCACGACGACGATTTTGGCAGAACCACCGGCATGCGCGACCCGCTCGATCGCGCGCCTTTCTACGCCATCAACGTGGCGCCCGGCGTGCACCATACCATGGGGGGCGTGGTGATCAATGCCAATACCGAAGTCCTGGATAGCCGTAAACAGATTATCTCCGGCATCTATGCCGCCGGAGAAGTCGTCGGCGGTATTCATGGCGCCAATCGCATTGGCGGCAATGCCGTGGCGGATATCATTATTTTCGGTATTCGATCCGGTTTACAGGCGGCCGCCTACGCGAAATCGCCGGATAACACCGCGCTGGTAAACGTTGAGGATAGGGACGTTCTGCTCGAGGCGGCTTCATAACCGCTTGTTCATCGTAATCGTATACAGGGAGTGCGTCCGTAAGGGCGCCTCTCTAATCTCACCTGCCGCGTTGACCTGCCTATCATGAAATCCGCAAACGATACCTATTCCTATACCGCTCATCTGATGGGCAGCCCGGTTGTAATAAAAATGTTCGTTCATGATGAAATGCTGGTTAAACAGGTATTTCACCATATCAAACAACTCGAAGATCGTTTGACCGTCAATCGTCCGCAGTCGGAAGTGATGAGCATTAATCACGCGGCGGGGCAAAATGCGGTGACGGTCAGCCCAGTAGTCTTCAGCCTCATCAAGCAGGCTAAGGCGGTCAGTTTGATCAAAGACAGTTGCTTTAATGTTGCCATCGGCCCGGTGGTGAAACTGTGGAAAATAGGGTTCAGCGGTTGCGCGGTGCCTGAGGTGGAAAAAATCGCGCAAGCGCTCGAATTGTCCCATCCCGAACACGTTATGCTCAATGACGACGACGGCGCCGTTTTTCTGGAGCGCGCGGGCATGGAAATCGATTTGGGGGCCATCGCCAAAGGATATATTGCGGATCTTATCCGGGGGGTGCTGTATCAGAACGGGATTTATCACGCACTGATCAACCTCGGCGGCAACGTCCTTGCCGTCGGCCGTTCATGCACGCAGGGTCAGTGGTGCGTGGGGTTACAAAAGCCGTTCGCGGACAGAAACAGTTTGCTTGGCGTTATCAAGGTCATTAATAAGTCGGTGGTGACGTCTGGCGTTTATGAGCGTTTTTTTACCGTGAACGATCGGGTGTATCACCATATTCTGAATCCCAAAACCGGATACCCGCTGGATAATGAATTGCACAGCGTCACCGTTATTTCGGACAACTCTATTGACGGTGATATTTACACCACATTGCTTTATGGCATGGGGGTTGAGGCCAGTGTTGACTATTTACGCGCTAAACCGGAAATAGAAGCTATCTTTGTCACCAAAAATAAAGAAATTATCCTCTCTTCTCAGCGTCATTACGATTTTGAACCACTGGACAGCGCCTATGCGCTTATCAGTGCAGGATAGGATGAGGCGCAAAGCACGTTATAGGGAGAGTTGACGATGCCCCAACGGAGTGGGGCATGGAAAACGGCGGTATAGCGTATTAATCCAGCGCTAATTCGCTCATCGCGGTGATGTTGAAACCGCCATCGACATGCAGGACTTCACCGGAGATGCCGGCAGAGAGATCGGAACACAGAAATGCCGCTGTGTTGCCGACATCCTCAATGGTCACCACACGACGAATTGGCGTAATGGCTTCACAGTGAGACAGCATTTTTTTGAAGTTTTTGATACCGGATGCGGCCAGCGTACGGATTGGGCCCGCTGAAATGGCATTAACACGCACGCCTTGTGCGCCCATGGCATTTGCCATGTAGCGTACGTTCGCTTCCAGAGAGGCTTTTGCCAGACCCATCACGTTGTAGTTAGGGATGGCGCGCTCTGCTCCCAGGTAGGACAGGGTAACCAGCGCGGAATTCGGGTTCAGCATGTTACGGCAGGCTTTTGCCATTGCGACGAAGCTGTAAGAGCTGATGTCGTGGGCAATGTTGAAACCTTCACGGGTGACGGCATCAATATAGTCGCCGTCAAGCTGTTCACCCGGCGCATAAGCAATGGAATGAACGAAGCCATCAAAGTTCGGCCATACTTTAGCCAGTTCAAAAAACAGCGCTTCGATGCTTACATCTTCCGCGACATCACAGGGCAGGACAAGGCTCGACCCCAGTTCCTTGGCAAACTCTTCAACGCGAGATTTCAGTTTATCGTTCTGATACGTGAATGCCAGTTCAGCACCTTCACGGTGCATAGCCTGCGCGATACCGAAGGCAATGGAGCGGTTACTGGCAACACCTGTTACCAGAATACGCTTACCGGTAAGAAAACCCATAACAGTAATCCTTGTGATCATTGTTGCTGCGATCATCAGTGGTAAAAAGAATTATTTCATGATGATCGAGATGAATAAAGCGGTCGATTCTACCATGTCTGAAGCAGATTGGGGTACTCCGAGCTGTTCGCCATCTTTCACACTCAACTTTGTGCGCCGTCACGCCGCCAGGCGTCGGCGCTCAGTACTTCCCCAAAATGGCTGGCAATAAGGCGCTTAGTCAGATCGTGCAGCGGTGAGGCGAGCACGTCCGCCGTGCTGCCGCGTTCAACGACTTCGCCCGCCTGCATGACCAGGATCTGATCGCTGATGTGTTTCATCATGCCCAGATGCTGGGTGACATAAATATAAGAGATACCGTGCTTCTCCTGAAGTTCCAACATCAGATTGATAATTTGTGATCGCATAGACATATCCAGCGAGGCCAGCGCTTCATCCGCCACAATGACTTTGGGTTGCAGGATCAGGGCGCGGGCCAGACCGACACGCTGTTTCTGGCCGGGAGCCAATGCATGTGGATAGTAATAGGCGTGATCGGACCGCAGACCAACCTGTTGCAGCGCCTGATTAATGGCCTTTTCACGCGCTTCCCCGCTGAGATCGGTATTAAGCCGCAGCGGGACATCCAGCAATTGACCGATGCGTTTGCGGGGATTCAGCGCATTGCCCGCGTCCTGAAAGATCATCCGAATACGCTGACTGCGGTAAGGGTAGTCGCCGTAATGCAGGGGATGATCGTCGATCAGCAATTCACCGGAGGTCGGTTCAATCATGCCTGATAACATTTTCGCCAGCGTAGATTTTCCTGAGCCGTTTTCGCCAATAATCGCCAGCGTCTGGCGTTCACGTAAGGTGAAGCTCACGGATTTGACCGCTTCAACATGCTGGCGACGGAACAGGCCGGTTCGGTAGCGAAATGTTTTGGTCAGATTTCGGGCTTCAAGCAGGGTTTCGACCATCAGGATTCCTCCATGTTGAGCGGGAAGTGGCAGGCATACCAATGGTTTTTAGCGGAAAGTAGCAGCGGGGTTTGCATACATTGTTTTTGTGAATATGGGCAGCGGGGCCCCAGACGGCAACCTACTGGTAAATGCTCCAGCGAGGGAATCGCGCCCGGTAGCGTATTCAGGCGGCTTTTATGCGGTAATGAGCGGCCAAAGTCCGGCATCGCCCGAATCAGCGCCTGCGTATAGGGATGATGCGGCGCGGCAATCAGGTCTTCGCTGGTCGCGCTTTCCACCGTCTGACCGCAGTAAAGCACATTGATTCTGTCGGCCCATTTGCTCATCGTTTGCAGGTCATGGCTAATCAGCAGAATGGTGGTGCTGTTATTCTGATTCAAACGCGACAACAGACGGAAAATTTGCGCCTGCGTGGTGGATTCCATCGCGTTGGTGGGCTCATCGGCAATCAGCAGGCGCGGTTGATTCGCCAGCGCAATGGCGATCATCACCTTCTGGCACTCCCCGTCGCTTAGTTCATAGGGGTAGCTGCCCATAATGTCTTTATGATCTTTGATGCCAACGCGGTGCAACAGCTCAATGGCCCGGCGTTTACGCCAGTTGATGCGTTGCCACCAACGGCCTTTGTACGTCCAACCGGGGATGGCCTGTATCAACTGGCGCCCAATGCTTTCCGACGGGTCAAGACAGGACTGCGGCTCCTGAAAAATCATGGAAACGTTATGGCCCACCAGCTTGCGCCGTTCGCGTGACGACAGTTTCAGCAGGTCGACATCGTCGAAACGAAAACGGTCGGCCGTTACCCGCCAGTTGTCTTTGGCAAGCCCGCAGATGGCTTTGGCGATCAGGCTTTTACCGGAACCCGACTCACCCACCAGCCCGCGGATTTCCCCTTCGTTCAGCGTCATGCTGACCCGATCCACGGCTTTGACGGCGCCGTCCGAGGTCAGAAATTCAATGGTCAGATTACGAATATCGAGTAGTGGCATAATTTCGTCTCCGCCATTATTCCGTTTCTGCGACCAGGGCGCGGCGTAGACCATCCCCAAGCAGATTAACGATCAACACGCTGAGGGCAATGGCGCCGCCGGGCAACATGACGGTCCACGGCGCGGCATAGACCAGCTCCAGCGAACTGCCGAGCATCGCCCCCCATTCCGTGGTAGGAAGCTGCGCCCCCAGATCGAGAAAGCCTAATGCGGCAATATCCAGAATGGCAATGGACAGCGCGCGGGTAAATTCTGAAACCAGCAGGGCGGCAATATTCGGCAAAACCACATACCAGATGATGTAAACGGTCGACGCGCCATCAAGCCGGGCGGCGATGACATACTCTTTGTTCATCTCATCATGTACGGCGCTGTAGATGGTTCGCACCATGCGAGGCAGCAGCGCCAGCCAGACGGCTAGCATGGCGTGTTCCAGTTTCGGGCCGATAAACGCAATCACCACAATCGCCAGTAGCAGCGACGGGATGGAGAGCAGCGTATCAAGAATATGGTTGAGCATCGCGGAACGCAGCCCGTGGGTTACCCCCGCGATGACGCCCAGCACGATACCGCATAGTGCGGCGACGTGGGTGACAATCAACGCCGAGCCTACCGTCGGCGCCGCGCCGCTGAGCAGGCGGCTGAGCTGATCGCGGCCCAGATCGTCAGTGCCGAGGAAGAAAGAGACTTCACCGTAGTGCGACCAGGAGGGCGGAAGCAGTTGATAGCCCAAAAACTGCTGGTTCACTTCGTATGGCGCCAACAGCTTGCCAAACAGACACAGGCCAAACAGGATCAGAAAACCGTAAAAACCGATCATCGCCAGCGTATCCTGATGAAATACCCGCCAGGTGTCTCCCAGACGGCTGGGCAAACGTTTTTCGCTGTAAACGTTATCGTAGGGCATACCATTCCTTATGTTTTAGCGGGTTTGTCATCGCCCCCCCAATATCAGACAGAATGTTAACCGTGATCACCATCGACCCGACCACCATGACCCCCGCCGAGATAGCCGCGTAATCCTGTTGGCGAATGGCGTTGATCAACCAGTGTCCCAAACCCGGCCAGCTAAACACCACCTCGGTAATGATGGTGAGCGTCAGCATGGTGGAAAACTGTAATCCCAGTTTGGGTATAATCGGCGGCAGCGCGTTATGCAGTACATGACGGCGAATAATGGTGAGCTTGGATAATCCGCGGGTGGCGGCGGCCTTGATGTAGTTTTTACCGATCACCTCGGTGGTGCTGATGCGCATCAGCCGGATCACTTCGGTGGTCGGTCCCACGGCGAGTACGGTGATAGGGAGAATCAGGTGACGAATGGCGCTGACTATCATCTCGCCGCGATAGGGCGAGTCAGACAACCAGGCGTCAATCAGCGCAAATCCGGTGACAGGCTTGACCTGATAGAGCAGATCGAAGCGCCCGGAAACCGGCAGCCAACCGAGATGAAGAGAGAAAAACAGCGTGAGCAGCAGCGCCAGCCAGAAAACCGGCAGCGAAAAGCCGATAAGCGCCAGCGTGCTGATAACGATATCCGGCCCGCGGTTCTGCATCACGCCAGCGGTGATGCCCAGCGGGATGCCCACCAGCAATGACATTATAAAGGCCAGTACGCAAAGCTCGATCGTGGCCGGAAGAACCTCTTTCAACTGTTCGCTAATCGCCTGACCATTGATGCTGGAGCGGCCAAAATCGGCTTGTAACAGGCTGGAAAGATAAAAATGATAGGCGTCAAACAGCGCCGCGCCGTTAAGCGGCGCATTTGGCGTGTAATAGCTTAGGCTGAATCCCACCAGCGTCAGCAGGAATAGCGTCACCAGCAACAGCACCAGTCGACGCAGCGTAAAAATAATCACGGTTGTTCCCCTTCAACGGTGTCCTGTGAAGAAGCTGACTGTGGCTGGGTGGTCTGAGGCTGTTCACGGAATACGCCTGCAAAAGAAGCATTGCCGAACGGACTGAGCACCAAGCCTTTCATATCATAACGATAGGCCAACAAACGCAAGGACGATGCCAGCGGTAAGACAGGAAGCTGTTCCGCCAGTATTTTTTGCGCCTGTTGGTAATATTCGATGCGCTTTGACAACTGCTGTGAAGACAACGCGTTTTGCAACACCTCATCAAATGCCGGGTCGCACCAGTGAGCATAGTTGGTTTGAGAGCGAATGGCCGCACAGCTCAACAGTGGGCGGAAAAAACTGTCTGGATCATTGCTATCGGTTGCCCAGCCCGCCAGCGTAAGGTCGTGACTCATTTCCATCAGCCTTGCTTCCTGAAAGCGTCCCTCCACCGGCACAATGGTCACCTCTATACCGACCTGCTGCAGATCGGCCTGAATCAGCTCGGCGGTCTTTAGCGGGCTGGGATTGTAGGACTGCGACGCGCTGGGCACCCATAAGCGCAGGCTGAGATTGGTCATGCCCAGCGCTTGCAACAGTTGGCGGGACTTCTCCGGGTTGTAATCGGTTACCTGCGATTCATTATCATAGGCCCAGGACGCCCGCGGCAGGATCGACGCGGCCGTTTCCGCCGTACCGTAATAAATGGACTGCATCAGCCGGTCATTGTTGATCGCCAGCGCGATCGCTTCCCGTACCTGGCGGTTATCCAGCGGCGGTTTACGCACGTTGAACGCCAAATAAGCGACGTTCATGCCGGGACGCAACGACAGCCGCAGACGCGGATCGTTGCGTAAGGTCGTCAACTGGCTGGCGGCGGGGTAGGCAAGCACATCGCATTCGCCGGTCAACAGTTTGGACAGACGCCCCGTTCCGCCTGATCCCAGATCGACAACCACCTGCCGCATCCGGGGCTGTCCACGCCAGTAGGCTTCGTTGCGCGTCAAACGGATATATTGTCCGCTACGGTATTCGTCAAGCCTGTACGGGCCAGTGCCCACCGGCTCCCGATCGATCAACGCCTGCTTATCATCCGCCGCCAACGTTTGTGCATATTCGGCGGAAAGGATCGGAGCATAGTGGGTGGCCAGATGCCACAGGAAAGAGGCATCCGGGCTGTTGAGCCGAATCTCTATTGCGTACTCACCCAGTTTGCGGATGCTTTGTACCGAATCGGCAAACTGAAGGCTATCGAAATAGGGGTAATCGCCGCCGTTGATATCATGATAAGGGTGTTTATCGTCCAACATGCGTTGAAAGCTGAACAGTACATCGTCCGCGTTCATTTTGCGCCTCGGGCTGAACCAGTCCGTGGTTTGAAACGGCACGTCACGGCGAAGATAAAAACGGTAGGTGGCACCGTTGTCCAACACTTCCCAGCGCTGGGCGAGTTCCGGCATCAGGCGGTAAGTATAGGGATCGACATCCAGCAGACGATCGTACAACTGCGCGGCCAGCGTATCGATGGTGACGCCGCTGCGCGCCATCTGCGGATTGAACGTGCTCAGCACGTCATTTACACAATAGACGAAACCGCTTTGGCGGATAGAGGGCAGCGGTGCGTCAGGCGTGAGCGAGGACGTTGTCGCAGGCGGCGGAGCCGCCATTGCGGGCAATGCCAGCCAGACGAATGCCAGTGCGAAATAAAATTTTCCAGGCATAAGGGATTTTTCAGTCAGGGCGTAATACACAGAGTGTACCGCACTCTGGCAATCCACCCCACTGTGTTGTGCGCATCTGGCGACTTTACAACCAGATGATATTACTTATTGTGAGTTTTTGTTTTGGATCATGTTAAAGGCATTTAATCATGCTAATGAGGGATAACCAACATAAGTTATTTTGCAAGGGTGCCGTTAATAACTAACAGTTTGTCTGAAAAATGGAGTCATTTTTGATGGACAGCATCTGGCCTCATCGTACCTTGGACTGCAAACCTTCACATGATATGGAAAATGTTACCAATCCCTCTGCTGATTTAGGCGCTGACCTAACCATGACAAATTTCGAGCCCATTGAATTTTCAGATGAAAGTATGGGCCGTATCGAAAGTGAGGCTGGCGGGGATCGGCAAAATCCAGTGACGGCGTTAACCGAAGAAGAAATTAACGCGAAAAATGAGAAGATAAAACAGTTAAGGGATACCCCGCTGTTCACGCCGTTGGACCCTGTCTCCGATCTGGCCGTTTCCTTTTTTATTTTGGCAATAGAAGGGACGAAATTTCCGGTCACTGAGCTTGCCAATGCCGTGTATGACGCATTTTCAAATTCGCTGAGTGGCGAAAAGACGGGGATGATCGAGGCTTTCGATATTGCATTGAAAAAATCGATGCTCACTTTCATCAAGATGAATTTTATCACCGAGGTGTATCAGCCTCAGGCGGAGAAAATAATTGATCATTACATGAGTGAGCGAGTGTCGCGGCGAGACAGTGTGCGGCTGGGGGCGGCTAACGCCGAACTTTTGCTTGCCGCCGGTTTGGGCGATAAGGAATACGCTGACGCGGTACAGAGAGATATCGAGGCGTTAAAGCAGGGAACCTTTTCGTCTCAAGTCGAAATGGCCCAGGCATTATCGATCGCTGACGGCGCATGCAGTGTTGCAGATATGCTCGATCAGTTTGAAATGATGCTGAGAGATCGCGGCAGTTCCGCATCAACGCTGGATACCGAGTTACAGGATTTAAGTCTGCTGGCTGACCACTGGGATTATTTTGTGCAAAAATATTCGCAACGCTCGCTTAAAAAGCGATGAAAGCGAATGCTCAGGCAAGAAGAACCCATACTTTATATGGAAATGAGAAAAATTCTCAACAAAGTGCTTTACAGATGATACTGATAACTATTATCATCATTTCCGCGCTTCAGCAGTTGCTTCTTCGCAGGCACTGAAGGAGAGCACGACATTGCTCACATTGCTTCCAGTATTATTTTAGCCAGCCTACGTGCTGGCTTTTTTTTGGCCAAAACATCTGAATCTCATTCTCTTTCAGATCTCATTCTCTTTCAGAAAAATAATTGATGAAATCAAGTATTTTAAGATGATTCTTAAATTTCTCCCAGCCACAGAAATCATCAGTATTATGCAATAACCCAATTAGCTGGGTGTTCACAATGGAGATAAGGAATATGTGGATAAATACTAAGTGGATAAGGAGCGTAAGGATATTAACGTCAGGCGCCGCCAGCGCGCTACTGGGGGTCGCGTTGATTTTTTCGTCATCGGCGGCAGCAGCCACGCCGGTAGAGCAATACGGGCAGTTATCTATAGCCAACGGCAAACTGGTCGATGCCAGTGGTAAGGCGGTGCATCTGAAAGGGATCAGTTCGCATGGTTTGCAGTGGTACGGCAACTATGTCAATAAGGAGACGATGCAGTGGCTGCGCGATGACTGGGGAATCTCAGTCTTTCGGGTGGCAATGTACACCGAGGAGGGGGGCTACATTTCCAATCCTTCGCTAATCAATAAGGTCAAAGAGGCGGTCGCGGCGGCGCAGAGTCTTGGGGTGTACATCATCGTCGACTGGCATATTCTTTCGGATGGCAACCCGAATACTTATAAAGCGCAGGCAAAAACTTTCTTCAATGAAATGGCCGAACTTTATGGCAACTCGCCTAACATCATCTATGAAATTGCCAATGAACCCAACGGCGGCGTGACCTGGAATGCGCAGATCCGGCCTTATGCGGTGGAAGTCACGCAAACTATCCGCGCCAAAGATCCCGACAACATTATTATCGTCGGAACCGGCACCTGGAGTCAGGATATTAACGATGCGGCGGATTTTCCGTTGCCTGACGCCAATACCATGTACGCGCTACATTTCTATGCGGGCACGCATGGGCAGTCCTTACGTGATCGGATCGATTATGCGCAAAGCCGGGGGGCGGCGATTTTTGTCAGCGAATGGGGCACCAGTGATGCGTCCGGCAATGGCGGCCCGTACCTGCCGGAATCTCAGACCTGGATCGATTTTTTGAATAATCGCGGCATCAGTTGGGTTAACTGGTCTTTGACGGATAAAGCGGAGGCGTCCGCTGCGCTGGCGCCAGGCGCCAGCACCAGCGGCGGCTGGACAGAGCAGGCGCTGTCGACATCAGGCCGGTTTGTCAGAGAGCAGATCCGTGCGGGGGCTGAACCGATAACCGACGTCGTTACGCCGCCAACTACACCGACGCCGACGCCGACGCCGACACCGACACCGACACCGGAGAATCCCGACACCGGAACGGGAACAATCGTGCTGCAACATCGCACTCTCGACAGCAACCCTGACAATAATGCCATGCATCTGGTGTTCAATCTTAAAAATACCGGCAATAGCGAGGTTAAGCTCAGTGATGTGAAAGTCCGCTACTACTTCAACGATGACGGTCGGTCGGATACCCAGGTGTTCATCGACTGGGCGATGATCGGCGCCAGTAATGTCATCGCCAGCACTGAACCGCTGACCGGAACGGACAAGGCGAACCGCTATGTCGTACTCTCTTTCAAAAATGAGGCTGGTTCTATCCCCGCTGGCGGCGCGAGCGGCGACGTGCAAGTGCGGATTCATCCTATGGACTGGAGTAATTACGATGAAACCAACGACTATTCCTACAATGGCACAAACGCTGTCTTTACCGACTGGGATCGCATGACGGTCTATGATAAAGGGCAACTGGTATGGGGAATTGAGCCTTAATTACAGGTAAAAGCCAGCGGCGGATGTGCGCCTGCTGGTTTTTTCCCCTTAACCCCTCCTCGTTAATCGGGGAGGGTGAAACTATTCATTAACAGCGATAGCGTGCTTTTTCAACAGACCACGTAGCTGGTGATAGGTTAGCCCCAGCAATTCCGCCGCCTTACGCTGATTGAAACGCGCCTGATCCAACGCCCGCTCGATAAGCGTGCGCTCCTGGGATAGTTGCCATTGCTTCATATCCAGCGGTAAATCCGGTAATTCATCCGCAAGGCGGATAGGCGGAACCAGGTCAGCCGATCCCGATCTCTGAAACGGGTTGAGAATAATGGTATCCAGCATCGTGTCGCTGCCGCCATGACGATAAACCGAGCGTTCCACGACATTTTTCAGTTCCCGGATATTACCTGGCCAGCCATAGTTCAGCAGCGTTTCGTGGGCGCGTGACGTGAAACCGGGGAAGAGCGGTAACCGCAGTTCGCGGCACATCTGAATCGCAAAATGCTCCGCCAGCAACATGATATCTTGTTGACGCTCACGTAGCGGCGGCAACTGAACCACATCAAACGCCAGCCGATCCAACAGGTCGGCGCGGAATTTTCCGCTGGCGGCCAACGCAGGCAGATCATCGTTGGTGGCGCACACCAGTCGCACATCGACCTGCAACGCCTGTCCGCCGCCGACGCGTTCCAGCACGCCATATTCAATCACCCGTAATAGTTTTTCCTGCACCAGCATTGGCGCGGTCGCCAATTCATCCAGAAACAGCGTACCGCCATCAGCGCGCTCAAAGCGGCCCAGATGACGCTTTTGCGCCCCGGTAAACGCGCCGGCTTCATGACCGAACAGTTCAGAATCCAGCAAGTTTTCATTTAAGGCCGCACAATTCAGTGAAATAAAAGGCCCCTGCCAACGGGGAGAAAGATAGTGCAACCGGCTGGCGATCAACTCCTTACCGGTGCCGCGCTCGCCGATCACCAGAACGGGTTTAGCGAGTTGCGCAAGTTGTGAAACCTGTTCCAGCACTTCAAGAAAGCTGTTGGCTTCCCCCAGTAAGTTCTCTTTTTCATGCGCCATCGCTTTGTACCCTGTGGTTTTTACTAACAGTTAGCGTATTTGACTAATTTAGCGGGTAATGAAAAATAGTCAAAATTCTTCATGCTTTATTTTTCAATAAGTTATCGGTAATTAAAAGTTGGCATGCTTATTGATATATCTACCATGCAATCGGCTGATGACCGGTCGCGATCATAAATCAGGCGTAATCAGACGCTGGAAATCATGAAGAGGATTTGATTATGGGTATTTTTTCTCGTTTTGCCGACATCGTGAACGCCAATATCAATTCATTGCTGGATAAAGCGGAAGATCCGCAGAAGTTGGTCCGGCTGATGATTCAGGAAATGGAAGATACATTGGTTGAGGTTCGGTCTACCTCCGCACGGGCGCTGGCAGAAAAGAAACAGATTGCCCGCCGTATTGAACAGGCGTTGTCTCAGCAGGCGCAGTGGCAGGAAAAGGCTGAGTTGGCGCTGAGAAAAGACAAAGACGATCTGGCGCGTGCCGCGCTGATTGAGAAACAGAAACTGACCGATTTGATCGTGACGTTGCAGCATGAAGCGGAAAGCGTTGATGAAACGCTGGAGCGCATGAAACGAGAAATCGGCGAGTTGGAAAACAAACTGACGGAAACCCGTGCGCGTCAGCAGGCGTTAACGCTGCGCCATCAGGCTGCTTCTTCCTCGCGTGATGTGCGTCGTCAACTGGACAGCGGCAAGCTGGATGAAGCGATGGCGCGCTTTGAGCAGTTCGAACGTCGGATTGATACGATGGAAGCCGAAGCGGAAAGCGTCGGGCTGGGCAAACATAAATCGCTGGATCAGCAATTCTCCGAGTTGAAAGCGGATGACGAAATCAGTGCGCAATTGGCCGCGCTTAAAGCTAAAGTTAAATCAGCAGAATAACCGGGGCGGCTATCGTCAGGGTTGGCGATAGCCTTAGCAAAACCGGCGAACATAATCATTAAGGAGACACGATGAGTGCTTTGTTTCTTGCCATACCGCTGACCATTTTCATGCTGTTTGTGGCACCGATATGGCTTTGGCTACATTACAGTCAGCGTAAGCAAAACAATGCTCAATTAGGACAAAGCGATATGCAGCGTCTGACGCAATTAACGGAAGACGCCCGCCGCATGCGCGAGCGAATTCAGACGCTGGAAGAAATTCTGGATGCAGAACACCCGGACTGGAGAAAATCGTAATGAAGAATACATGGTCAGGTAAAACGTTATATCGCATACCGGAAGAGGGCATGCTTAAAGGCGTGTGCGCTGGGCTGGCCCGCTACTTTGACGTACCGGTAAAACTGGTGCGGGTCATTGTGGTGTTATCGATGATCTTCGGCCTGTTCTTTTTCACCCTCGTGGCGTATATCGCGCTCACTTTTGTGCTCAATCCCGCGCCTGCCGCGCGCTACCGCGAACAAGATCGGTCATCCTCTACGCCGGGACAACTGCTGAACGACGCGGATGCGACCCTGATGGCGAGCGAACAGCGTCTGCGCAGTATCGAGCGCTATGTCACCTCGGAAGCGTTTGGCGTTCAAAGCCGCTTTCGCCAACTGTAAACATCATCATCTCCTACGGCGTTGATTGTCTGACAAGAATAAAACGACGCCGCTTTTCTTTTCTCATGAGTAATCTGTACGAGATTGGGAATCATTCGGGGATTTGTCAGTCGCCATGATTTCCTGTAAAACCGCCTCATTCGCTCCACTGGGTATTTCATGGAGGATATAACGCTTGTGATGGGTAGCCTACCAGTGTTAAGTCGAATAGGGTCGGGACAAATAACGGCAGCGCCAAAAAAGTGACAATGTCACACAGGGTGGCGGATCTTCGCGCTAAAAGGAGCCAAGATTTATTCAATGAAGCGATTACAAAACGAATTAAACTCGCTGGTTAACCGCGGCGTGGATCGCCATCTGCGGCTGGCCGTTACCGGATTGAGCCGCAGCGGTAAAACCGCCTTTATCACCGCATTTGTCAATCAACTGCTGAATGTGCACAGCGGCGCGCATTTGCCGCTGTTTTCCGCAGTGCGAGAAGGCCGCTTGCTGGGGGCTAAACGGGTGCCGCAGCGCGATCTCGGCGTTCCCCGTTTTGCTTATGACGAAGGCATGGCGGCGCTTTATGGTTCGCCCCCGGACTGGCCTCAGCCTACGCGCGGCGTGAGTGAGATTCGTCTGGCGTTGCGCTATCGCTCTAATGATTCCCTGATACGGCATTTTAAAGATACGTCGACGCTGTATCTGGAAATTGTGGATTACCCGGGAGAATGGCTGCTGGATCTGCCGTTACTGGAGCAGACGTACCTCAGTTGGTCGCGTCAGATGGCCGGACTGCTGCAAGGCGAGCGCATCGAGTGGGCCAGACCCTGGCTGGCGCTGTGTGAGAAGCTGGACCCGCTGGCCCCTGCCGATGAAAACCAACTGGCCGACATTGCGCAGGCGTACACGGACTACCTGATGCGTTGCAAACAAGAGGGGCTGCATTTCATTCAGCCGGGGCGCTTTGTGCTGCCCGGGGATCTGGCCGGGGCGCCGGTTTTGCAGTTTTTCCCGTGGCCGCAGGTTGATCAATGGGGAGAAGCCAAACTTGCGCAGGCTGATGCAAAAACCAATATGGGCA
This sequence comes from Brenneria rubrifaciens, assembly GCF_005484945.1. Classification (NCBI taxonomy): domain Bacteria; kingdom Pseudomonadati; phylum Pseudomonadota; class Gammaproteobacteria; order Enterobacterales; family Pectobacteriaceae; genus Brenneria; species Brenneria rubrifaciens. The sequence continues at coordinate 1,748,760 of NZ_CP034035.1, forward strand.
TGCTGCGCCAGCGTTTTGATTATTACTGCCAGTCGGTGGTGAAAGGGTTTTATAAACATCATTTTATCCGCTTTGACCGTCAGATTGTGCTGGTGGACTGCCTGCAACCGCTGAACAGCGGCCTTCATGCGTTTAATGATATGCGGCTGGCGCTGACCCAACTGATGCAAAGTTTTCACTATGGCAAGCGGACGCTGTTCCGGCGTCTGTTTTCGCCGTGCATCGACAAGCTGATGTTCGCTGCCAGTAAATCCGACCACATTACGGCCGATCAACATGCCAATCTGGTGTCGCTGTTGCAGCAACTGGTGCAGGAAGCCTGGCAGAATGCCGCGTTTGAAGGCATCAGCATGGATTGTGCCGGTATTGCATCGATCCAGTCCACGCAAAGCGGCGTAGTGGAACATCAGGGGCAAAAAATTCCGGCGCTGAAGGGAAACCGTCTCAGTGATGGCCAGCCATTAACGGTCTATCCGGGAGAAGTGCCTCCCCGATTGCCGGGGGCAACATTCTGGCAGGAACAAGGGTTCCACTTTGATGAGTTTCGTCCGCGGGAAATGACGGTGGACACCCCGTTGCCGCACATCCGGTTGGATACGGTGATGGAGTTTTTATTGGGAGATAAATTGCGATGAACGAACCACTCAAACCGCGCATGACCTTTGACAAAGTCTCGCCAGCGGAGCCTCAACCGCAGTTGCGCGCTAACGTGGCGCTTGACGAGCAGGCGGCGGAAGGATTTGCTCCCGTGAGCCGTGAACAGGAAGTGCCGGAAGAGGGCGTTGCCGAGGAAGTGGTCAGCGCGGCGCTACGGCCTAAACGCAGCCTGTGGCGGCGAATGGTCATGGCGGGTTTGACGCTGTTTGGCGTCAGCGCCGTGGCGCAGGGCGTTCAGTCGTTGCACAACGCCTGGCTACAACAGGATTGGATCGCGCTGGGCGGCATCGCGGCCGGTAGCCTGATTGTGATGGCGGGCGTGGGATCGCTGGCGGTTGAGTGGCGGCGTCTATACCGATTGCGCGAGCGGGCGGAAGAGCGCGACGTGGCCCGGGATTTACTGCACAGCCACGGCGTTGGGCGAGGGCGCGAGTTTTGTGAAAAACTCGCGCGACAGGCCGGGCTGGATAACGGCCATCCGGCCATGCAGCGTTGGCAGGCATCCTTGCATGAAACCCACAACGATCGTGAAGTGGTTGAACTGTACGCCCGGCTGGTTCAACCGGTGCTGGACCGCCAGGCCCGGCGGGAGATCAGCCGCTCGGCGGCGGAATCCACGCTGATGATTGCCGTCAGCCCGCTGGCGCTGGTGGATATGGCGTTTATCGCCTGGCGCAATCTGCGGCTGATAAACCGGATTGCCGCGCTCTACGGTATCGAATTGGGGTATTTTAGCCGCATACGTTTGTTCAGGCTGGTGTTGTTGAATATTGCGTTTGCCGGCGCGTCCGAACTGGTGCGGGAAATCGGCATGGACTGGGTGTCGCAGGATCTGGCGGCGCGCCTCTCCGCGCGTGCGGCGCAGGGCATCGGTGCGGGCCTGCTGACCGCGAGACTGGGCATCAAGGCGATGGAACTGTGCCGCCCGCTGCCCTGGCTGGATGATAAACCGCGTCTGGGCGATTTCCGCCGTGAACTGATTGGACAGGTGAAAGCGACCTTGCAGAAAACGCGGTAATCCGACGGGATGTTTCAGGAAAATTTTCTATGACTGTCAACTTTTGCTGCCACTTCACTTCATCCGTGTAAGACGAAAGGGTATTATCACCGTTTATTAGCCTGTCGCTTTTGTTGAAGAAGGTAGCCGTTGATGCGTCTGGAAGTTTTTTGTAAAGACCGTACTGGCCTGGCCCGCGAATTGTTGGATCTTCTGGCGTCGCGCGATATCGACCTGGGAGGTATCGAGATTGCGCCAATCGGTCGTATTTATCTTAATTTTTCCGCGCTGGATATTGATGCTTTTCGCGTATTGATGGCGGATATTCGCCGGATTGAGAGCGTCACAGATGTCCGTACCGTGGCCTTTATGCCCTCGGAACGGGAACATCGTGCGGTAAACGCCCTGATGGAATCCATGCCGGAACCGGTGTTTTCGATCGATCTGCGCGGCAAGATCGAACTGTTCAACCCGGCTACGCTAGCGTTGTTTGCACAATCCGCCGGGGAAATTCGCAACCTGACCATTGGCGCATTGATACCGGGCTTTAATGTGAAGGTGTGTCTGGAACGCGGCAGCATGAGGGTGACGGAGCGCGTGGTGATCCGCGGACAGGATTTTCTGCTGGAGATGACGCCAGTCCATCTGGAAGACGATGAAGGCAAAATCACCACGGCGGGCGCGCTGGTGATGCTGAAATCCTCGGTGCGGATGGGACGGCAGTTGCAAGATCTGTCGGTGAACGATGACAGTGAGTTTGCGCACATTGTGGCGGTCAGCCCCAAAATGCGTCAGGTGGTTGAGCAGGCGCGCAAGCTGGCAATGCTCGATGCGCCGTTGCTGATTGTCGGCGACACCGGAACAGGCAAGGATATGCTGGCTCGCGCCTGCCATCTCCGCGGTCCGCGCGGTAAACAGCCGTTTCTGGCGCTCAACTGTGCTGCGTTGCCCGATGAGGTGATGGAAAGTGAACTGTACGGTCATGCGCCGGGGGCTTATCCCAATGCGCTGGAAGGCAAAAAAGGCTTTTTTGAGCAGGCGAACGGCGGGTCGGTGCTGCTGGATGAAGTCGGCGAAATGTCCGCGCAGATGCAAACTAAACTGCTGCGTTTCCTGAATGATGGAACGTTCCGGCGGGTGGGTGAAGAACATGAAATACATGTGGATGTGCGGGTGATCTGTGCGACGCAGAAAAACCTGCTGGAATTGGTGGAGCGCGGTGCATTCAGGGAAGATCTCTACTATCGTCTCAACGTACTGACGCTCACATTGCCGCCATTGCGCGAACGTCCGGCCGATATTATGCCGTTGACTGAACTGTTCGTCGCTCGCTTTGCCGACGAGCAGGGCATTCCGCGCCCAAGACTGTCTGTCGATTTGCAGCAGTTTTTGCCGCTGTACGGCTGGCCTGGTAATGTGCGTCAGTTAAAAAACGCCATTTACCGGGCGTTAACGCAGTTGGAAGGTCATGAACTGTGTATTCAGGATATCGATCTGCCCGCTTTCTCGGCGGATATTCCGCAAAGTGAGGAAATGCTGAACGGTTCGCTGGATGAGATCAGCAAACGTTTTGAACGTGCCGTGCTCACCCGCCTGTACCAGTCCTACCCCAGCACACGTAAATTGGCTAAACGTCTTGGCGTATCGCATACGGCGATTGCCAATAAATTACGGGAATACGGGCTGAGTCAGCGCAAAGCGGCGGGCGAAGACGAAGAATAAAAGAACGGCTGCCCAGGCAGCCGTTCTTTGCATCAGGCGCCGTTTAAAACGTTGCCGATTTTTTGCGGGATTACTTCAGTACGGCCAGCGCAGCATCGTAATCGGGTTCGGTGGTGATTTCATTTACCAGTTCGCTGTGCAATACATTGTCGTTCTCATCCAGAACCACTACCGCACGCGCGGTCAGACCTTTCAATGCGCCATCGGCAATGGCTACGCCATAATTTTCTTTGAACTCAGCGCCGCGCAGCGTGGACAGTACAACCACGTTGTTCAGGGCTTCAGCTCCACAAAAACGGGATTGTGCAAACGGCAGGTCGGAAGAGATACACAGAACAACGGTGTTATCCAGTTCAGAACCCAATTGGTTGAATTTACGCACGGACGTGGCACAAACGCCAGTATCGATGCTAGGGAAAATGTTCAGGATTTTACGTTTGCCAGCGTAGTGGCTGAGCGCGATATCTGACAGGTCTTTGCCAACCAGTGTAAAAGCCGGAGCTTTGTTTCCCTTTGCGGGAAACGTCCCTGATAGCGGTACTGTATTGCCTTGAAAATGTACGTTCTGTGACATGTATGCGTCCTTAATTACAGGTTGTTAACACGTCGCCCAGTTTAGAGCAACATCAGCAACATTGATATAGAAAAACGCCGGGAGCGTTTTTCAACGTCGCGTCATAATAAATGACGACTTAATAATGCTGTCATGGCGTTCAGATAACAGTCGCTGGCGGTATCTGCCGAAACCGGCGGCAGTTCCAACGTAATGCATGGCAACCCCCGGTCGGTACACCAACTGCCAAACGATCCCGGCGTCTCATAACCCACGCTGGTGACTAACGGTAAGTCAAATTGCTGTGCCAGCCACTGTGCGAATTCAGAACTTTTAGGATCTTCAATACAGGCCAGGGGTTCATGTAAAGAGACAACCCAGGCTGGATTAAGTTTCTCGATCAATTTACACAGCGCTTTTGTTTCCGGCTCTGATGCCGGGGTGTCCCCGGTGGACAGCATCACATCCCGCTCATCGGCCGCGCTGTTCCAGCGGTAATGTGTTTTCCCCGGTTGCCAGTTACCGGCGGGAAAGTTGCGGTTGAGATCGACGCCATTGGCGTTGGCGCGCAGGCCTAACTGACATCCATCCGGGTTGACGGCCAGTACGACGTGATGGCGGCGCTGACCGGGAAACAGCGTGCGCAGGGCGCAGGAAAGAGTGATCACCGCGGCGGTTTCGTCGCCATGTGTACCGGCAATGATCAGTCCGCAGTCCGCTTGTGGCAACTCGGCGGGGAAATAGAGCAACGGCGCGCCCAGCAGTGATTTACCATAAGGCTCTCCCAGAGAAGACAAATTGCCTCGCTGATGGCGGGCCCGAAGAGGGATGGTGTGATCGTTCATGTAATCAGCCCCGGTTGCTGTTAGCCTGTTTCCATCATAACGGTTGAGGATGAAAATAACATCCGGGTGACATCGGAATGCGATCCGCCAATCCGCTGTCTGTATTGGGGCATGTTGTTATAAGTACTTGCGGTTACAAGTAGATGTATGGGCCGTTTATTGTCTATTATGCTTTTTTAGTGCTTTTATTATCTGTCATCAATTGGCTTTCGGGACGGCATCGTCAATGAGGGGACATCGCAGTTTCAAAACTCGCTTTGGCATCCGAGCAATTTATTCCAGTACACGGAAGCGCGTTTTAATGGGTAAGGGTTAGTCACTATGCAAAATGGTCATGCTGCTCACTATGCTGTGCTTTTCACGATATTGACAGGCAATGCTGGCGCAGCGCAGGTTCCGCCAGGAACCGTGTTAGCCGGAAAACAGGAAATCGTCCGTCATATTAAAGATGAACCCGCCTCGCTGGACCCGATAAAAGCGGTCGGCCTACCGGAAGCGCAGATTGCGCGCGATCTGTTTGAAGGGTTGGTCAATCAAGATGCCAACGGCAACATTGTGCCCGGCGTGGCTTTGCGCTGGCAATCCAATGATAACCGTACCTTTACATTTACGCTGCGTAAGGATGCGCGCTGGTCTAATGGCGATCCGGTCACGGCAAAAGATTTTGTCTATAGCTGGCGGCGGTTGGTTACGCCAGATAATTCATCGCCTTTCGCCTGGTTTGCTCGTCTGGCGGGGATAGTCAATGCTGAACAGATTATCGAAGGAAAAATGCCGGCGGACAAACTTGGCGTCATGGCGCTCAATGACCATACGCTCAAAGTTCAACTCGGCAGGCCGGTGCCTTACTTTGTCAGTCTGTTGGCAAACTTCAGTCTGTTTCCGGTGCATCAGGCAACGATAGCGCGATATGGCAACGACTGGACCAAACCGGGTAATCTGGTGGGTAACGGCGCATTTAAGCTGCAACAGCGGGTCGTCAATGAAAAGTTGGTGATGGTGCCGAACGAATATTATTGGGATCATGCCGATACGCGGTTAACGAAAGTGACGTTCGTCCCCATCAATCAGGAATCGAACGCGACAAAACGCTATCTTTCCGGCGACATTGATATCACCGAATCCTTTCCTAAACACCTGTATCAAAAGCTGCTGAAAGATCTGCCCGGTCAGGTTTATACCCCAGCGCAACTGGGAACCTACTACTACGCCTTTAATACCCAGCGCGCGCCAACCAATGATGTGCGGGTACGCAAAGCGTTGTCTTATGCGATCGATCGAAAGGTCATTGCGGAAAAAGTGCTGGGAACCGGCGAGAAACCGGCTTACCACTTCACGCCGGATGTCACCGCCGGATTTACGCCCTCAGAGAGCGTATTGCAACAATATTCTCAGGCTGAACTGGATGCACAGGCAAAGGCATTGATGGCCGCTGCGGGCTATGGCCCTGGCAGGCCGTTGAAATTGTCGCTGCTGTATAACACCTCGGAAAGCCACCAGAAAATCGCTATCGCCGTCGCTTCCATGTGGAAAACTAAGCTGGGGGTAGAGGTACGCCTATCCAATCAGGAGTGGCAAACCTACATCGATAGTCGTAACAGCGGTAACTTTGACGTCGTCAGGGCGTCGTGGGTCGGGGATTACAACGAAGCGTCTACGTTTCTGTCGTTATTAACTTCGCGTCACAGCGGGAATATCGCGCGGTTTACAAACGCCGATTATGATCGCCTGCTGGATGAAGCCGGCAACCAAACCGACGCCAACACCTTGAGCGAGAATTATGACCGGGCGGAGAGGATGCTGATGGAAGAGGCGCCCATCGCACCGATTTATCAATACACTAACGGGCGGTTGATCAAACCCTGGGTAAAAGGCTACCCGATCGCCAACCCTGAAGACGTCGCTTATAGCCACATGCTTTATATCGTGAAACATTGAGGCGCCTATGGAACCGTTTGAAGCAAAAGCATTGAAACATTCCGGCGCGGTACATGCCTATCAGTTGGACGGGCAAGGCGGCGTCGTGCCTGTCGGCGATCGGGACGTGATAACCCGTACCCGGCCTTGCTGGTTGCATCTGGATTCGACCTTGCCGGCCAGCGCCCGCTGGTTGCATGAAACCCATCTGGTGCCGGACAGCGTGCGCAAGGCGCTGGCCGGCGAGAGTATTCGTCCCAGAGTGACGCGGTTAGGCGACGGCACGATGATTACCTTGCGCAGCATCAACCTGAATGTTGATGCCCGCCCGGACCAACTGGTGGCGATCCGGGTTTTCATAACCGACAAGCTAATTATTTCGACCCGGCGACGTAAAGTGCTGGCCATTGATGAGGTGTTAAGCGATCTCAAAGAAGGGAATGGGCCGAAAGACTGCGGGGGGTGGCTGGTGTCGGTCGCGGAATCGCTCACCGACCACACGAGTGAGTTTATCGATGATCTCCATGAAAAAATTATCGATCTGGAAGAGGATTTGCTGGAGCAAAAAATTCCTCCTCGGGGCGAATTGGCGTTGATTCGTAAACAGTTGATCGTGTTGCGCCGCTATATGACGCCGCAGCGCGATGTGTTTTCGCGTCTTTCCGGCGAGCGGCTCCCCTGGATGGAAGATGACGATCGGCGCCGTATCCAGGAAATTGCCGACAGACTGGGCCGCGGACTGGACGATCTGGATTCCAGTATTGCACGCACTACGGTGGTGTCGGATGAAATCACCGCGCAGATGACGGAGGCGTTGAACCGAAGAACCTATACCATGTCGCTGCTGGCGATGGTTTTCCTGCCGACGACCTTTTTGACCGGGCTGTTTGGCGTCAATCTGGGGGGAATTCCGGGCGGTGATTCCCAATTTGGGTTCAGTGTGTTCTGCCTGATGTTAGTGCTATTGGTTGGTGGTGTTGCATGGTGGTTAAAACGGAGTAAATGGCTGTGAACGCCAACCACGTGTTATTGCGCGTTATGTCACAGTCTTTTTCTGTAAACCGGGAAGTTTCGGCTAAATTGAGCAATATCAACATTTTTTATAAAATTGTGCGGCACTATCCCTTTCGCAGGTGAATGCAACGTCAAGCGATGGGCGTTGCGCTCCATATTGTCTTACTTCCTTTTTTGAATTACTGCATAGCACAATTAATTCACACCATGCCGACTTGACTGTCGGCATTTTTTTTGTGCTTTTCACTTCCATTATTTGATTTCCAGTACGTCCAGCCGAGTCGGTGGTTGCATTTCGTCGTCTTCCTCTTCTGGCCGCCAGCCAACCGGTTGAAGCGGCAGCGCCTCGCGATCAAAAGCCAGATCGCCTCCGTCAACGACGTCGCTGCCGTGGTGAATGCTTTTGAAATTAAACAGCGCATGATCGGCAAGGTGGGAAGGCACCACATTCTGCATTGCACTGAACATGGTTTCGATACGGCCTGGATAACGTTTATCCCAATCCCGCAGCATCTCCTTGATCACCTGACGTTGCAGATTAGGTTGTGAACCGCAGAGATTACACGGAATGATCGGATATTGACGCGCTTCGGCAAAACGCTCGATGTCTTTCTCGCGGCAGTAGGCAAGTGGGCGAATCACCACATGTTTGCCATCGTCGCTCATCAGTTTCGGCGGCATGCCCTTCAATTTTCCGCCATAGAACATATTCAGAAACAGCGTTTGCAGAATATCATCACGATGATGACCGAGTGCGATTTTGGTCGCCCCCAGTTCGGTAGCAGTACGATACAGAATACCGCGACGCAGGCGTGAGCACAGGGAGCAGGTTGTTTTGCCTTCTGGAATTTTCTCTTTCACGATGCCATAAGTATTTTCTTCGACGATCAGGTATTCAACGCCGATGCTATCAAGGTATTGCGGCAGGACATGTTCAGGGAAACCAGGCTGTTTCTGGTCCAGATTGACGGCGACCAGCGAAAAATTAACCGGCGCGCTCTGTTGCAGGTTGCGCAGAATGTCCAGCATGGTGAAGCTGTCTTTGCCGCCGGACAGACAAACCATGATGCGATCGCCTTCTTCTATCATCTTGAAATCGGCGATCGCTTCTCCGACGTTCCGGCGCAGGCGCTTTTGGAGCTTGTTGAGGTTGTATTGTCTTTTTGTGTTAACAGGCTGAATTTCATGCATTTGTTTGTCACTCTTGATCGTTTTTGCCAGTTAAGGATGTGCCCGGCGATGTTCATGTTCATCTGACTGGCAACAAAACAGGATTGTGATCCCTGATAGCCGTCATAGGCATAAGTATGGCGCGTATAGTACGGATTACGGCGACGATTGCCAGATCGTTCATTTATACGCATTTATTCTTTTGCCGCAATCCGGCATTTATTGATGTGACAGCGAAATAAGGTGTGCTAAAAATATTTATTATTTGAAATTTATTGGATATAACCCGGCGCAAGGCTTTGCGCCGGGTTATATCATCCATACGATTTGATTTGGGGCCAGATCATGAAACGTTATCAATGGCTGTTCACGACCGCCGCATTGCTATTGGCCGGTTGCAGCAACGGCGAAAAAACTACGGTTGTCGATGATGCGCTTAACCAAAACAAGCGTTCTGTGGTGCTGATGAAAAGCAGTACGCCGATGGATGTCAACTGTTCGATGATGGGAGGAACGATGGCGATCTCCAGACAATTGGATGGCGGCAAGATAGGAACCTGCCAACTGGCGAATGGCAAACGTTGCGACGAACAGGCAGTGATGAACGGAACTTGTCCGGCGGGATGAGTATTGCGGCAGTCTGAAACTGCCGCAGGCTGAATTCAGCAGGTCACCAGATTCGCGCAAGGGTCATTCTGACTCAGGGCTTTTAGGTTTTGCAACGTGGTCTGGGAGATGCTGATCAAGGCTTCCTCCGTCAGAAACGCCTGGTGTCCAGTAAACAATACGTTGTGGCAAGCGGATAGACGGCGGAAAACATCATCCTGGATCACGTCGTTCGATTTATCAGTAAAAAACAGATCTCGTTCATTTTCATAAACATCCATTCCCAGCGCCCCAATTTTTTGCTGTTTCAGCGCATCAATCGCCGACTGCGAGTCAATCAACCCGCCCCGGCTGGTATTCACAATCATTACGCCGTCTTTCATCTGCGAAAATGCGGCCTGATTGAGCAGATGGTGATTTTCCGGTGTGAGCGGGCAGTGCAGCGAAATCACATCGGCGCGGGCATAGAGTGTTTTCAGATCCACATATTCCACCCCCAGTTCCAGAGCCTGCGGGTTGGGATAGGGATCGAACGCCACCAGACGCATACCGAAACCTTTCAGAATACGCAGGGTGGCGATGCCGATTTTCCCCGTGCCGATAATGCCCGCGATGCGGTTGTGCATATTGAAACCAATCAGCCCTTCCAGTGAGAAGTTGGCGTCGCGGGTACGTTGATAAGCGCGATGGATGCGGCGGTTGAGGCATAGCATCATTCCAACGGCGTGTTCGGCTACCGCTTCCGGTGAATACGCCGGAACGCGTACCACTTTGATGCCCAGTTCTTCGGCCGCTTCCAGATCGACATTGTTGAAACCGGCACAGCGCAGCGCCAGCATTTTAACGCCCATTTGCGCCAGTTCCGTCAACACTTCACGACTGCCGTCGTCATTCACAAAAATGCAGACCGCCTGGGAGCCCGCCGCGGTTTTGGCGGTGCGTGACGTCAGCATGAAATCAAAAAATTCAAGTTCATAGCCAAACTTTTGATTGACCAGCTCTAAATATTTACGGTCGTATTGTTTAGTACTGTAAATTGCCAGTTTCATCACGTCTTTCTCCAGAAAACCTCAGATTAAGCTAACAGAAAATACAGGGGAGACAAAACCGGTTACTTGATCAGTCAATCTCAGTGTCCGCCTATCAGAGAAGGCCGAGGGTGGCATATCCGGGTGCCGGATTATATGATGCGACGGAGTCATCAGCGCTGCGCGGAAATTGTTTAGGACATAACCAACTGAAAAATTGACGAATTTTTACGGAGTCTAATTGGATGCTTAATCTTCATTTATGATTAAAAAATATGTGTTACCCGGCGCGGCGCTGATAGTTCTGCTGTTATTTGTGTTATGGCGCGCTATGCCGCAGTGGTTGCCTCATCTCGCAGGGTTCGGGTTACCCGCCGACATGTCGCTGACGTTGCGCTCATCACCGGTTTGGCGCGATTGGGGGCTGCAAAGCGACGGTTTCACGCTGACCGCAGGCGAATGTACGCTGCTTGAGGTGCGGAATATCGTTGTGCATCGGCAATCCGGGCGCTGGAAGGCCGGAATTGATACTGTTACGGTGAACAGCGATTGCATGTCCTATCTGGCCTCTGACGATAATAACGCGTCAGCGCGGCTTTCCCAGTGGCAACAGCGTTTGCCGGTCGCCGATATCACGATTGAAAAATTCACGCTTCAACCCTGGCAGGATTATGCGGGACGGGTACGGATCAGCACCGATGGCAAGCAGCGGCAGACATTGCATTATCAAGGGGAGCAGTTGGCGTTTCAGACGGAACTGAATCGGCAACATCTGATTTTGCGTGATGGGATGCTGGCGACGCCGGCGGGATACTTTCGTTTGCAACTGAGCGGCGAGATTGATCTGGCGGATGTGCTACCGCAGGCGCCTGTGCAGGGCGTGCTCAAGGGGCAGCTTGATACCGGCCAAATGCCTCGGCCGGTTTCCATGAGGCTGAGTTGGCAGCATCAGCAAGGTGCGTTTTCGTTACTGGCGGCGGAGGAGGATGAGCCCCTGGTCATGCTGCCGTGGCAATTATCGCAAGAGCGGATTCAGGTGAATAACGGTATCTGGCGCTGGCCTTATGCCGCACAACCGCTGTCGGGACGGATTTCACTCACCTTGCAGAATTGGAGGCAGGGGCTGGAAAAAACGCGCATCGATGCGCGAATGAACCTGTTGACGCAAGGGCATAACGGCAAGGCCAACGCGGTTCTGGTGCTGGGGCCGGGTCATATTGGGCTGGGAAACAGCGAGTTGCGTTTTCAGCTCACCGGCCAGGCCAACCTGTCGGATTTGTCATTCACGGCATCGCTGCCGGGCATATTGCAAGGTTCCTTATTAAACCCGGAACTGTTGATTTTACCGGGCGGGCTACTGCGCGCCTGGGGTTCGCTGGGGCCGCAGTTCCGGCTTGAGGAAGCGCGCTGGCCGCTGGCCGGGGTGCGAATAAGCCCCGCTGGGGTAAATGGCCGGTTGCAGGCTATCCTCAAAGCCCGGCATAGCTATTGGGGACGATTCAACCTGCATCTGGATGGACAGGCGCAGGATTTCTGGCCCGACCAGGGAAAATGGCAGTGGCGGTATTGGGGCAGTGGACAACTGCCGCCGCTGAAAGGGGAATGGGACGTGGCGGGACGCGGTTTCTGGCGGGATTCGCTGATTGAGGTGAGCCGACTGTCGAGCGGATTGAATCAACTTGGCTACGGGCTGGCGGTGGTTCGCCGGCCGCGGTTGACCATCGTTGAGCCCGTGCGCTGGCAGCGCGCCCGTTCAGCGACCTCTTTTCAGGGCGCGTTACAGCTTGAATCGGAGCAGGTGGATTTCAGCAACGGTGGTTATCTTCCTCCCACATTGATGAGACTTAGTTTGCAAGGGAATGATCCCAGCGACTTTCTGATAAAGGGACAGATACAGGCGCAGGATATAGGCCCGGTATCTCTGCGTGGACGTTGGGATGGTGAACGTCTACGCGGCAATGCCTGGTGGCCGCGTCAGTCCCTGACCGTTTTTCAGCCCTTGCTTTCGCCGAGGCTGAACATGAAGATCCGGGCCGGACAATTCTACGCGCAGGCGGCATTTTCCGCGGCGCGGGGGCAGGGATTCCGCGCCGGCGGGCATTGGGTTGTAAATAACGGCGGGGTGTGGTTGCGGGATGGCGAAGTCGGCGGCGTAAATTTTGTGCTGCCTTACCGCCTGAAGAGTCAGCGGTGGGAGTTAGGCATAAAACGACCGGTGACGCTGCGCATCGCCATGCTGGACAATCTGTTTCGCATGACGGCTGTCCGTGTCGATCTGCGCGGTTACTATCCGTTCAGTGAAAAGTGGCCGTTGACGATATCGCAGGCCGGCATGGAGGCATTGGGCGGCCACATCAGCCTTTTGGTTTTACGTTGGCCGCAACGGGAAGATGCGCTGTTCACCGTGAAAAGCGTGGAGCTCAGCGAACTGATAACGGCGTTGAAACTGAAACAGTTTGCGATGTCGGGGCGGGTCAGCGGCGTTCTTCCGTTAAATTTTAACCATCCTGAGATGCTGATCCAGCGAGGGCGCTTCACCAACGATCGTTTCCTGACAATTCGCATGGATAAGCAATTTGCCGACGAGCTGGCAGGTAACAACATGGCCAGAGGCGTGGCGATTGACTGGATGCGTTATCTGGAAATTGGCCGCGCTCATGCCACGGTGGAGTTGAGTAATCAGGGCGAACTGGCGCTGGTATCGCAAATTCAGGGCAAAAACCCGCTATTAAGTGCGCAGAAACAAGTCATTCTCAACTATCGTCATCAGGAGAATATTTTCCAGCTATGGCGGAGTTTGCGTTTTGGCGATAATTTGCAGGATACGTTGGAGCAGCAGGCAAATGAATAAATTAAGGATAGCGCCATGAAGCGTTATGGTGTGATTCAGGCAGGCGCAGGGGCGGTGTTTTTACTGGCAGGCTGTGTGCCGCGTATTGAAGTGGCCGCGCCTAAAGAACCGATCACGATCAACATGAACGTCAAGGTCGATCATGAAATTCATATCCGGGCGGATAAAGAAGCCACGCAGCTATTGGAAAAATCGAATAATGCGGCGGGCGAAGAAATAAAGAAAAGCGCGCCTGAAGGCGCGCAATAAAACAGCCAAAGTACAAATATTACAGCAGGGTGCTAATGATGATCATTGCGCGTTAAACGTATGTCATACGGCGGCGAACTGAGACAGTTGTGCCTTTGCGTCTTCAACGGCTTTTTGAGCGACATCCGGGCCGTAAGCGATACCTTCAGCGAAAACAAATTCAACATCGGTAATACCGATGAAGCCCAGGAACAGGCGCAGGTAAGGTTCCAACAGATCGCTCGGCGTATCTTTATGAATGCCGCCGCGACTGGTCAGCACGATGGCGCGTTTACCTTTCACCAGACCTTCAGGACCTTGCTCAGTATAGCGGAATGTCACGCCGGCACGGGCAATCAGGTCAAAATAGTTTTTCAACTGCGTTGAGATGTTGAAGTTGTACATCGGCGCGGCAATCACGATAACGTCATGTGCCTGCAATTCGTCAATCAGCTCATCTGACAGGGTTAAGGCTTCTTGCTGGCGTGGCGTCAGCGGCGCATCAGAAGGACGCAGAGCGCCGACCAATTCACCATCAAGCACAGGGACCGGCTGAGCGGCTAAATCACGAACGGTAATGCTGTCAGCAGGATGAGTGGTTTGCCACTGGGCGCCGAAGTAGTCCGCCAGTTGGTTAGACTGTGAAAAATCCGCCAGGATGCTTGATTTCAGAATCAAAACTTTGCTCATTGCCAATTCCTTAGGTTAATTGAGGTTGGTCATATTGCGACGCTCTTTGATGCGTTTCATCTTATGGAGGCGCCGCCTGGGTTGAAAGTGCAAATATTCGAGCGCGTTGTTCGATTTTATTGAATAAGTGGACGTGAGCGCGGTTAGAGCCCCCGCGGGCGATGTGCTACCATGCGCGCCGGACAGGTATGCTGGAAAATATTCCGGCTTAAGTGACTGGAATCGGGGCTAAGCATCGCTCGTAATATGAAAAAGTTTTAAGGAATAGCTACGTGAAATCACCGCTCAGCGCATTATCTACGTCGTTAAATGAGTTAATGCTCCGCGATCAGCAACGCCTGCGCCGTCGTTTACAGGGCGCCGCGAAAGTTGGCAACCCTCAGGCTCAGGCTGCGATTGCTCAGGAAATTGAGGGGGAGATCGCTGTCGCCCGCCAGAGAGTGGAAAATCGGCGGGCCGCCCGCCCGGCTATTCATTATCCCGAACAGTTGCCTGTCAGCCAGAAGAAAGACGCGATTATCAGCGCGTTGCGCGAGCATCAGGTCGTCATCGTGGCGGGGGAAACCGGATCGGGGAAAACCACGCAGTTGCCGAAGATTTGCCTGGAATTGGGACGCGGCGTGCGTGGCTTGATTGGTCATACTCAGCCACGGCGTCTGGCGGCCAGAACGGTGGCCGATCGCATTGCGGCAGAGTTGGAAACGCCGCTGGGCGGATGCGTTGGTTACAAGGTTCGCTTTAATGATCGGGTGGGCGACGATACGCTGGTGAAGCTGATGACCGATGGTGTTCTGCTGGCGGAAATTCAGCAGGATCGGCTGTTAATGCAGTATGACACGCTGATTATCGATGAAGCGCACGAGCGCAGCCTCAATATCGATTTCATTCTGGGGTATTTACGCCAGCTTCTGCCGAAGCGTCCTGATTTGAAGGTCATCATTACCTCCGCGACCATTGATCCTCAACGATTTTCCCGCCATTTTGACAATGCGCCGATCGTTGAAGTCTCGGGGCGCACCTACCCGGTGGAGGTGCGCTACCGGCCGGTGGTGGAAGAGGCCGAGGAGAGCGACCGCGATCAGCTACAGGCCATCTTTGATGCGGTGGATGAACTGGGCCGGGAAGGGCCCGGCGATATCCTGATCTTTATGAGCGGTGAGCGGGAAATCCGCGATACCGCCGATGCGTTGACCAAACTGGATTTGCCGCATACTGAAATTTTGCCGCTGTATGCCCGGTTGTCCAATCAGGAGCAAAACCGGGTCTTCCAGTCACACCACGGCCGGCGTATTGTGCTGGCGACCAACGTGGCGGAAACGTCGCTGACGGTGCCGGGTATCCGCTATGTGATTGATCCCGGCACGGCGCGCATCAGCCGTTACAGTTTCCGAACCAAAGTGCAGCGCCTGCCGATTGAGGCGATTTCCCAGGCGTCGGCCAATCAGCGTAAAGGGCGCTGCGGTCGCGTGGCCGCCGGGGTTTGTATTCGTCTCTATTCCGAACAGGATTTTCTGTCACGCCCGGAATTTACCGACCCGGAAATTCTGCGTACCAATCTGGCATCCGTTATTTTGCAAATGACGGCGCTGGGGCTGGGGGATATTGCGGCGTTTCCGTTTGTCGAGGCGCCGGATAAACGCAATATTCAGGATGGCGTGCGACTGTTGGAGGAGCTGGGCGCGATCCAACTGGCGGAAACCGGTCACTACCATTTGACCCCGCAGGGACGCCAATTGGCGCAATTGCCTATCGATCCCCGTTTGG
This sequence comes from Brenneria rubrifaciens, assembly GCF_005484945.1. Lineage (NCBI taxonomy): Bacteria > Pseudomonadati > Pseudomonadota > Gammaproteobacteria > Enterobacterales > Pectobacteriaceae > Brenneria > Brenneria rubrifaciens. The sequence goes on from NZ_CP034035.1 coordinate 1,764,802, forward strand.
CGCGCATGGTGCTGGAGGCCCGCAAAACTGGCTGTGTGCGGGAAGTGATGGTAATTACCGCCGGGCTGTCCATTCAGGATCCGCGCGAGCGGCCATTGGATAAAAAGCAGGCGTCGGATGAAAAGCATCGCCGTTTTGTCGATAAAGAATCCGACTTTCTGGCGTTCGTCAAGTTATGGGACTATCTGCGCGAACAGCAAAAAGCCTTATCTTCCAGCCAGTTCCGTCGGCTGTGCCGCAGTGATTACCTGAACTATCTGCGGGTGCGCGAGTGGCAGGATATCTACACCCAACTGCGTCAGGTGGTGAAAACGCTGGGATTACCGGTAAACAGCGAGCCCGCCGATTATCGCAGTATTCACTGCGCGTTACTGACGGGGTTGTTGTCGCACATTGGCCAGAAAGATATCGAGAAACAGGCGTTCAGCGGCGCGCGCAACGCGCGGTTCGCTCTTTTTCCAGGTTCCGGGCTATTCAAAAAACCGCCGAAATGGACGATGGTGGCCGAACTGGTGGAAACCAGTCGGTTGTGGGGACGGATTGCCGCACGCATCGAGCCAGAATGGATTGAGCCGCTGGCTCAGCATCTGATCAAGCGCAGCTATAGCGATCCACACTGGGAAAAAGCGCAGGGAACGGCCATGGCGCAGGAAAAAGTCACTCTGTTCGGCTTGCCGATTGTGGCGGCGCGGAAAGTGAATTATAGCCAGATCGATCCCGTGCTGGCGCGTGAGTTGTTTATTCGCCATGCGTTGGTGGAAGGTGACTGGCAGACCCCGCATGCGTTTTTCCGCGCTAATCTGAAATTGCTGGCTGAAGTTGAGGAACTGGAGAATAAATCACGTCGCCGCGACATTCTGGTGGACGATGAAACACTGTTCGCTTTTTACGATCGGCGCCTGCCGCACGATATTATCTCCGCCCGTCATTTTGACCAGTGGTGGAAAACCGCCGGCCGCCAGAATGCCGATCTGCTGAACTTTGAAAAAAGTATGTTGATCAAAGAGGGGGCGGATAAAGTCAGCGCGCTGGATTATCCGAATTTCTGGCATCAGGGCAACCTGAAGCTGCGTCTTTCTTATCAGTTTGAACCGGGAACGGACGCCGACGGCGTGACGGTGCATATCCCTTTGCCGATTCTTAATCAGGTGCGTGACGAGGGGTTTGAATGGCAAATTCCCGGTGTGCGCCGCGAACTGGTGATTGCCTTAATCAAATCGTTGCCGAAACCGATGCGCCGCAACTTTGTACCCGCGCCCAATTACGCCGAAGCGTTTCTGGCGCGCGCCACGCCGCTGGAAAAAAGCCTGCTGGAGTCATTGGAGCGTGAATTGCGGCTGATGACGGGCGTCACCGTGCCGCGCGACGAGTGGCAATGGGATCAGGTGCCCGATCATCTGAAAGTGACGTTCCGCGTGGTGGATGAGAAAAATCGCCCATTGCGTGAGGGTAAAGACCTGAATGCGCTGAAAGATCAACTGAAAGATAAAGTCCAGCAGACGCTCTCCGCCGTAGCGGATGACGGGTTGGAACAGCGCAATCTACACGTCTGGAGTTTTGGTTCTCTTCCCGACTGCTATGAGCAAAAGCGGGGGGGGTACTCGGTAAAAGCATACCCGGCGCTGGTGGATGAAAAACAGAGTGTGGCGATCCGCCTGTTTGATACGCCACATCAACAGCAGCAGGCGATGCGGCAGGGGCTGCGGCGTTTACTGTTGCTGAACATTCCTTCGCCGATTAAATATCTGCATGAGAAGTTACCCAATAAGGCAAAGCTGGGGTTGTACTTCAATCCTTACGGCAAAGTGCTTGATCTGATCGACGATTGTATTGCCTGTGCGGTGGATAAGTTGGTTGCCGAGTTTGGCGGCCCGGTGTGGCAGGAAGACGCTTTCAGGCAACTGCATGAAAAAGTGCGCGCGGAACTGAACGACACGGTGGTGGATATTGCCCAACAGGTTGAACAGATTCTGACCCTGGTGTTTGCCATCAACAAGCGGTTGAAAGGGCGAATTGATATGACGATGGCGCTGGCGCTGAACGATATCAAAAACCAGATTAATGGATTGGTGTTCCGCGGCTTCGTGACTGAAAATGGCTGGCGTCGGCTACCGGATGTGCTGCGTTACCTACAGGCGATAGAGCGTCGGCTGGAAAAACTGGCGCAGGACGCTCACCGCGATCGGGCGCAAATGCTCAAGGTCGAACAGGTGCAGCAGGCCTGGCGGCAGTGGTGGAGTAAGCTGCCGGCTGAACGGCGGGAGGATGAGGAGGTGAAAGCGATCCGTTGGATGATTGAAGAGCTGCGGGTGAGCTACTTTGCGCAACAATTGGGGACGCCGTTTCCAGTATCAGACAAACGGATATTACAGGCGATGGAACAGACGGGGTAAAAGGCAGCCAGTACCGGACTGTTTCAGTCTTTCAACCGCACATACGCCGACTTAATTTCTTCTTCGCCGTATTTTTGTTCCAGACGTTGGATAATGAAATGGCCTCGCGCCATATTCTGATAATGATGAATGAACAGGGTATTGATGGCCGCGCCGCTGGCGGCGCCGATGACCGGAACGATTTGGGCGGCCATTTTTTCCGTGATGGTAATGCCCAGCCGGGTCGCAACGGCATCAATTAGCCTGGCCAGCGTTCTGCCTGCCTGTGACGTAGTGATTCTCGCCGAGGTTTTTTCCGCTCCCTTCTTGCCGGCAAGCTCGATCAATTCGCGGGTGGCATGTTTCGTGACATCGGCAAGAACGGCGCGGGAAGCGTAGTAGGCAGAATCTGCGGTGTCATCGTTTTTGCTCTTGCCACCCAGCGCGAACACTTCCACGCAGGCGGCTTTGACGGAAAAATCGGCCAATGAGAAACCTTCGCTGCGGGCGATATCGGCAACGGAACGCATCATGATCGTTGTAGTGACAGGCAATTCGACCATCAATCCCGCCGCGCCGAAAAAGCCGCTGACCGCCCCCGATGTCGCCGCGGCCAGCGTATGGCTCTTCGGCGATGAGGCGCGTTTGGGCGTGTCATCCAGCGTGTACAACGCGGCATCGACAGATTTATGCAGCGCGGCGTGAACCACATTCTGAACGTTGTTTTTCACCCATGCAGGCAGTTTTGACAGGCTCCATTCAATCGGCTTTCCCGCCAGATTCGCCAACTGGATAGTGATTGAGGGCGCTTCCAACAATGCAATGGCTTGCCGAATATCGTCGAGGTCTTGTTGGTTATCAAATATGGTCATAACGTGCTCGAAACCCTGATTGCCGTTCTCATATGTCTATGACGTGAACCACGCGTTTTGGCAAGACGCATCACTGGGCTTTGTGGTTAGCCAGCCAGGTGGTGAATGCTTCCGGTAAAATCGGTCGGGAAAAATAATAGCCCTGAACTTCATCGCAACCAAATTGGGTTAGATAATCGAGCGTGTCTTTATTTTCGACGCCTTCCGCCAGTACTGAATAATTAAGTTTGTGCAGCATACTGATGATGGATTCGACAATGACCCTGCTATTCTGATCGGTTTTAATATCTTTTATCAGTGATTTATCCAGCTTGATAACCGTAGCCGGAATATTTCTCAGATAGGTCAGATTGCTGTAGCCGGCGCCAAAATCATCAAGGGCAATAATAAATCCGTGTCGTTGTAACGTCAAAATAGCGGCAATCATTTCTGAACTTTCGTGGATTTTCTGTGTTTCCACACATTCAATTTGAATATCGCTCGGCGTTAAACCGTAGTTATCAAGAAGATTAATTAAACGTTCAATAAAGTCGTCTTCAGCAAAATTACTGGCCGCGACATTGATGGACACGGGAAATAACAGTCCCGCCTGACGCCAGGTTTTTAGCTGTTTGGCGGTCTGTTTGATTACCCATTGCGTCAGCGGACGCATCAGCGTGGTGCTTTCTGCCAGGGGAATAAATTGATCGGGATAAATTTCACCTAATTCGGAATGGTGCCATCGGATCAGCGCTTCCGCACCAATCACAGTATGGTCGGTGATGTTCAATTTGGGCTGATAAACCAAATACAGGCCGGGTTTATCGTTTTTTAATATGTCGGACAGATCATTAACCAATGTAAAAGCCAGGCGTTTGGTTTGATCGCTGGCCGCGTCGTAGGCGCTGTAACGCACATTGTTATCAATGGCGTCATGCAATGCGCTCATGGATTCGCGCAGAATACGTTGCGGGTTGTCCACGGGGATCTGGAATTCCGTATAACCGGCAAACAACTCCAGTTTTAACGGCACATGACTGGTAATACTGTCGTTAATACGATCGGCGCAAACAGCCAATTCATCAAGTAACTGCACTTTTTTTTCTGCTTTCACCAGCAGAGCGAAACGCCCTACGGCCGCGCTGTAAATGCTCCCGTGAGCGTGGAAGGCAAGGCGCAGAAATGTGCCGACATCTTTCAGGATGGCTTCCACGGTCGGCATACCGAGTGAGCGCCCCATTTGGTAGGCGTATGAAATATCAATGCTGTCGATCAGCACCAGCAGGTAGTTTTCATGGATGTCCGTCAAGTGGCCGATATCCTCCATCAGCCGCTGCCGGTTTGGTAAGGCGGTAACCGCATCAATCAGGCCGATGGCATTGCGGTAGTCAATCAATGCCATGACAATCGCCGCCAGATCAGTGAGCTTACTCAGCTGTATCTTGTCGAAAGTCCGAGGGATATAATCAATCGCGCAGATCGTACCGATGGGATGGCCGTCTGCTGTGATAAGCGGTGCTCCCGCATAAAAGCGAATGTGTGGCTCACCCGTGACATAGGGACTGTTTTTGAAGCGCTTATCCTGCAATGCATCCTGGCAAATCAGTATATTGCCTGTCTGAACCATGTAATGATCGAATGACCCGACTTTTTCCATTTCGTTTAAAACAAAATTGGTCTTGGCTTTTATATGCTGTTTCTTTGTACCGATGAGGGTGATCAGTGCCGTGGGTACGTTAAGCAACTGACAGGTCAGATTGGTGATTGTATCAAGTATGCGGTCTTGAGATGTTTCAAGATTTTTTAGCTTATCGAGAGTCTGCATGCGTTTTTTTTCATCATGATCTAAATGCCTTAACATGCTACCCCTCTTCTTGAGTAATAATAGAGCGTTCTTTTGCTTTAATTAATTTAAGATACAGTAACATAGAGGAAGTAAAAAGAATGTGGTTTATCGCAAAGCGATTAACGCTATGATTTATAATGCTATAAATTAAGGACCAAGGTTGCCTGATAAAGTGGGTGGTCTACATCAAGCATAGTTTATACGGAGTTGATGTGCCGTAATCGGATGCGAGACAGCCAGACGCGAGACGATATCAGCGCGCGGCGCGGGCCTCGCTTGCCAGCATTTCCAGTTGCTGACGAATGGCGGTAACCGAAACGGCGCGGTTGTCGGCCCGTTTACGATCGCTGGCCGCCGGCGCTGAGCTTTGAATAGCGATTAATCGCCATCCTGACTCGGTGTGCAGCATGAGCGGAGAACCACTGTCACCCGGCAATGTATCGCACTGGTGTGTCAGCACCGCGGGTTGGGCCCAGCCGGTAATCAGACAATCCTGATGACGGTACAGCGTATCCTGATGATCTTCAGGGTAACCCGCTTGCGTTACCCGCCGCCGGTTTTGTTGCAGCGCCTCGATGAGCGACTGACGATTACCTTGCCACATAGGGAGGGGGGCGATACCGGGGGGCGGCTGCTTTAACCGGATCAGCGCGTAGTCCCACGGCGCGGCAGGCGAAGGTACAATCCAGCCTTCGCCATCGGCCTTCAACTGCCTGCTGAGTTTTTTATTCACCAGCGCTTCAATGTCTTTGGTTTCATAGCGCCAGCCCTTCTTCGTTGCCAGAAAGCGCAGCGCGACAGGTTTATCTACCTTGCGTTTGTGGGGCGTGAGTACGCAATGCCCGGCGGTAAGGGCAAGATGGGGAGAAATCAGGGTCGCGGTACACTGATTGCCGCTGATGGTTTCCAGTTGACCGATCGCCTGCCACGGCCACTGGGAGGGATCGTCCACGCTGTTCCGGTCGTCATGATTAAAAAATAAAATCTGCTGCTGTTTTTCTGCCTCTGGGGAAGGGATCTCCGCCCAACTTGCGGTTGCGGCAAGGAAGAATGAACATAATAATCCGGCTGATATGCGCATGTAATAGTGTGCCTTACGTTAAAAGTCAGCGAATTACCGAACCTGTCAAGTGAAATAACTATAGATGGATTTTCCATAGCATGATTAGGGATGGCGGGCATTTTCAGCGTAAAACGGGGGCTGATCTAAGGGATTACAGGAAAAAGAGCAGAGTAATGAGCCCACAGAGGATGACAAGGGATAAGATGATTTCATATGAGTAACGACGTAACATCATCCGATATCCATGAAATACACCCGGTAAACCGGGTGTGCAGACTGCTGACAACATTCTGGCCTTGTCTTAATCCCCCTCCGCGTATCACCCCCTTCTCAGAGGGGGCTAACCCATTGAGGTGAATCTTTTATCAGGCGGCTGGCGGGGTCGTATCGGGTTTTGCCGTTTTCGCTTTTTTCACATGTTTTTTTGCCGCTTGCGCTTTTTGCTCCGTAGGGGGCGTTTTCTTCATGTGTTTTTGGGTATGGGTAACGCGAGCCGGAGTAGTCGTGGTTGCCGGAGCGGTCACTTGAGCCGAGGCGTGGGTTGTGGTATCCGCGGCAAAGGCGACAGAGGACAGACCCAGGGCAGCGCCAGTGATTGCAACTAATACTTTTTTCATCATCATTTCCTCGTTATCTCTTTCAGGTTTCATGACCCCGATTAGGGCCGGTGAACAGAGCATAAGGAGAAAAGCGGGCGGCTTCCGTAAGTGATTGGTTTCGGCGTGTAACCGAATGTACACGCTGCGGCGGCTTCATACATTCGGGTGAAAATAGAGCGAGTTTCAGGGGGCAATCTGCGTCGGCGGCAGGTTTTTTTGCGGCCAGTGAAAGCGGAAGCGGGCGCCGCCAAGCGGACTGCCGTCGACCGCGACGGTGCCGTCATAGGCGCGAGCGATGGCGTGTACAATCGCCAGGCCTAATCCGCAGCCGCCGCTGCTGTTTTCTATTCCGGCTTCGAGGCGGACAAAGGGTTCAAAAATATGATCGCGGCTATCCGGCGCAATGCCGGGGCCGTCATCCTCGACCTGAAGACAAGCGCTCCCGTCGGGGTTCAGCAATAGGCTGATATGCAGCCGCCGCCGGCAAAAACGGAGCCCGTTGTTGACGAGATTATTCAGTACCCGTTCCATCAGGCGCAGGTCAAGCGGGCCAAAATCGTCTGGATGAGGAATATCCAGCGTAATGGTTTTGTCCGGGTGGATCAGCCGGAAATCATCAACTTTGGTTTGTAACCACTTGGGAAAATCGACGGGGGCGAGATGTAAGGCGACCTGAGGACGGTCAAGCCGGGCATAGGTAATGAGTTCGTCAATCAACGCTTCCAACTGACCGATATCGCGGTTCAGCGCTTGCCGCTCTTCCTCCGTCAAATTTTCACTCATGGCGAGCCGATAACGCAGGCGTACAAGCGGGGTACGCAACTCATGGGCAATATTGTCAATCAGCTGTTTTTTACTGGCGATCAGTTGGTTCAGGTTATCCGCCATCCGGTTAAAAGCGACGCCAAGCCGGAACAGGCTGGAGGTTTGATCAAAATGGAGCCGCTCTTTAAGGTGACCGTCTCCCAGACGTTGCGCCGCGTTTTCGAGTTTCAGCATCGATTTCCAGTGCGGGCGCATCCACAAAAATACCGGCAAGGCCAGTGACAGGCCAATGAGTATCACCAGCAGCAGATCCAGCAGGCGTATTTCGTGCAGGAAAAACAGGTACGGAATGGGGCCGACGGCCAGCACATAGTGGCTGCGCGGGATACGTTGGATAAAGGTATATTCATGGTCGAGCGCCACGATCTCGCCCTGCCGAAGACGCAGCCGGGCGTTTGGCGGCAGCGCATATTTATTCAACGGCTCGATATGCAATTTGAACGACAGATTCAAATCCATCTGATTGATGGTTTTATGCCAGTCGCGCGGGGGAATGGTTCGCAGCTCGTTACGGATCAGATAGAGCGAGCTTTTCATTAAGTCATTCATGGACTGCCGCCCGGCGCGTTCCGCCGTGACTTTATACACCAGCCCCACCAGTAGCGTCATCACCACGAAGCAGGCAAACAGCAGCAAAAAAAACTGGATAAACAACTTTTTCATTGTGTGGCGCTTTCCCAGGTATTAGGCGCAAACAGGTAACCTTTATTGCGTATTGTCTTGATACGAAAGGGCTCCTGCGGATTGTCGTACAGTTTTTTTCGTAGCCGGGAAATGGCGACGTCGATGCTGCGATCCATGCCGTCATAGCTGACGCCGCGCAGGTTTTTCAGCAACGCGTCGCGATCCATGATGTGACCGGCATGGGTAGCCAGCTGCCAGAGCAGATCAAAATCGGCGGTGGACAACATGATATCCTCTTTGCCCAGCATCACCGCGCGATTTACCGGGTCGATACACAGCAGACCAAAATGCAACGGTTTGTGAACCTGCAACGCTGCCGGAGCACGCTCTACGCCGCTCTGCGGCATCACGGCGTACTGGCGCAAATGCAGGCGCAGACGAGCAAGCAAAACCGCAGGGGGCGTGGTTTTCAGAAGGTAATCATCAGCGCCCATTTCCAGCGCCAGAATATGGTTCATGTCGCTGTCCAACGAGGTGAGCAAAACGATTGGGCCGCCGTACTGTGGCCGCAATTCATGGCAGAGGGTCATGCCGTCTTTACCGGGCAGCATGATATCCAGCAATACCAGATCGGGCTGTTGCTGCGCAATAAACGCCAGCGCGTGATCGCCACGCGGTTCGACCTGAACATCAATATCGTGCTTACCCAGATAAGCGGCAATCAGCTTGCCGACTTCCGCATCATCTTCGACAAAAACTATTTTCGGCATGGTATCCGTGTCGTTAAAAAAAGTCCCATACCAGCATAGCCTCGTGCGCCAGTTGGTACTAGCAATCAAGCGTAAACGGGTGTTAAAGCGCTGGGCGGTATGGGGAAAGCGTAAGAACAAATGGAAGATAGCGATATCAGCGCAACAACCTGCCGCCATCCAGCCCGATAGTTTTGCCTGTCAGATAATGGCTGGCAAGCAGGTAATCCACCAGCCGGACGATTTCTTCTTCGCCCGGTGCGATTTTCATCAGCGATTTGTCCAACGCCTGCTGGCGATATGAGGCCGCGTCGTGCTCATGAAACATAATCAGCGCGGGCGCGATGGCGTTGACTTTCACTTCAGGGGCCAGCTTGCGGGCAAATGAGCGGGTCATGTTGTCGAGCGCCGCTTTGCTGGCGGCATAGGCGATGTGTTTGTCGCTGCCTTTTTCCACCACGTAGTCAGTCAGGTGAATAATATCGGCACCTGCGGCGCCCTGGCCGCGCAGACAAGACTCCAGTAATTGATTTAATAAATAAGGGGTGTTGACGTGTATTTGCAGCATCTCCGCCAGGACCTTTTCCGGTGACGTATCCGCGCTCTCTGGCCGCCAACTGCTGGCGTTGTGAATGATGGCGCGCAGTCGGGGGGCAAGGGTTTTGATCTGGTCGGCGAAGGCATAAATCTGCTCGTTGGTGGAAAAGTCGGCAGACAGACAGATGGCGCCTTGCTGCGTCAACGCGTCTAGCGCCGGGTAAACGCGACGATAGCTGACGATGACCGGAATATTTTGCGCCAGAAATGAACGGGCCAACGCAAGCCCGATGCGTCGGGCGCCGCCGGTGATTAAAACCGGCGCGGAAGAAAAAGCTGCCACAAGCCATACTCCTGAACAAGCTGTAAAACCACAATGAACCGTGTCAATATACCCGAATAAGCTATCAGAGAGGGTAGGGTTTTACTCTGAAATAGTGTGAAAAGCCACTGGTGAAGAGGAGAATAGGGGAATGAATAAGGATTGCCCTGAATCTGCGGGTTCCAGTGAAAAGATCTGTATCGATTACACTGATTATTTGGCGGCGTTGTGCAATAAACGCTGGCGTTTTATGGATGCGATGTACGGCGTGTTGCCGATTTTTGGCATGGTGACTAAAAGGCCGTTGTCCCGTCAGGACGCAACGGAGGATCGATTGAAAGTGCTGGCGCTACAGGTGCTATCCACTCAGGTCAGTGACGAGACGAATATCGTGAGGCTGATCACGTTGGCGCAGCAGCAGGGGCTGACCGCGTTTGATATTCTGTTGCCCTATCCGCTGACCAGCGAGCAATTACGCACAATATCGCATGAATGTAGCGACACGCTAACCCTGACCCAGCATAACGAGCGACTTTCCATCTGTATCAAGTCGCCGATGTTGCCGCATTAAAGACGTTCGACGGCACCGATGCTGGGTTTTGACGGGCAGAGCACGCCTGCCCGTTAAATGGTTTGCTTATTCAGCGACCGCGGCAGATTGATTTTCTGTAATGGCTTTTAGCGCCAGTGACAGTGAACCATAGAAACTGAGACGGCCTTCAATGGGATAGACATTGGCGCGGGCCAGCGTTTTTAACGGCTGGAACGGAATATCGGTCACGATCAGACGCTTGCCTGGCGGCAGCGTTTCGCTGAAGCGCAGGAATGCGTTCAATCCCCCGGCATCGAGCACCGGCACCGCATCCCATTGTAGAATAATGGTCTGATACGCCTCGCTGCGTTGCTCCACTTCGTTGAAGATACGTTCGGCGGCGGCGAAAAACAGCGGACCGTTGACGCGCAGCACCAGATGGTCCGGTATCTTGGTTTCAGGCAATTCACTCAGTTTGGTCATGCGCGCGATACGACGCATAAAGAGTAATGACGCCAGCACAATCCCGACGGTGATGGCGATGACCATATCAAACAATACGGTCAGCGACATGCAAAGCAGCATCACGATGATGTCGTCTTTAGGGCCGTGACGTAGCAGATCGACCACCTTGTGGGCTTCGCTCATGTTCCAGGCAACTATCAGCAACAGCGAGGACATGGCGGCCAGCGGCAGATAAGAGAGCCAGGGCGCGAGGACCAACAGCGCCAGCAACACCAGCAAAGCGTGGATCACGGCGGAGACGGGGGAAGTGGCCCCGGCGCGTACGTTCGCGGCGGAGCGGGCAATCGCGGCGGTAGCGGTAATGCCGCCAAAGAACGGGGCGATGATATTACCAAAGCCCTGTCCCATGAGTTCGGCGTTCGAGTAATGTTTTCTGCCGGTCATGCCATCCAGAACCACGGCGCAAAGCAGGGATTCAATTGCGCCGAGCATTGCCATCGAGAACGCCGCGGGCAGCAGGGCGGAAATACTTTGCCAGTCCAGCGACATGGTGTTGCCGCCCGGAACGGCAACATCCCAGGGAAGCACCAGACGCGGCAGGATAGGCGGAATCCCCTGTCCCTGGGCGCCATCGGCCAGCAGATAGCTGAAACGAGAACCGATGGTCGCGACCTCCGAGCCAAACAGCGACAGCACGCCCATCACCGCCATGCCCGCAAGCAGTGCGGGAAGATGTCCCGGCAGACGAATGCCCAGCTTGGGCCAGACAATCAGTACCATCAGCGTGGTGATGCCAATCAGCGTATCGCCAGGCTGGAATGTCGGCAGGGCGCGGGCGAGTTCGGCAACTTTACCAACATAGAGCTCGGGCACCACCACCACATGAAGTCCAAAAAAATCTTTAATTTGCATGGTGGCGATGGTGATGGCAATCCCGGACGTAAATCCCAGCGTGACCGACAGCGGGATATATTCAATGAGCCGCCCCAGACGGCAGGCGCCCATCAAGACCAGAAAAATACCGGAAAGTAGCGTGGCGACCAGCAGCCCGGAAAGACCGAACTGCTGAGAAACCGGATATAGAATGACAACGAAAGCCGCTGTCGGACCGGAAACGCTATACCGGGAACCACCGCTGACGGCGATAACGATCCCGGCTACGGCGGAAGTATACAGACCATATTGCGGGGGAACGCCGCTGGCGATAGCAAGCGCCATTGCCAATGGTATGGCGATAATCCCAACCGTAATGCCTGCAATGATGTCATGAGTAAAGCGTTGCAGCGTATATTTTTCGCGCCAGCACGCTTCAAGAAGTGCGCTGAACGGTTTGATACCGTTAATTCCGTGCGTTTTCATCGAGGAAAGAACCAATAAAGAAACAAAGAATGGCGGGCCAAACGGTCCGTCGTAGACATACGCGATATACGATACGCCTTATGCTCTTCAGAGATCCAGACATACATCAAGAGGAAGCTGGTTATAAGGGCGGTGCCGCATTCTGCGGCACCGGTGAAGTGGGGTGTTAAAGCGGGCGGGTTTTTGTTTTACAACATGATGGTCATCAGGTAAGCGGCGAAAAGGGCAAGATGCGCGCTGCCGCTGAGGACATTGGTTCTGCCGGTTGAAAACGTGATATGACACAGTACCAGCACGGACAGCATCACGACGATATGCGGCATATCCAGCCCAAAGTTCAGCGAATGGCCTGTCAGCATGGCGATCACCGTCACTGTGGGAACCGTGAGGGAAATGGTGGCCAACACGGAGCCGAAAAACAGATTCATGGCGCGCTGTACCTGGTTTTTCAGTACTGCTCGAATCGCGCCTAGTCCTTCCGGCGACAGAATCAGCAACGCGACCAGGAAGCCGGTAAACTGCGCGGGCGCGTTCATTTCTGCCAACAGCGTTTCCAACGGCAGGGAGTTCATTTTGGTCACGCTGATAACGGCAATCAGGTGGATAAGTAACCACACGGTATGCCATAGCGAACTGTGCGCGGACGGTTTCCCATGATGGGGATCGTCCCCTTCATCTTCATGCTCGTAAACAAACAGGCTTTGGTGAGTACGGGTTTGAATCAACAGAAATACGCCGTACATTGCGGCGGAAATCAGGGCGATAATCAGAGACTGGGCGATGCTGAAATTTCCGTCCGGCAAGGCGCTGGGGAAAACCAGCACCAGCACGGCCAACGGGAAAATCGCCATCAGGTATTGTTTGATGCCGCTCAGGTTGACGTACTGGGTGGCAAATTTCCGTCCTCCCAACAGCAGGGCGAAACCGACCAGTCCTCCCGTCACAATCACGATGATGGAATAGAGCGTGTCGCGCATCAGATTAGGACCGGCGTCGCCGGTAGCCATCAGCGCCGAGATCAGACTGACTTCAAGGATCACGACAGACAGGCTGAGGATTAGGGAGCCATAGGGTTCACCCAGTCGGTGGGCCAGCACATCGGCATGGCGGACCACGCTGAACGCGCTAAAAAGAATACCGGCTAAAGCCAGCAAGTTTATGCCCAGAATGGTGAGGAAATTTTGCGAGTTTCCCGACAGGAACAGAACGAACAACGCAATAATGGGGAGAATAAGCGAATATTCCTGATGGCGGGTTTTGACAACCTCGGTGTGAGACTTCATTTAAGGGGCTTCTCCTTATCCAGAGGAATTATGCGCGGAGGCAAAAAAATAGTACGTCATCAAACGGCTTCTTCGGCACTGACGTTACTAAAAAGTAGTTATAGCGTAAAAAGAAAGCATAGGTTAGCAAATTATCTGCGGATTGCTGACTTTTTTACTAATTTTTACGCTTAACGCTAAAATTTATGTGAAAGTGGGGAATATGAGTGTTTTTGTATTATCATAATAATATCTAGTGTTTTTTTTATGATTATTATTCAGGGTTGTTCATGATATCGAGGTGTTTGTGGTGTTAATGCTGTTTATTTTGCTCTTCTCATTAGTAAAGTCAGACATAATGCGGATTACGTCCACCTTCCCGATCCCCGTGCAGTTGAAGACCCGTTAGTCTGCCGACAAGCCAGTCCTGCGTATCCGGCATTTTTTTGATGTGTTAATGTGGGTTGCCGGTTTGCCATGCATTGTCTTCCTGAGTGAGTCGGCGGACGCGTGCTTGAAATATGACGGGTGTAGCGATGTAAATGATAACGATGTGATCTTTTTTACTTTTTGTGACCGGTATCAACCTTGATTGCTGAGCCAGAAATGAATAACCTTGATTCTGGTGTTGCCGTAAAATTAACCAAGCAAAAACAATCGGGTTTTAAGGTTGAAACGACAATGGACTTTCATAAACAACAAAAAGTACGACCAGGAGCTGTCAGTAGTGTTAACACGTGATTTTTTGCAGAAAGCAGATTGTAGAACGTCTTTTGGTTGTATTGAGGAAACCTTATTACTCACACCACAGCAGCGGGCGGACTCGCTGGCGCAAACCCTCGCTAGTCGGCCTGACGACAGCCCGGTCTGGGTTTTCGGCTATGGTTCTCTGATGTGGAATCCGGTTTTCGATGCTGAAGAAGCTTGCCTGGCCACCCTGTACGGCTGGCATCGGGCTTTTTGTTTACGCCTGACCGTCGGGCGCGGTACGGCAAGTCAGCCGGGACGCATGCTGGCGCTAAAGCAGGGCGGACATACCACCGGTTTGGCATTCCGTCTGCCTGAGACTTCTCTGCGGGAAGATTTGGAACTGCTGTGGAAGCGTGAAATGCTGACAGCCTGCTATCGGCCGTTATGGTGTGAACTGCATAAGCGCGATGGTGACACTGTCACTGCGTTGGTGTTTGTTGTTGAACCTGAACATCCACTGGTCGAGCAGGATACCTGTATTCAGAAAGTTGCGCCCTTGATTGCACAGGCTAGCGGTCCGCTGGGGACGAACGCTCAGTATCTGTTTGCGTTGGAAAAAGAACTGAAAAACTACGGCGTGCTGGATAACGGATTGAGCGAACTTGCGCAGCGTGTACGTGTTTTGCAGCATCAGTTAGCCGTCAGCGATCAAGAACAATGAGAGCGGCCGCCCGCTACGTTGGCGAGCGTCGTTGGTAACGCTCGCTAATGCTCAAGCTTTCGCGCTGGTTTACCAGCCGACGCCGACACCCATCGTGTACAGGGTATCATCGACGTCACCCTGATCGCTTTCGACGCGGGTGCGTGACACTTTCATACTCATTGAAGACCAGTCGGTCAGCTTGAAACGCAAACCCGCTTCCGCTTTTAGATAGAGCGGCGCGGTAGCGTCGAAAGAGCGGCCCAATTCACCGTTGGTAAACGCTTCTATCGATTTACTGTAAAGATAACGGTTGTAATCCCACTTCACACCGCCGGAGTAAAAGTCGTCTTTTCCTTCATCCCGGTAGACATAGGTCTGGGTGCTGAGCAGCGTGGTCAGTGAAAACGCGCCAAGATCGTTATCCCAGAACTGATAACCCGGACCAAGACCGAACGAGCGGTTGATTTTGATACTTTCAATCCAGTCTCGTTTGTATCGATAACGCGCCTGCCAGAACCAGTTTTCATCCACGAATTTATCCAGCGCATATTCGCCTGACGCGTTTTTAGTGCTCTGAACGTTGTTTTCTTTCGCCAGGTGGTAGTTGACGTCGACGTTATGACGCCATGTACCGTGGCGTGCCTGCGTATCCAGGCTGGCATCATAGTTGTCGGTTTCAGTCGAACTTTTCTTGTGTGACATGCCTGCGTCGATGTTGCCTTTCCAGACAAAGTCTTCCACCAGGGGTTTCTGCGCGACAATTGAGGTAATTTCAGAGAGTTTCAGCGTCTGTGGCCCGGATTCATCGTTGGCGAGCGACGGTAATGCCACGATAGCGCGATTTTCCCCGGCTTTAATCTTCGGATAGAGTACGCCGTCCTGATAGCGTTCGCCCTGAATGACCAGGCCGTGATCGGTTTCAAAGGTTTTTACCTTATCCCATGAAACGGAGAGCGTACCGGCATAATCCGTAGTGAGGAATAACTTTCCGCTGTCAAGCAGGGTGATTTTACCGCTAAGTTGGTCGCCGTTGGTCAACCAGACGGTATCGGCGCGGCTTTGGGAAATGCTTGTGCAAGCATATGCGATAACCAGGCTCAGGGAAGATATTGCGTATTTGGATAGTGTCATTTTGCCAGATAAAGATACACAGTGGTGACAAGTATTGAACGACGTCATTCAAGACGTACAGCCGATTGAGTAATAAGCCGGTTTATCCCGGAACGGCAAACATTAACAGGAATTGATGTGAGGCTCTAGTCAAAAACGAACATTAGCGAGAATGGAAATAGTTACAAAAGATATGTTGGATGATTAACAGCTATAACGCGATGTTCGTCACACTTCGCGCGCTAGCTGTTGCAAGGCTCAGGTCGGGGACGCTGGACGCGGATTCAGGAAGCGTGCCGTCAGGAACTGGCGAACGGGTAAAATGATACGTTCTTGGAACATAACGCACAGGGTGGCGGTAGCGATCAGGAAAATAAGGTAGCCGGTCATTGACAACTGAACCTGTCCGGCGGCGGCAATACACTGATTCCAATTGGTAAAGCAGGCCATCGGATCTCCCCGAACCAACTGTTCCAGGGTGCGAAACAGGTTGAACAGCGGCACATGCAACGCAAAAATCGACAGCGATGCGGCCCCCAGACGGGGGGACCAGTGCCGCAGAAATTCGCTATCGGGATCACGCGCCAGCGCACTGATACAAACCAGACCCACCTGCGCGGGCAGCAGCAAACCGTTGTGCAGCAGGAAATACCAGTATGCCTCACCGTGGGTAAACAGCCAGGTCGCCACGATAAAGTTGGCGAAAATGAAAAGCGCAACGCCATAGCGTTGGACTCTGGTCAGCGGCAAAACGTCTTTCTGACGATATTGACGGAAAAGGGCATAACCGAGAATTCCCGCCAGAAATTCGGGTAAACGGAATATGGGCCCACGTTGCAATAGCCCAGTGTATGGCATGCCGTATTGCTCGCTCCAGACAACCCAGATGGGCGGCAGCAGGTAGAGCAGGCAGACAATCCCCATCCACAGCCAGGGATGACGGCTGTTGAGCAGCCGCGGGGCCAGCAGAGGAAACAGCAGATAGAAAAAGAACAGCGTGGAAAGCGACCACAGCGGGGCGTTGAACGTCAGAAAATAGGGATTCCACGCTTGTAACAACAGCAACTGTAAAACGCTGTTGAATGCCAACTGTGCATTGGACATATAGTGGCGCAGCGATTGTGGGTCGGCCGCAGGATCGTTGGTGTCATAAATCACGAAACGGGCGCTGGCGACCTGTCCTTCCGGCGGAACCGCCAGCCATTGCATCAGTGTCACGACGGCAACCGACGAGAGCAACGCGATAATATGGATGGGGTAAAGGTTAAACAAGCGTTTGGCCCAGAAATGTCGGGCCGGTTCACGTAAACGACCGTCTTTGATGTAGACGTGCGCCAAGAGAAAACCCGACAACACAAAAAATGTGCTGGTGGCAAAAAATCCCATACTGGTGAGCTCGGTCAAAAACGGTACGCGCAAACGCTGTGGATAGGCATGTATTGTGTGATAAATCATAACATAGCAGCCGAGCAAAAATCGTAGCCACTCCAGCCCGATAAATCGCTCTTTACTGATTTTTTTCATATTACTCCTCAACGTTACAAACCTGTTGAAACAGCGTAAAAACAGTGTAATCGTTTAGTTTAAACGAGAGCAACACCGCATTAATTAGGATTTTGTCTATAAATGACCTGTCGGTTTAGGCGCAGTTGTAAGTGGGGTGGGGAACGCGGATAACCTCGCTGGCCTAAATTTCATGTTCAGTACTATAAAACGTAGCTGGAGCCGTAACTATCAATCCAGTCATGCATATTTTGGTTGATATAGCAATTTCCTTCGTGATGCTGAAATTTCAGTTTCGTCTTCAAATTTAATTCCAGTACGCCTTGCCCGGTCCAGGAATCGACGATAGCGCCTCTAGGAAACGTGTTACTCGGATTCATGACAACGTAATTATGACTGAGCTTGTGATTACTCATGATCTTGAAGTCGTCAACGCCTAAACGATGTTTCAGATGAAGTGCGACTTCCAGCGCTTGCATATCGCAATTGGAAAAACCGTGTGCTCTGCATCTGTCCAGACATGTGGAGAGTTGTTCCAGCGACATTTCAATCGCGCCTAGCATTTCGCCGCTGGAAGTGTGATAAATCTGTGATTGTTGCAAAGAAGCAAGCGATTTTAGGGTTTCTGTCGGATATGCAGATTTCGCCGCACTTTGATACTGTTCTGCTCTTCTCATCGTCATCAGTGAGTCCGAATCCAGCTTATGCGGATTATTGATACGGTCCATCGCCATTTGATACCCGGTTGTGGACAGTCGGGTCCTGTTGGCTATCTCCCTGGTTAAGTCGCTGATCTGTTCAGACAGCCCTGTTACGGCGCCACTGGATTCAGTGGCTGACACACTGCAAGATGAATCCATAGAGTGATTGTGCGTATATGCGTTTGAGTACCAGTTATTAATCCTATCCATGTTTCCCTCCTAATAGTGAATGCTCTTTTTGGTCGTCCTTATACGAACGTCGGTTATTTAGGTGTTATAAAGGGAGATTTTGTTCACCTGTATGCCGGTACGGTTAAAACCGGGCACGTCGCTGCCTCCTGGCTTTTCCAATCAGCGTTAATGATTTTCTGAGCATCTTCCTGACGCTTTTTTCAATCTTTGCCTATACTTGGACTCGTGTCTTATCTGCCGACGGTTGGCAGAGTGAGGGACGCGATGAATCTAAAGAGAGGTTATTATGGGTATTTTGTCCTGGGTTATTTTTGGCTTAGTCGCCGGTATTTTGGCGAAGTGGATTATGCCGGGCAAAGACGGCGGCGGAATTTTTGTGACGATCATACTCGGTGTTGTGGGTGCGGTGGTCGGGGGATACGTCAGCACCTTCTTTGGCTTTGGGCGGGTGGATGGTTTCAATTTCGGGAGTTTTGTTGTCGCGGTGGTTGGCGCCATTGTGGTGCTGTGGATATACCGCATGATCCGCGATTAGCGTATTAATCGGCAGCATGAAAACCGCCCCGTTTTTATCGGGGCGGTTTTGTTATTAGGGAAGATCAATATTAATGGGTGACAATCACATCCAGCGCACGCAGATGCTCCGGGTGCCAGGAAAGCGTGACTTCCGAACCGGTTGTCCAGTGGGGTTGAATTTCGCTCGCGGGCAGCTTCACCATGAACTGCGGCTGGCCTGCCACCTCCGTCATCATGCGCACATGGTCGCCCAGATAGATGAACTGCTGAATCCGTGCTTTGACCTGCTGAGCCAGGCTGTCAACGTTTGCTGCATTAATCCGAACGCGTTCAGGTCGGATACACAAAGCGATTTTTTTGCCCGGTGAGCTGGGCCGCACTTTTAACGCCCGCAGTTGTGTGCCATCGTCAAGCTGAGCACGATAGAAATTGCCGTCGGCGCCAAGTTGTGTGGCGATCAGCGTGTTATTTTCCCCGATAAACTGCGCGACGAATGTGTTTTCCGGCTTTTCGTAGATTTCGCTGGGGCTGGCCATCTGCTGAATGATGCCATCGTTGAAAACCGCGACCCGGTTGGACATGGTCATGGCTTCACTCTGGTCGTGTGTGACATAGACAACGGTCAACCCTAACGCCTCATGCAATTCTTTTATTTCCAACTGCATATGCTCCCGCAACTGTTTATCCAGCGCCCCCAGCGGCTCGTCCATCAATACCAGTTTGGGTTCAAATACTAACGCGCGCGCCAACGCCACGCGCTGTTGTTGCCCGCCGGACATTTGCGCCGGATAGCGATCCGCCAGATTGGTCAGCTTCACGCGATCGAGCACTTTGTCGACCTTTTCTTTGATGTCGGTACGATTCATGCGGCGAATGGATAACGGGAAGGCCAGGTTTTCTGCCACCGTCATATGCGGAAACAACGCGTAATTTTGGAACACCATGCCGATGCCGCGCTGATGCGGGGGAAGGTGGTGCAGTGGGGTATCGCGCAGCAGAATTTCACCCTGAGTCGGGGTTTCAAATCCGGCCAGCATCATCAGGCTGGTGGTTTTTCCTGACCCTGACGGGCCGAGCAGGGTCAGAAACTCGCCTTCATGGATATCCAGATTCAGGTTTTTAACGACCAGACGATCGCCATCGTAGGTTTTCTGGATATTCTTGAAGCTGACATAATTTCTCATTATTTCATTCTCTCGCAGTGACGGGTGTCTTCAACCATCAGGATGCATAAAACATGCCTGTTTTGATAAAAGTGAGCATTACGAGCATGTTGAAAACTAAGAGGGAGAAAATCAGACAATCGGGTCGCCCTGTTATGGTGAGGCCTGTTGTTGGTGAGCACCGAAATAGTGCTTACGCGGCACAGCGTCAAAAACCGCGTTCGACCTTTTTTGACGCCTGAATACAGGACACAATCACGGAAAACGCCTGCGTCATATTGCTCTCTTCCACCGAGGCGTAACCCAGCAATAATCCCCGGTTTCGGGTTGGGCGCAGATAGTAGCTGGACAGCGGTTTGACCGTCACGCCGCGTTGCATAATTTGCGTGCTGAGCTGGACGTCATCGGTGGTTGAAGGCAGCCGAAGCAGCATGTGCAGCCCGGCATTGCTGTTGTCGCCCACATATTCAGGCCCAAGCTGTTGCTCGATCAGCTCTGTCAGCATCGTGCGCCGTTTGGCGTACAGCAGGCGCATACGGCGGATGTGCGCGGCGTAGTGACCTTCCTGAATAAACTGGCTCAGCGTGGCCTGTGTCAGCCAATGGCCGCCACGGTACATCTCCGAATGGGCGATTTTCAGATCACGCGCCAACTGCGGCGGCAAGACCATATAACTGACCCGCAAACCGGGGTAAAGCGTTTTACTGAAAGTGCCGATATAAATCACCGGGGAGTGAGTCTGTAACCCTTGCAGCGAGGGGATTGGGCTGCCGGAGAAGCGGAATTCGCTATCATAGTCATCCTCCACCACCCAGCATTCTTGCTCCTGCGCCAATGCCAACAGCCGTTGGCGGCGTGCCAGACTCATCACCGCGCCCAGCGGGTACTGATGCGAAGGCGTAACGCAGATAAGCCGCGGCACTGACTGGGGCGTTACCGTATCCGGCGGCACCATCCCCTGTTCATCGACGTCAATAGGGGCGACCCGAAGACCATTAATCGTCAGAATGTT
Organism: Brenneria rubrifaciens; assembly: GCF_005484945.1. NCBI lineage: Bacteria > Pseudomonadati > Pseudomonadota > Gammaproteobacteria > Enterobacterales > Pectobacteriaceae > Brenneria > Brenneria rubrifaciens. Next base: position 1,785,798 of record NZ_CP034035.1, read on the forward strand.
TCGCGTTCCCCAATAGCAGGGGTCTTCTATCCAGGCCAAGTCACCGGGATTGCAGAGCATCTTCGCCAGCAAATCCATCGCCTGATGCGTACCTTCCGTAATCAGAATCTGTTCCGGCGTGCATTCAACCGAGCGGGATACCCGCAGGTAATCCATCAGCGCCAGTTGAAGTTCAGGACAGCCGCCGACAGGTGAATAGGAAAGTTGCTCCGGTTTGACGCGCCGTATGAGCCGGGTCTGGATTCTGCGCCACAGATCGAGAGGAAAGCTGGCAATGTCAGGAATACCGGGCATAAACGCGCCCCACTGCCGGGGAGATGCCCCGGCATAACCCAGCAGATGCCGTCCCCGGCGCGATAACTCCTGTATCGGCAATCGGGCCGCCGAGAGATTCACGCTACGTACCTGCATCATGCTGCCGTCCGGCAACTGCTGCGTCACAAAGGTGCCGCTCCCGGTTCGGGTTTCAATATAGCCTTCCGCCAGAAGCTGTTCATAGGCCGCCAATACCGTGTTGCGCGACAGCGACAACTCGTGGGCCAGATCGCGTGAAGAGGGCAGTCGGCTGCCCGCGGTAATGGCGCCGTCGAGAATTGACAGGCGAATACTGTCGTATAGCCGCTTGTTCAGCGTGCCAGCCTGTTGGTTGCCTAAACGCTGTAGCAGTAAATCGGTTAAAAGCGAGCGCAAAAGTGGTTCCTTCAAATATTCAAAACTGGCACTGGATTATAGAACCATCCGGCGCATAAATAGCAACAGAAAGATGTCAGGCAGCGGATCACATCGCGGCACTAATAAACCTGGGTGTACCTTGTAATCGGAGCAGAGAATGAAGAATAGCGAACTGAATCAACGCCGTTTGGCCGCCACGCCGCGTGGTGTAGGTGTGATGTGTGATTTCTACGCGGCCCGGGCGGAGAATGCCACGCTGTGGGACATTGAAGGCCGTGAGTTTATCGATTTCGCTGGCGGCATCGCGGTGCTGAATACCGGGCATCGCCATCCGAAAATTTTAGCGGCGGTGCGTGAGCAACTGGATTGCTTCACTCATACGGCGTACCAAATTGTGCCTTACGGCGGCTATGTCCGTTTGGCCGAGCGTATCAACGCGCTGGCGCCGATTGATGGCCCGGCGAAAAGTACGTTTTTTACCACGGGCGCCGAAGCGGTGGAAAACGCGGTGAAAATCGCCCGTTGCTATACCCGTCGTCCCGGCGTGATTGCTTTTGGCGCGGCGTTCCACGGCCGTACCCTGTTAACCATGACGTTAACCGGCAAAGTGGCGCCTTACTCCAACGGTTTCGGCCCTTTCCCTGGTTCCATCTTCCATGCGCAATATCCCAATGAGCAACTGGGTATCACGGTGGAACAGGCGCTGGCCAGTATCGATAACTTGTTGCAAGCGGATATCGCGGCCGATCAGGTCGCCGCTATTGTGCTGGAGCCGGTTCAGGGCGAAGGCGGTTTCAACGTGGCGCCGCCGGCCTTTATCAGCGCGTTGCGTAAGCGGTGTGATGAGCACGGTATACTGCTAATAGCCGATGAAGTACAGACCGGCTTTGCCCGCACCGGCAAATTGTTTGCGATGGAGCACTATGCCGAGCATGCAGACCTGATCACCATGGCGAAAAGTCTGGGCGGTGGTTTCCCGATTTCCGGCGTGGTAGGCCGCGCCGACGTGATGGATGCGCCTGCGCCGGGCGGATTGGGCGGCACCTATGCCGGTAACCCGCTGGCTGTGGCGTCCGCGCTGGCGGTGCTGGATGTGATTGAAGAAGAGAAGCTGTGTCAGCGCTCACGGCGTCTCGGTGCGGCGCTGGTGGAAACGCTGGAAAACGTGAAACGACAGTGCCCGGCTCTGGCCGCGATTCGTGCGCAGGGGTCAATGGTGGCCGCGGAGTTCAACGATCCGCAAACGGGGAAACCATCGGCTGAGATTACCCGTCAATTCCAGCAGGAAGCCCTGAAAGAAGGTCTGTTGTTATTAACCTGCGGCGTGCATGGCAATGTGATTCGCTTCCTGTACCCGCTGACGATCCCAGACGATCAGTTCAGCCAGGCGATGACCATTCTGACCCGCGTACTGACAAAGTAAAAGAGATGCTATGCAACTGAAACAAAAAGACTTACTCCGCCAGCATTGTCTCATTGACGGCGACTGGCATGACAGCGAGAACCCTAAGCGTCTGAGTGTGACCAACCCGGCGACGGGCGACGTTCTGGGCAGTGTTCCTCTCGTGACGTCGCAGCAGACCGGGCAGGCGATTGCGGCGGCTGAACGTGCGCTGACAAGCTGGCGTCAGCGTACGGGTAAAGAACGTGCGGCGGTGCTGCAAGCCTGGGCGCGTTTGATTATGGACAATCAGGAAGACCTGGCCGTCCTGCTGACGGCGGAACAGGGTAAACCGCTGGCGGAAGCGCGAGGGGAAATCGCCTATGCCGCCTCGTTTATCGACTGGTTCGCGGAAGAAGCCAAGCGTATCGAAGGCAGCGTACTGCAATCGCCGCAAGGGCAGCAGCGCATGCTGGTTATCAAACAGCCGATCGGGGTGTGCGCGGCGATTACGCCGTGGAATTTCCCGGCGGCGATGATCACCCGCAAGGTCGCGCCTGCGCTGGCGGCGGGCTGCACCATGATAGTTAAACCGGCTGAGCAGACGCCGTTCACCGCGCTGGCGTTGGGCGAACTGGCTCAGCAGGCGGGCATTCCGCGTGGCGTGTTGCAGGTGATTACCGGTGATGCCAAATCCGTCGGCAAAGTGCTGTGCGATAGTCCGGTGGTGCGTAAGCTGACCTTTACCGGCTCGACGGAAGTCGGGCGAATCCTGATGGCGCAAAGTGCGCCGACGGTGAAAAAACTGTCGCTGGAGTTGGGCGGTAACGCGCCGTTTATCGTGTTTGACGATGCCGATCTGGATCTGGCGGTAAAAGGCATTTTAGCCTCCAAATACCGTAACAGCGGCCAGACTTGCGTATGCGCCAACCGGATTTATGTGCAGAAAGGGATTTATTCCGCGCTGACCGAGAAGCTGGTTGAAGAAGTGCAAAAGCTGAAAGTGGGTGATGGCTCCCAACCCGGCGTGACGCAAGGTCCGCTGATTGACGCCGATGCGATCGAGAAAGTGCAGCAGCATATTGATGATGCGCTGGCGAAAGGGGCGACGCTGCTGCTGGGCGGCAAACCACATGAGCTGGGCGGCACATTCTTTACGCCAACCATCGTCGGCGGGGTGACCCGCGATATGCGTTTTGCCCGCGAAGAGACGTTTGGACCGGTTGCGCCGCTGTTTCAATTCAGCGATGAGGCTGAGGTGATTGCGATGGCGAACGATACCGAGTTTGGTCTGGCGGCGTATGTCTATACCCGCGACGCCATTCGCCAGTGGACGGTGCCTGAAGCGCTGGACTATGGCATGGTTGGCCTTAATACCGGGTTGATTTCCAACGAAGTCGCGCCGTTCGGCGGAGTGAAGCAGTCAGGGCTGGGACGCGAAGGCTCGCGTTTCGGTATCGAAGATTATCTGGAAATGAAATATATCTGCGTTGATCTCTCCCGGTAATTTTTGGGAGAGACCGGAGGAAAAGGGGAGGCGTCGCGTCCGGGCGTCCCCCGTATTTTCAAAAAACCGCACGCGCCTGAACAGTGCGGTCAAACAGCGAAATGCACCATTAAAAGGCAAACACGGTAAAAGGAAAGCATCGGAAAACAGTATCCCTATCCGGTTAATTATTTCCCTGCTTTGTATCACCGTTCCCACCCGTCATGATGACAAAACATCAGTGAACTTTCTGAAATGGCACACATTATGCTTTCTGAATCATATATGATGCATCAAAAAGCTTGGTGCGTAATTGCCGATTTTACGTTGACGACTAACACTCCAGGAGCCAGACCATGTTTAAAAGCAAAACGAGATTAAAAAAAATTGCCGTATCCGCGTTTCTTGTCGCCGCAGCTTGTCAGGCGCAGGCGGAGACCCTCACCGTCATCTCTTTCGGCGGCCTGAACAAAGAGGCGCAGGATAAAGCGTTTTACAAACCGTTTGCCGCTGCCGGTAAAGGCACTGTTGAAGCCGGTGAATATAACGGCGAGATGGCGCGTATCCGTGCGATGGTGGAAACCGGTCAGGTTGGCTGGGATCTGGTGGAAGTCGAAGGCCCGGAGCTGATGCGCGGGTGTAACGAAGGGTTGTTTGAACCGCTTGACTGGTCGAAGCTGGGCGATCAGTCTCAGTTTGTCAAAGGCGCGGTTTCAGAATGCGGCGCCGGTATCTTCCTGTGGTCGACCGCGCTGACCTACAATGCGCAAAAATTGTCGCAGGCGCCGAAAGGCTGGGCGGATTTCTGGGATGTGAAAACCTATCCGGGAAAACGCGCGCTGCGTAAAAGCGCCAAATTTACCCTGGAAATCGCGTTGCTGGCCGACGGCGTGAAGCGTGAAGATCTTTACAACGTGCTGGCGACGCCAACCGGTGTCGATCGCGCTTTCAAAAAGCTGGATCAGATCAAAGCTAATATTCAATGGTGGGAATCCGGCGCGCAGCCTGTGCAATGGCTGGTTTCCGGCGATGTGGTGATGACCTCCGCCTACAATGGCCGAGTGGCGTCCGCGCAGAATGAAGGGCATGACTTCAGGATCGTTTGGACTGACAGTATCTACGATCTGGATAGCTGGGCGATCGTCAAAGGTTCCAAACACAAAGCGCTGGCGGAGCAATTCATTGCGTTTGCCAGCCTGCCTGAAAATCAGAAAGTGTTTGCGGAAAATATTCCCTACGGCCCGACGCATGTGAAAGCCATCTCGATGCTGAAGCCCGAGATTGCCCAAAACCTGCCGACCGCCCCGGAAAACCTGGAAAACGCCTTGCAGGTGGATACCGAGTTCTGGATTGACCACGGCGAAGAACTGGAACAGCGTTTCAACGCCTGGGCTGCGCAATAAAAGTAACCCGGTTTTAAGACGGACATCCAAGACGCGGGACCAGGCGCGACGCCGTGTCCCGCAACCGACTTCGGTGATTCGCGCACTTTGTTGCGGAGCGTTTGCCCGATAAGTCGTGGTTTTACAGTAAGTATGTCAGATGGAGATAAAGCCTATGTCCCAGAGCGAAATGCTGGCCGTCACGCCATCATCCCGCGAGAAAGAAGGGAATGCCAAACTGAAGCAGCAATTGCGCACCGCGCAGGCGGTTTACAAGAAGCGTTCACTCTTGCTGATTGCGCCGCTGTTTCTGTTTATCGTGGTGAGTTTCCTCTTTCCCATTACTTCGATTCTGGGAAAAAGTATCTCGAATCCTGAACTGCGCGAAACCATGCCGGCCACGATTGCCGCGATGCGCCTTTGGTCTGGCAAGGATGTCCCGGATGAGACGGTATTCAAAGCGGTGGTGAGCGATCTGCGTGAAGCCCGCGGCAGCGGGAAAGTCGCCGCCGTCACCAAGCGTTTGGGTTATGAAGGTTCTGAATACCGGACATTGATTACCCGCACATTGCGCAAACTGCCGGCGGAAGGCAGCGCTGATATTCGCGGGCAACTGATCGATGCACAGCCCTTATGGGGAGAGCTATCGACCTGGCAGACGCTGGATCGCGCTTCCCGCCCGTTTACCAGTTATTACCTGTTAGCGGTATTCGATCATAAAGTCGATGCCAAAACTCAGCAGATTGTCGCGCAGCCCGCTGATCAAGCCCTGTATGTCGATGTGTTGTTACGTACCTTGCTGATGGCGGGGATCGTCACCTTGCTGTGCGTCGGTCTGGGGTATCCGCTGTCTTACTGGCTGGCGAAACAGCCCGCCAATCGCGCTAATTTATTGTTGATTCTGGTATTACTGCCGTTTTGGACATCGCTGATTGTGCGCACCGCCAGTTGGATCGTGTTATTGCAGTCCGGCGGCCTGATTAACCAGACGCTGATCAATATCGGTATCATCAACGAGCCGCTGGTGCTGGTGTTTAATCGCGTTGGCGTTTACATCTCAATGACGCACATTTTGCTGCCGTTCTTCATTCTGCCCTTGTACGCGGTCATGAAAGGCATTTCCCCTAACTATGTACGCGCCGCAGTATCGCTGGGCGCGCATCCTTTTACCGCATTCTGGCGCGTGTATGTGCCGCAGACTTATGCGGGCGTGACGGCTGGCGCGCTGCTGGTGTTCATGATGGCGATTGGTTATTACATCACCCCCGCGCTGCTGGGAGGGCCGAGCGACCAGATGCTGAGTTATTTCGTCGCCTTCTTCACCAACACGACGATGAACTGGGGAATGGCGGCGGCGCTGGGCACGCAATTGCTGGTCATTGTGACGCTGTTGTACGTGTTATATATCCGTGTAACCCGCACCAATGCTGAAATTGCAGCGCGTTAGCGACATTCGGTCTACTGATGAGGATATCCAATCGATTTCAAGGGGCGGGAAGCCGCCGCACCCTGAACGATAAAGGGTAAACAAGAGGAAACGAAAATGAGGCAACAGGGTGAAGTGGTTATCCGCTTGTGGAATACTTTTTTCAATTTCTATGGCGCGGCCATGTTGTTATTTCTGGTGGTGCCGGTACTGGTGATTGTGCCGCTTTCTTTCAACGAAGGCTCGTTTTTGAGTTACCCGATAACCGGATTCTCCCTGCGCTGGTATCACGAATTTTTCAACTCCAGCGCATGGCTGGGTGCGTTGGGGAACAGCCTGCTGATTGCGCCGCTGGCCACGTTGCTGGCGACGGTGCTTGGCGTTCTGGCTTCGGTTGGGTTGGTGCGCGGCGAATTCCGGGGCAAATCGCTGGTAATGGCGGTGCTGATATCACCGATGATTGCACCGGTGGTGATTGTCGCCGTCGGGATGTTTTTCTTCTTCGCCAAGCTATCGCTGCTGAATAGTTACTTGGGACTGGTGCTGGCGCACGCCATGTTGGGTGTTCCGTTTGTGGTGATTACGGTTACCGCTGTATTAAAAAACTACGACCAGAATCTGACCCGAGCCGCCGCCAGTCTTGGCGCGCCGCCGCTGCTGGCATTTCGTAAGGTGACGTTCCCGCTGATTGCGCCCGGCGTGTTCTCTGGTGCGCTGTTCGCGTTCGCGACATCGTTTGATGAAGTGATCGTCACGCTGTTTCTGGCCAGCCCGCGTCAGCGCACATTGCCGTTGCAAATGTTTGCCGGCATCCGTGAGAACCTGGACCCGACGATTGCGGCGGCGGCCTCCATGATGGTGGGCGCGGCATTGATCTTGCTGATTGTGATGGAGATCCTGCGCCGTCGTTCTGAGCGTTTGAGAAGCGGGCGCTGAATGGGGCGCGAAACGCATCTATCCCATTATCATTGTACCGGTTCCGTGAAGTAGGTTTGCCAGCAGTCTGAACATGGCTGAGCGTTGTCTCAGCTTTTTCAGGCGTTTTTTCATGATGCATCAAATACTAAACGTATTAACTAGCCGGGAGGCCACATGCTATGACTGAGCAAAAGACACTACTGCTGACCGGGGCCAGCCGGGGTATCGGGCATGCTACCGTAAAACATTTTCATGCCGCGGGCTGGCGGGTATTTACCGCGTCGCGCCAAAACTGGGTTGAGGGCTGTCCGTGGGCGGAGGGGTTACCAAACCATATTCATCTTGATCTGGAAAATATTGATAGCCTGCAACAGACGTTGCCGCTGATTAAGGAAAAGTTGGGCGGACGGCTCGATGCCCTGGTGGATAACGCAGGCATTTCGCCTAAGGGCGAAGACGGCAGCCGTCTTGGTGTGCGCGATACCGACTATGCGACCTGGCTGCGGGTGTTCAACGTGAACCTGTTTTCCTGCGCACTGCTGGCGAACGGCCTGTTTGATGAGCTGAAAGCCTCGCAAGGCAGTGTCATTAATATCACGTCGATTGCCGGTTCCCGCGTCCACCCGTTTGCCGGGACCGCCTATGCGACATCAAAAGCGGCGCTGTCCGCCCTGACGCGTGAAATGGCCTTTGACTTCGGACAGCATGGCGTGCGGGTTAATGCGATTGCGCCGGGAGAAATTGAAACATCGATTCTGTCTCCCGGCACGGGAGAGATCATTGAACGACTGGTGCCGATGCAGCGTTTGGGAAAGCCCGAGGAAGTCGCCAGTTTGATCTATTTCCTGTGTACCGCCGGGGCATCGTATGTCAATGGCGCGGAAATTCACGTCAACGGAGGTCAGCATGTCTGAGTCAATGATCAATCCGCCGCCGCTTTCGCCGGGCGATGAACGGTTTATCGACCATGGCCGGGTGACGGGATCTGTCCCGCAGGTATCCTGCCAGCAGGCGGCGGAAATCGCGTGGCAACTGTATGGCGTTCGCGGCGATGTCAACCTGTTGCCAGGTGAACGCGACCTGAACTTCTGTCTGACCGTGTCGCCCGATCAGCGCTATATGCTGAAGGTGATTAATGCGGCGGAATCGGCAGAAGTCAGCCATTTTCAGAGCGCTCTGTTACTGCACATTGCGCAACAGGCACCAGATTTGCCGATTCCCCGGGTGATTATGACGCGCGACGGGCGGACTGAACCTATCGTCGAGCGCGCGGGGGGGCCGCTAAGCATTCGTATGGTCAGCTATCTTGCCGGTACGCCGCAGCATGTGACTTTTCCCTCTGTAGAATTGATGCATCAGTTGGGGGAAACCCTGGCCCGGCTGGATCGGGCGCTGGACAACTTTATTCATCCGGCGGCGAACCGTACCCTGCTGTGGGATATCAGCCGGGCGGAGCAGGCGCGTCCTTATCTGACTTACGTACAGGATGTGCCGCAACGTCAGCACATTAACCGCGTATTCGAGCGTTATAACGAATTTGTCGCGCCAGCGTTAATCTCGCTGCGCCGTCAGACTATTCATAACGATCTCAATCCGCACAACGTGTTAGTCAATACCCGGCAACCGACCCAAGTGGCGGGCATTATTGATTTTGGGGATGCTTTGCATGCGCCGCTGGTTTGTGAACTGGCGACGGCGCTCGCGTATCAGGTCAGTGACAGCGCCGACCCGTTTGAGTATGTCATCCCATTTGTTGCGGCGTATCACCAACGACTGCCGCTGACCCCCCAAGAAATTTCACTGTTGCCAGACCTGATTGCCACGCGAATGGCGTTGGCCATGACCATTTCGCAATGGCGTGCGTCAGGCTATCCCGCCAACCGGGATTACCTGCTGCGCAATCTGCCACGCTGCTGGCGCAGCCTGAATCAAATCGCCAATTATTCCTCCGAACGGTGTCTCTCAAGACTGCAACAAGCCTGCTATCAGGAGGGGAGAGAAAACAAATGACGATCCCTTACAAAACCCTGCCACCCAATAGCAGGCCGCCGCAAACGGCAGAGAGTGACGTCCTGCTGTCCCGACGTCAGCGCGTGCTGGGCAGCGGATACCGCCTGTTTTACGAGCAGCCGTTGCAAGTGTCTCGTGGCGAGGGCGTCTGGCTGTTCGACCCGCACGGCAACCGTTATCTGGATGTTTATAACAATGTGGCCTCCGTCGGTCATTGTCACCCGGCGGTGGTCGACGCAATGGCAAGGCAAAGCGCCACATTGAATACCCATACCCGCTATCTTCACGAGGCGATTGTCGATTTTGCCGAAGATTTACTGACGGAGTTTCCGGCTGATCTGGACAACGTCATGTTTACCTGCACGGGCAGCGAAGCCAACGATTTGGCGTTGCGTATCGCCCGGCACGTTACCGGCGGCAGCGGCGTGTTAGTGACCCGCTGGGCGTATCATGGGGTGACCAGCGCGCTGGCCGAAGTCTCTCCGTCGCTAGGCAGCGGCGTGCCGCGAGGCGACCACGCCAGATTGATTGAAGCGCCCGATCAATATCGTCGTCCCGGTGAGTTCATCGCCAGCATTAAGTCAACGCTCGCCATGATGGAGCAGGACGGCATCCGGCCGGCGGCGCTGTTGGTGGATACCCTTTTTTCCAGCGATGGGGTGTTCTGCGCCCCGGAAGGCGAGATGGCCCAGGCCGCGGCGCTTGTGCGTCAGGCGGGCGGGTTGTTTATCGCCGATGAGGTTCAGCCGGGCTTTGGGCGTACCGGGGAGACGATGTGGGGGTTTGCCCGGCATGGCGTCGTGCCCGATCTGGTGAGTCTGGGCAAACCGATGGGGAATGGTCATCCGATAGCCGGTCTGGTCGGTCGTTCAGCGCTGTTTGATGCGTTTGGCCGCGACGTGCGCTACTTCAACACCTTCGGTGGCAATCCGGTATCCTGTCAGGCGGCGCATGCCGTGCTGCGGGTGATTCGGGAAGAGCAATTGCGACAGAATGCACGGCGCGTTGGCGGTTATCTACAGCGGGGGTTAGTTCAACTGGCGCGGGAGTTTCCATTGTTGGGCGATATACGCGCCTACGGCCTTTTCATTGGCGCGGAACTGGTGACGGATCGTGAGCGAAAACGGCCAGCCACTGCGCTGACGGCGAAAGTGGTTAATGCGATGCGTCAGCGAGGCGTGCTGATCGGCGCCACCGGCCCCGCAGCCAATATACTGAAGATACGCCCGCCGCTGGTCTTCAGAGAAGAACACGCTGATGTGTTTCTGAATACCCTGAACGATGTGCTGAAATTATCGGCGATACAGAATTACTCTCCGGCAACCTCCTAAATTAAGGCGAGAGGCGCAAGTCGGGGTAGTGCTATTGCGTGCGCGGGAATTGCCGTCCCGCCGCCGCACACGCCCGGCAAAGCGTGCTCAATCGTGGCCGCTTGACTTAAAGTTTGTGGCGGAACGGGGCTGCTGCGCGGCATCTTCAGCTTCAGACGCTTTTACGCCGGCCGCTTCAGTCTCTTTACCCTCAGTCGGCTTAGTGGCTTTCACGCCAATCGGTTCAGCCTCTTCGACGCCAAAGCCAGAGGCTGAGAGGCCTTTTTGTACAATAAACTTCTGTTTGTCAGTTGGGGAGAGGTTCAACAGAGAAAAATCCGACGTTGATTCCATTTCAATAATTTCACTTTTTTTATTGCCTTCCATTTGACGTAAAACCCGGTAAACCTGCGCCACGGCTTGCAGGGTTTCTCGGGGAATGTAATGACCTTCCGGCGTGGAGCGATAAAGCGTCCGGGTCAGCCAGATAAAACGAACGATGGGGATTTCGGCCTTTTTTGCCTGTTCGATAAACTGTCTGGCCTGCTGATCCTCGGCTTTACACACGATGCGGGGTAAGGGCGTTTTGCCCGGCCGATAGTAAAGCGCTACCGCATAGTGGGTAGGGTTAACCAATAACATATCGGCGTCTTCTACTCGTCCTTTAGGACGCTCCGTCACTGGCTTGTTCAGCAACTCCTGCGCCACCGATTTGCGGTGGCCTTTCATATGCGGATCGCCTTCGGAATTCTTGTGCTCGCTACGTAAATCCTCGTGACTCATGCGCTGTTGCTTGAGGAAAAAGTATTTTTGCAGGCCGAAATCCATCACCGAGAGCACCAGTAGTGCGGTGAGCGTGGTGCGGGAGATACGGGCCAACAGGTCTTTCACGCCGTGCCAAAAGCCGTCCAAATCGCCGTAGGCCAACTCGACTAACGATTCTAACTCCGGCACCACGACTTTGTAGAAAATGGTGCCGATGACGATCGCTTTTAAAATGTTGGTCACCATTTCCGTCAGCTTGCGCATGGAAAACATCTGTTTGATCTGATTAATCGGATTTAACCGGTTCAGATCGAGCTTTAACGCTTCTGTCGCAAACAGCGGGCCGTACTGAATCCAACCGCCGGCGATACGCAGAAACACGGCCACCGCTACCCCGATCAGGCAGAACAACCCAGCCAGCGTGATAGCATCATGAAATATTTCCTTAACCGCCAGACCAAATGGCTCGTCAAGCCGCTGCAACGGGAGTTGCATCAACGCCTGTAACTTGTCCATAGTAGTATCCGCCAGCGCCAGTACGCACTCGATCAGACCCGCGCAGATCAGCAGCTTGGGAACGTCCTGGCTTTGCCCGACTTCGCCTTTGCGTCGCGCATCTTGAAGTTTTTTTGGGGTGGGTTTTTCCGTTTTTTCACTCATCGGCGATCACCTGTTAGTGAGCTGACTGGCGAAAAATGAGCGGAAAGAGGTGTTTCAAATCAGGCAGCGCCAGTATTTTTTGCTCGACCAGATAGTGCAGAACCGGCAGGTAGACGATAAAAAACGCCATACCGACCAGACATTTGGCCGGCATAGATAACACGAACACCTGCAATTGCGGGCTGTAGAGACTGAGCAGGGAAATACTGAACTCCAGCAGCAGTAGCAGTGCGACCAGCGGGCCGGCATAGACCACCAGGTTGGTGAAGGTGTCGGCCAGCAATTTCAGGTAAATTTCAAATCCGATTTCGCCAGGCGCGGGAAGCCAGTCGAGTGCGGGCCACAGGCGGTAACTGTCCCATATCAGTTGCGTCAGCCCGGTAATCCCGAGGCTAATGATCAGCAACAGGATAATCAGTTGCTTAATCAGATGGCCAAGCGGCGTACTGTCCGCCCCCAACGCCGGGTTGAGCTGGCCGCCCATCAGCGCGCCACGCTGGTTGTCGAACAGCGCGCCCACCGATTCAAACAACCAGAACGGCATTGCCAGTATCAGGGCGATGATTAGCCCGACGATGGCCTCCTTTAGCAAAAGCCCCGGCAGTATCGGCCATGTGAGCGGCCTTAACAGCAACTGCTGCTGGATAACCGGCGCTTGCAATAGCGTCAGGGAGATGACCACCGAATTGCGCAGCATGCCTTTAAGCACATTGAGCGAAAACGCCGGCACCAGAATAAAACAGGGATAAATGCGCGCGATCCCCAGCGTGATGGCAATAATAAAGTCATAAACATGCTGAATGGTGGAGATCATGTGCGCGCTCCTCAGACCCCGGTATGTTGAATCATGTTAAAAGCGGAGATCGCCAACTGCATCAGTTCGACGCCAATCCAGCGGCCGGAGAGCGCCAGCGCCAGCCCGACGGAAATCAACTTGACGGCGAACGGCAGCGTTTGATCCTGCAATTGCATGACGGCCTGCAATAGCGAGATTAAAACGCCGACAATTACGGCGACCAGCAGCGGCGGGGCGGAAAGCAACACCACCATCACCATGCCCTGTCGGAAAAGCGTGATTATCTCCATGCCATCCTCACAAATAACTGTAGAAAAGGCCGTCCAGCAGACGCGTCCAGCCGTTAATCAGCACGAACAGCAGCAGCTTGAGCGGCAGGGAAAGCGTCATTGGGGCGACCATTTGCATCCCCAGCGCCAACAGGACATTCGAGACGATCAGATCGATGACAATAAACGGGATGTAGATCAGAAACCCTATTTTGAACCCCGCTTGCAGTTCGGATAGCACGAAGGCTGGGATCACCAGCAGCAAGTTTTGCGTATTGACCTTATCCGACATGGAAGCAGGCCACATGCGCAGGCTGTTTTCGTGCAAATGGGTAAGAATATCCGGGTCGGTGTTGCGCGACATAAACGTTTGCAGGGGCGTGAGCGCATAGGCGGCGCTTTCCTGTAGCCCCGTAATATCGGTCATATCCAGCGGATTTTCCTTAACGCGGGTTGACATGTCTTGAAACACCGGGGCCATGACGAAAATGGTGGCGGCGAGGGCAATCCCATACAGCGCCATATTGGGCGGCACCTGTTGCACGCCGATGGCGTTGCGTGTGATTAGCAGCACGATGGAAATCTTCAGGAAACAGGTGCAGACAATCATCATGAGCGGGATCAACGATAACGCGCCTAAAAACAGCGCGAACATCAACGGATCGAATCCTCCCGATGTCATTGTCCCGACTCCTGCATCGCCGCAGCGCTGTCCAGCCCGCTTAGCCGCCGGGTGATCTGTAATCCCAGTTTACCTTCCACATCAACCAGTTCGCCTTGCGCCAGCGGCAGGTCGCCGTGATACAGCCATGCTTCGCCCGGCACGATGTGGCTTAACGTCAACACGGCGCCCGGCGCCAGCCGTTGCAGCGTCGGTAATGTCAAGGTGACGTTGCCGCACCGGACATGCAAGGCGAGCGGCAGCGGCGGCAGCGGAGAGGCGTTGTCAGATGGCGTGCCCGTGATGTCGTCGTCGGTAATGTCAGCGTAATTTTCTGGTGCCGGATCGTCAAAAGCAGTGTTCACAGGAGCGCTCTCCATGTCGGTGACGGTAAATTGATAAGGGGCAACGCCATTCAGTTGCAAGGTGCCGTGCAGATACCACGGCGGCAGAACCAGCGTTCCCTGGCCTGAAGGTAAAAAATAGGGCTGGTTTGGCAGAATCAGATCGCCGGGGCGAAGGCGCCGCAGCGCTTCCGGGGTCAATGCCATATCCGCCAGAATCAGCGGCGCGGTTACGGTGAATGACGGCGGAATGGCGATGTAGTCGTTCCGCCAGCCGGAGATCGACAGCAGCGCCAGCCAGGTGGACGCGGGCGCCACCATCAGGCTGCGGGCGCGGATACCGCCCCAACTGACGGTGAGCCAGGCTGTAACGGTATCCTGATATTCCCCCGGCGCGATACCCGGATGGATTTCTCCCAGCAGTGCGTGGATCGAGGGGCTGAGCAACTGGTTATACAACGTCCAATACCACGCATCGGGCGGCGAGTTGGCGTCATTGACCGGAACCAGCGGGCAATCGGCCAGCAGACTCAGCACCGGGGAAGGGTCTGCAAGCGCGAAGGCGCCATGGTCGCAGCGCCAGTCGCTGAGCGTTTCGACCTGCCGCTCCTTTGCCAAATGCAGACGCACCGTACCCACTTGCCGATCCCGGCTAAACGGCAGCGTGACGCCGGTCGCCAGTTGCTGCCTAACGCTGGCCTGCCCAGCGCGCATAGATGTCAGCGTCAACGGCCGGATAGTCATTAATATACTTCTCTGCTGTCAAAACTCAGATTCACCGGGCAGCCCATCGTATCGGACAAGGCGCGACGGCATGATTCACGGCGATCTTTTAACTTCTGATAGCTTTCGCGGCTGAACCGTAACGAGATATCCCAGCCCCGCGGCGCCAACGTCGCCAGCCGGGCATCGACCTCCCCTAACTCCGGGAGTTGCAGGCTGAATGAAAACGGCGGACGGCCGATATTATCCAGCGCCTCGATCAGTTCACTTTGCAAGGCCGGCCACTGTGACGGTGTCACCTCCTGGCTGTTGTTTGGGGCGTTGACGATATTGTCCTGCGGCGTGGCGGGGGTAAAAGGCGTCAGGTTAATGATAGCGATATCGTCCGGCTCTTCCTGTTGCACAGCCTGCTCAAAACCTTCGGGAAACATGTAGGCCGTCCTAAAGTCATCATCATCGGAAAACCTGAAAGCTTCCCAAAAGTCATCGTGAAGACTGCCATCGGACCTCTGCGCGGACTTATTCCGTTGGGAGGTATACGTTGTTTGGTTCGCCGCTGTTTCGAGCGAGGACGTCAGTCGGTTGTTCATGGGTTCTCCTGAGGTAGCGTGAGCATAAACTCCAGTTTCTCGACGGCTTTATGGCACTGGCGCGTCGTCTGCCTGGCAGTGTCAACTTGTTGCTGCTGGTTTTTATGCTGTTGCAGACTCGCCTGATGCTGCTGGTTCTCTGTATCAATGGCTTGAAGAAGCCGCTGTTCGGCAGCCAGCTGTTTTTTAAGATTGTCCAGCGACTGCTGTTGCCCCTGCATTTGTTGGGTAAACGCGGCGCGCTGATCCTGGTAATTCTCCTGCAACGTCGCCAACTGACGCTGATGTTCATTATGCTGAGCTTCAATACGGCTTAACGCCTGTTCTTCCTGCCGTAACTGTCGTTCGCTGCGGCTGAGGCGTTGGCGGCGTATTGGCAACAACAGATTGAGCGTGGTTTGTAATTCATCGGGTTCGGTTAGATCATGAGGCATAGGCGCTGACTCCGGTCAACTGCTGCTGGATGACGTCATAGGGCATGGGATCGCGCATGGATTGCCGCAGAAATTGGGTGATTTCCGGATGCGCGGTGACCGCCGCATCGGTCAGGGCATCGTGGCCAGGTTGGTATTCTCCCAGCCGAATCAGCATTTCGACCTGCTTATAAGCGGCCATCAGACGGCGAATCGCGTTGGCGCGCTGCTGATGCTCTGAATCCACCACGTTGCTCATGGTTCGGCTCAGGCTGGCCAGTACATCAATCGCGGGATAATGCCCCTGTTCCGCCAGTCGCCGGGTGAGCACAATGTGACCGTCGATTAGCGAGCGGACTTCATCCGCCACCGGGTCGTTCATTGAGTCCTGCTCAATCAGGACGGAATAGAGCGCGGTGATAGCGCCGTCCTGCGTTTGCCCGGCGCGTTCCACCAGCCGGGGCAGCAGGGTATAAACAGAAGGCGGTAGCCCGCCGCGCCCCTGGGGTTCGCCGAGCGCCAGACCGATTTCGCGCTGGGCGCGGGCAAAACGGGTGAGTGAATCGATAATCAGCAGCACCTGTTTCCCTGCGGCGCGGTATGCTTCGGCGATGGCGGTGGCTGTAAAAGCGGCGCGTGCCCGCTCCATGCTACTGCGGTCGGACGTTGAGCAAACCAGCACGGTGCGGCTGCGCAACGTGTCATCCAGTTCATGGTCGAGAAATTCGCGTAATTCACGGCCACGTTCACCGATCAGGCCAAACACGATGGCGTCACACGGGGTATTGCGCGCCAGCTCCGCCAACAAGGTGGTTTTCCCGCAGCCCGCGCCTGCAAAAATGCCGACGCGCTGACCTTGACCGATAGTCAGTAAACCGTCTACGGCGCGTAATCCGGTGGGCAGCGGCGCGCTGATCCGCGGGCGCGAGGTCGGCGGCGGGGCGTCGCCCAGTACCGGTACGGCGTTGCCATGCTGGGTGCCGGGTTCGACAAAAGCGCTTTCGCCGCCGTCTACCAGCGCCCGGCCAAAGCCATCCAGTACGCTGCCGAACAGCGTGTCGGAAACCTGAATACAGTGTGGCTGATACAAAGGCGTGACGACCGCCCCTTGCGCAATACCGTCCAGCGCCCCCAGTGCGGATAAAAAGGTATTATCCGGGCTGAAACCGACCACTTCCGCCATCATCTGGCTACCGTCTTTACGGGCCACCAGGCACAGGTCGCCAATGCGCGCCTGTGGCAAACCGCATTCCAGCAGAATGCCGCTGACGGCCAGTACGCGTCCTTTCAGTTCGACCGGCGCGTAGCCGGATAAATGGCGTCGCTGTTGCTGTACCCAGTGGTTTATCAATGGAAAGGGCATGATTGCTTGCATTTACCATTTCACCTTTATCTGCTGTTTGCCGCTAAATTCGATTTGATGGTCGTCAATGTTCACCAGACGCAGGCTGTCGATTTCGTCTCCGATAAATAAGCGCCTGCCGTCAGAGGTGACAACGTTGGCGCGCGGTCCGCTGGTGACCTGCACAATCTGAAACGGCAACTGTTCCATTTTCAACTGGGTGCGGTTATCAACGGATAACGCGGTTCTATAGCGTTGGTGGAATTGAAGGAGCATCCGTTCCAGTTTTTTTTGCGCCTCAGACGTCAACTGCCCCGTTAACGTGATGCGATCGTAGCTGGAGGCCAGTTTCACCACATTGCCTAATTCACGCTCCCGCAGCAGGGTGCGCAGCACGTTGTCCAATTGCGGCAGGGTGTTAAGCGTGCGGCGGCTATCCTTCGGCTCGGGCGCGGGGGACATCGCCACGCTTTCCTGCAACTGCCAACTGCCGATCATTACGATCAGCAGTAGGCTGAGCAGCAGATAGCAGCCTTTTGCCCACAGCGGCAAACGCGCCGGAGGCGGCGGGCTGGGGACGGGGGCGTCGGCAGGGGGCATTTCCGCGGCAGGCGGTTCTTCCTGCTCCTCTTCTGTTTCCGTTTCCGCTTCCGCCGGCGACGGGGACTCGTCTTCGTCCTGCCAGGGGGTCTCGGCGGCGACGACGCAGAGCCAGATATGGCCTGCGGCGAAAGGCGTGCCGGGAGGCAGGGTGTCAACCTGCGTGATCGCATGTCCCTCTGCGTCACACAGCGCGCCTTCCTGTGCAGAGAGCGTCCAGATGGTCTCCTTCGTGTCCGACTGGCTCATTTTTAGCTGACAGTGGTAGGGTTTGATCCCTGGGTCATAGAGCACCAAATCGGCGTCGTCCGCCGCACCCACAATCCAGGATGAACCGCTCAAGGGCAGCGCGGCACCACGATGTAAACCAGTCAGCACGCGTAACTCAAACATATTCTTTTCCTATGCGTTAAAAGGAGTGTGGGTATCGTACAAATCAAGCCGTCCGATCACATTGATCGACAAGTTGGATTCCAACTCGGTAAACGACAGCACAGGGACATGGTGGAATTCATCTTGCAACAGCGTTCGCAGAGGGCTGCGGAGATCCTGTGCGACCAGCACCAGACCAGAAAGCGGCGTAGAAGGGGGAAATGCCTGCCTGAGCTGCTCCAGCAAGGAGGCGGCATAATCCTGCGCCAGTGCGAAAAAGGTTTCGTTTTGCGTCTGGCGCAGGGCGTCGCGCAGCAATTCTTCACTTTCCGGCGTGAGCAGCCAGACGCGCAGGCTGTTTTGCTCGCTATACTGGTGGCAGATTTGCGATTTCAGGGCCAGGCGGACGTAGTCGGTGAGCACATGGGGGTCCCGCTCGTGTTGGCCTACCTCGATCAGCGCTTCGGCAATCGGGCGAACGGAGCGCAGCGGGACGCGTTCGGCAGCCAGCCGTTGCAATACGCTGGCAAAACGCGAGAGCGGCATAATCCGCTGTAGCTCCTGCGCCAGTTCGGGCTGTTCGGTTTCCAGCCAGGCCAGAATGGATTTGGTCTCCTGTAGGCCGATAAACTGCGAACCGGTGCGGTGGATGGCATTTTCCATCCGTTCAAGGATTAACTGCTCCGCCGTCCGGGAAACCACCCCCTCTTGCTCTAGCGCCGCATGGTTTTGCGGCAGCCACAGCCAGTGTTGTTCTTCCCGTAATGCCAAGCCCGGTTCGAACTCGCTCCTTGTTTGCTCGTCCACCGATGAAACCGCCACGGCCGCCCGGTCAACGGTAAAAGTGGCTTTTATATTGGGAATTTCATACACGCAGAATTGAAACTCGTCCTCCGCCAGCCGATCACTGAAATCAATATCAAAGGATGGCAGGGTGAAGCCAAATTGGTAGACCAGACGATTACGCAGACGGCGAATGTTCTGGACCAGGGTGAGCGTGGCGGTTTT
The DNA here is from genome assembly GCF_005484945.1 of Brenneria rubrifaciens. Lineage (NCBI taxonomy): Bacteria > Pseudomonadati > Pseudomonadota > Gammaproteobacteria > Enterobacterales > Pectobacteriaceae > Brenneria > Brenneria rubrifaciens. Next base: position 1,804,926 of record NZ_CP034035.1, read on the forward strand.
CCCCTGCGAGGCGGGATGAAACAGCAGCAAATACGAGCGGGTGGGGTTAAAACGCCGTAAATCCTGATAGCCGTTTTGTTCCGGAGGTAATTTGTCGGCTTCCAACTGGCTTTCATCCAGCAATCCCTGCTGCTTGACGCGCCAGAGCTGAAACAGACCGCTGCTCAGCGAAACCAGGCTAATCATGATAAATACCGTGGTCGGCATACCGGGCAACAGGGCAAAACCGAACATCCCGATGGAGGAGATAATCCAGGCTTTGGGTTGGCTGGTCAGCTGTTCGGCAATTTCCCGGCCGATATTGGCGTCAACCTGCTGTCCGTCCGCTGACACGCGGGTGATGATCATCCCGGCGGTCAGGGAGATCAGCAGCGCGGGGATCTGGGCAATCAGTCCGTCGCCGATGGTGAGCACCGAGTAAATATGCATGGCGTCCGCCGCGTCCATATTATGCTGCAACACACCAATGGCAAAACCGCCGATCATGTTAATAAACACAATCACCAGAGAGGCAATGGCATCGCCTTTGACGAACTTCATTGCCCCGTCCATGGCGCCGAACAACTGGCTTTCCTTGGCCAGGTTTTCACGCCGCTGGCGGGCTTGGCTCGCTTCAATCAGACCAGCGCGCAGATCGCTGTCGATAGACATCTGTTTGCCGGGCATGGCATCAAGAGTAAAACGGGCCGCGACTTCCGCCACGCGTTCGGAACCTTTGGTAATCACCAGAAAGTTCACCACGGTCAGGATCATGAAGATCACCAGACCGACGGCCAGATTGCCGCCGACCACGTAGTTACCGAATGCCTCCACGATGTGTCCGCCATCCTGTTGCAGCAGAATCTGACGCGTGGTGGAAATGGATAGCGCCAGCCGGAACATGGTGGTCAGCAGCAGTACCGCCGGGAAAGTCGAGAAGGCCAGCGGTTTGGGCAGGTACATCGCCAATACGATCAACAGCGAAGAAACACAGATGTTAATCGCGATCAGCACGTCTATAAGGCTCGTCGGTAGCGGAATAATCATCATGAACACAATCGACATGACGATAATGGCGCCCACTATTTCGGAACGTTGCATTGCGCTCAGGGCAATGCGGTTAAGCCAGACGATCAGCAGATTCATGCTGTTCCCTTACCGGGGGAACGTTCTGCCTTCTGTTTTTCATGATGCGCCATATCGCCGATCAGACCGCGGATCAATTGAAGTGCGGTTTGTCGGTTTTTGGCGTCACGCCACAGCGGTTGGGGTAATCCGCTGACCAGCGGTAACAGCGCATTGAAAAACAGCGTTTGATGTTCCGGTTGCGAACCGGCGACATCTCGTCCGAGATTATGCAGATCGCGTGCGTAGGCGCCGTTGGCGCTCAGATTGACCAACCGGCGGGTCAATTCAACCGCGCCCAGCGTAAACGCGGGTATTTTGGTCGCCAGCCGGGTAAGCATCGCCTGACTGGATGACAGCGTGTGACTGAGGTGTCTTGATTCGTTGAGGTTGGTAAGCATTTTACGTAATACGGTCTTGGAAATAGACGGGGCGAGCGAGGCAATATCCGCCGCCAGCGCACGTTGCAGGGTTCTCAGACCGGTCAAAAAGGTGGACGCGTCAAAGCGTTCCAGTAACGATTCAAGTAGGGAGCTCGCTGATTGCTGACGCACAATTTTCTGGTAGTAAAGCTCGCGCATGGCCTGCTTCTGTTCAGGTTGTGTGCTGAACAGGGAAATCACCGCTGCCGTATTCAATCCCGCCCGAACTTCCGGTCCTTTATCCTCATGTAACTGTTTTAACGCCTGTTCCGCGGCAGCCGTGACTTCCGGCGTCTGTTTTGGCTGATTTTTCAGATGTCGCAACAAAATATCGCCGCGTGCCGGGTCGCCGCCGGCGGCGACCAGGATATCGTCAATCGTCGGCGATTTTTCTTTCAGCAGCAGGTTGTTCATCCGCGCAAGCTGTTGATCCAGCGTGTTTTGTGACGAATTTTCCAGCATTCGGAACAGTTCGGTCAGTTTTTCAATTCGCTCGACGTTGGCGGAAAGCCGTGTTTCCGTTTGCGTGATATTGCGTCGATTCAGCGATTTGCTGCGACGTTCGGCCTGTTCGCCGAATGCCATCGCGATCTCCTCCATTGATGTCGAGAGGGGGGGGCTGGGCGGCGTGTAATGTGGCACGACTTTCTGTGGCGCTAATGCGGCGACAGGGTCATCTTCAAACGCAGCAGGGCGCGGCACGACGGGAGTGTTGGCAGGCGAAACGCCTGGGATCTTGATCATGGTGGTGTCCTGCGTAAATCAACGGAAGTGTTGTTGTGTGGCAGGAGGACATTGCGGGTTCCACGCGTCCTACCGTTCGGCAGACGCGCGGGATGGGCGGACTGAAAGATATAAATGAAATGTCATTTTAATTATTGCAAAAACTTGCAAAACCGCCGGTTTATTTGGGCAAAAACTGGCGCAAAAACGAACTGTCGAAAATTAAAAATATTTAAAATCAATAAGATGAAATAAAACTCAGACTGGCATGTCGCTTGCTCTATCGTTTTTGCCAATAGGGGCAAATCATCGGAGAGTAAGAAATGGAAAAGTTCAACCTGCCGCCTTCCGAACACATAGAAACCACCAGCATGGCACCTTCCGTTGACTGGGAACAAGTGTTTAAGCAACACGGAAAGAAATTACATAATTTCATCCGTAAACGCGTCAGCAATCATGATGATGTCGAAGATTTACAGCAAATGACCTATTTGGAAGTGCTCAAGAACAAAGATAAGTTTGCGGGCGCATCACGCCCAGAAACCTGGGTATTCGGTATCGCCCTCAATCTGGTACGTAACTATTTCAAGCAATCCCGACTGCGTTCCAATGAAGTAGGCGATGAATTACTGGAGTACATCGCGGTGGATGCCGATCCTGGCGTCATCACAGAGAGTCAACGGTCGTTGAAGCGGGCGATTGACGCTATGGTGCATTTGCCGGAAGACACCTGCCAGATGATGATACAGCTCCTGGATTCAGATGCCAGCTACCAGGATTTGGCATTAAGTTTGAACATCCCGGTTGGCACCGTGCGTTCGCGTTTGTCACGTGCCCGGAGCGCCATTCGTCAGGCTGTGGATGCCTAACATATCTTATCTCCAGGACAGATTAATGCGTGAATAACGGCTTTATGGCGCATCTTCATGTTTTTTTTCTGTCCATACTCCTGTGAGGTTCCGAAAACGCCTGTATAGCAACAATTGCTATGCAGGTGAGTTAATACAGCAAGGAGATGGCCAATGATGTTTACCCAATCTTTTCGATCAGATTCCCAAACGCAGGTCCCCAAGCTTGAACTGGTGGACTTCGCATTTAGCCGAATTAAAGATGCGATTTATATCGTGAACGACGATGAGCGTTTTTGTTATGTCAATGACGCGGCCTGTCAAATGCTTGGCTACAACATTATGGAATTTATGCGGTTGAGTTTGACGAATATCGACACTCAATGGCCTCATACGCATTGCCTGACTCCATGTAAAGTGGCATCTGAATCCGACACCTGCATGACCTTTGAAACACAGCATATGACCCGATACGGAATGAAGATTCCGGTGGAAGTTAACTTGACCTATTTTAGACATAAAGGATGTAACTACAGCATGTGTGTAGTAAGAGATATAAGAGAACGTAAACATATTGAACAGTTGGCTTATGCGCGGGAACAGGAATTTCGTGCGCTGGTTGAAAATACGCCGGATATGATTATTCGCTTTGATCCGCGACTGAATTGCCTGTACGCCAATCCCGCCGCCCTTCGACACCTGGATTTTACCATTGAGCAACTGCGCGGTCGGATGATTACCGATCTGTTGCCGGGAATGGGCTGCGCGATACGAATGGAAGAGTTGGTGAAAGAGGTGGTCGATACGCGCAGCGGCGCCGAGGGAGAACTGATGGAGGCTCAGGGCAAAGGGGATAATAAGCATAAAGCGATTCATCATATTCGTTGTGTGCCTGAATTTGATCAAGATGGCGTACTGATGTCCATTCTGACCGTCGGACGAGACATTACCGCTATGCGCCATGCAGAAAAAAAGCTGGAAGATTCGCATATGCAATTACGACTGCTGGCGCGTCAGCGCGAGATCTCCCGAGAAGAAGAGCGCAAACATATTGCGCAGGAAATTCATGATGAACTGGGGCAGCATCTCACCACTATTCGCATGAGTCTTTCGCTGATGCGCATGCGTTTTGCCCAGGAAAACCCGGTGATGCTAAGACAGTTGCAGAGTCTGATGCAACTGGCGGATCAAACCATTCAGGTGGTGCGCAATATCTCTACCCAATTGCGGCCCAATGTGCTGAACATGGGGCTGACGCCCGCGCTGGAATGGCTGTGTGACGAATTCAACCGGCATTATAACGCGATCTGCCAGTTGAAAACGGTAGGGCCGCAGGTGGTACTCAATGATGAACGCGCGACGGCGGCTTTCCGTGTGGTACAGGAGTCGCTGACCAATGTGGCGCGGTATGCGAAGGCTACCCAGGTGATGATCACGCTGGACAATCAGAAAGATCATGTGGCGATCCGCATTCAGGATAATGGTGAAGGATTCGATACCCATATCAGTAACAAGGATGCGTTTGGTCTGATGAGTATGAAAGAGCGCGGCCGCATGTTAAATGGGGACGTAGTTATCGAAAGTATGCCGGGAGCGGGGACGCAGGTGCAGCTCACGTTTCCAAAAGATACGGATATTAATTGAGATAAAAAACAAAAAGGAAGTAACGAGTGATGTGCAGCCAGATACGTTTAATGATTGCTGATGATCACGTCATCATGCGCGAGGGGCTTAAACAAATTTTTGCATTGGATGAAACGCTGAATGTGGTCGCAGAGGCGGGAAATGGGGCGCAGGTATTGAGCCAGCTGCGTAATCATACCATTGATGTTCTGCTATTGGACATGAGTATGCCGGGCATCAGCGGCGAAGCGCTGATACTGCGTATCGCCGCGCAGTATTCGCAATTACCGATTCTGGTGCTGAGTATGTATAGCGAAATACAAATTGCTCAACACGCGTTGAAGAGCGGCGCCAGAGGGTACATCACCAAAGACAAAGATCCAGAAACGCTGCTTTTCGCTATCCGTCGCGTGGCCGGAGGGGGACGCTATATCGACCATACGATCGCCGAGCAAGTGGTTTTTTCCAACGGAGGCGAGATGGGACGGACTGAGCACGAAATTTTAACGCCCCGGGAGCATCAGATCATGATTATGTTCGCTCAGGGGATGGGTATCAACACGATTGCCAACGAACTGGCCATCAGTAATAAAACCGTCAGTACGCATAAATCCCGTTTGATGGAAAAAATGAAATTCAGTACCAACGCGGATATTGTTAAATATGCAATCAGTCATAGTCTCATCCCTTAATCCACATGGAGTTCACGATTAATTTTACCTATCTTTACGATACGCAAAACAAGGCTTTTTTTTAATGCCTTGTTTTCGTTTACTTTTATTTTCAACCAGTAGGGATTATCTGACAACTGGTGCAGTGATCCCTACCTCATGTTCAGCTATAGCTGATGGTATCATTTTTCAATGACAGTAATGCTTGTCTCCGTTCCATCAACGATTAAGCAGGAGCACTAATGCGTCCTGATATCGTAAGGATAGGATGGCGACTGACCATAAGCAGGTAACGGAAGGTATATACCTAATCGATTAAGCATGTAGACACCCAGTATTTCTGCAACTTGAAAGATAGCGGGTATGAAATCAGCCCGGATGGGCCTAGGAGCAGGCATGATTCAGGATTCTCAAAACAGCTATTTTCCATCAATGTCAGGATTCACCTCGTCTTTTACGGACGATATTCATGCGGTATTAACTCCCCTTATCAATGTGATTGCTCCGCTGAATGTCGATATCGTGTTAGAAGGTGAAACTGGTACAGGTAAAGATACGTTAGCGCACCGAATTCATCAGCTCTCAAAATGCAGTGGTCCGCTGGTTGCGGTGAACTGCGCAGCCATTCCCGAAACGCTGGCAGAGAGCGAACTGTTTGGTGTTGTATCAGGGGCATATACCGGGGCTAGCCGCTCCCGGCCAGGTTATCTGGAAAGCGCGGACAAAGGCATCCTTTTTCTGGATGAAATTGACAGTATGCCGATGACGCTACAGGCAAAAATGCTGCGCGTACTGGAAAGCCGGGGCGTCAAACGGCTTGGCAGCACTCAATTTACGCCCGTGGATATGCGGGTCATCGTCGCCACTCAGACGCCGCTGCTGCAACTGGTGGAGAGCGGTTTGTTCCGACGGGATCTCTATTTCCGGTTGGATACCGTGAAAATACAGTTGCCTACCTTGCGTTCTCGCAGTGATTTAATTCTCCCTATGTTCCAGCGCTTCAGTGAAGAAGCGGCAAGTCGTTTGAAAATGCCCGTGCCGCGCGTAACGGCAGATATCCATGAACGTCTGCTGACGCATGGCTGGCCGGGCAATATTCGGGAACTGAAAGCGGCGGCGGAGCGTTGGGTTCTGGGTATGTCTCCGTTAAGTATGATGCCGGTGCCGCGACATCAGCCCCAGCAGCTCCGAGATCGTCTAAAACGGATAGAAAAATACCTGATTCAGGATGCGTTGAAGCGGCACGATCACTGTATTGACGATGTGGTCAGCGAGTTGGGTATCCCTAAACGTACGCTTTACCATCGTCTTAAAGTGTTGAATGTGATGGAAGGGATTTAACGTTGCAAGGCAAAGGGTTGCAATGGGTGGGCATTCATTGCCCACGGTGAAAAACACCGGGATTTTTCAGTAAAAATCTCAGCAGGTGTGGAACTCGCTAAGGGCCTTTCCCACTTAATGAATGAACAAGATGACTGTCGATACAGTATGAAAGTTCAACCTCATCAACTTAATTATTTGGAGATATATTATGGCATTAGGACTTTCTCAAGCAGCATCCGCGGCCGCTACCACAACGCTGGACACGGCGATGGCTGCTTCAACTGCTCGCTCCGCAGCAGCCCAGGCGCAGAAAATCACACTGGATACCGAAAATGCCGTTCGGGATGGCCAGATGGACACCGCTTCAAAATCTCTGAACGCTGGAATTAAAACGGCCAAGTCTATTCAGTTCTGATGATCAGCATACAACCGGGGGGGAACCACTCCCCGGTATTATTCTCGTTCGATCCTCTACGGAATTCACTCCCATGAAAATTACCCAAGTGAATGGTGTGGCCTCATCAGGTGGTGAGATTGGCGACGAACTGGTTTCTGCCAACAGTCAGGATGTGTCCTGGTTCAGCGCAGAGCTTGAAACCAAACCAGTAACGCCTGTCGACGGTAACAGCCAGTGGCTGGGCGCGTTGGCGGAAAAATCTCAAGGGTTGGGGTCGGTGTTCAAAACGGCTGAGCGTCAAGTAAGTCAGACAGTGAGTTCAGGTGATCCGAATATAATTCTGGATGCGACCAGGACATTATCTTCTTTCTATCTCGAAAGTCTGCTCAGCGCCAAAGTGGTGGCGAAAAGCGTACAGAGTTTGGAAAAACTCACCAACTTACAGTAACGGCCTATGAATACCAACAAGCGAGCGATATTACTGTGAATACGAATAAGCGAGCGATATTCCTGCTTTTAGCGCTGCTGCTCACTGGCTGCGAACGACAGATTGAGCTGAATCGCGGTTTGTCGGAAAACGATGCCAATGAAATGATCGCCACGCTCGGCCGTTATCAGATTGCCGCGGAGAAGCGGGCGGATAAAACCGGGGTGACGCTGGCGATCGAGGCGCAAGACATGGAAAGGGCGGTTAATATTCTCAACGCCGCTGGTCTGCCGCGCCGTTCGCGGACCAACCTGGGCGAGGTTTTCCAGAAGAGCGGCGTGATCTCAACGCCGTTGGAAGAACGCGCCCGTTATATATACGCCTTGTCGCAGGAGGTGGAGGCCACACTGACGCAGATTGACGGGGTACTGGTCGCCCGCGTTCATGTGGTGCTGCCGGAACGGATTGCTCCCGGTGAACCGGTACAGCCGGCGTCTGCCGCAGTGTTTATCAAATATCGTCCGGAGTTGGAGCCAGACAGCATGGAGCCGCGCATCCGCCGTATGGTGGCCAGCAGTATTCCAGGTCTGGCGGGGAAAAGTGATAAGGATCTGGCGATTGTTTTCGTCCCGGCGGAACCTTTTCAGGACACGGTGCCGGTGGTGAACGTGGGACCATTTACCTTTACCCCTGATGAAATGCGGCGCTGGCAATGGAGTATCGTACTGTTAGGCGCGGTGCTGTCGGGCCTGTTGGGATGGTGGGTCGCCAAGCCGTATTACCTGCAATGGCGGCGTAAGCGGATGAACCAACCACAGCACGGATAAATCGCGCGGGCCATGAATAACGATCGTCAATAAAAATCGAATCATAAAAACAGTGAAGCGGGGTCAGCATGAATACGGAAATTACGCGCTTCGACTGGCTGACGTGGTGGGTGAGCGGCTGCATATTGCAGTCCGACCCCAGTTGGCTTGAGGGAACCCTATTTCCCGACGATCCGCAAAAAAAGCGGATATTCGTGCATGCCAACGTTCCACTGCTGAGCCGTTATTTCAATCTGCCAATGCAACTTCCGCCGGCGCTTCCTGCTCATTCCCTGATGCAGATTGGTGCGCTCAGCGTGTTTCAGCGCGAACAAATTCTGAACCTGATGGCAGCGGTGTGCCAGCCGCTGGCGTCGTCATTGGTGACTGAAGAACAGGCCACATGGTGTCGGCGTCTGGCGAAAGCGATGCGACCGGGTCTGTGGTTATCGGAACAGGCCGCGTTCGTCGATCAACACGCCGAGGCCTTGTGCGTACTGCGGGCTCGCTACGGTGAAACATGCTGGCCGCGTTTACGGCTCCTGTTTCCTCAACATTGGGTGACGCGTTGCGGTGAACCGCAATATACGTTGCCGGCCGGACGGTTAACGACGCTCTGTGACGCGCTGGTCTGGAAAGCCGCCGCCGTCACACAGGACGAATCGATGTCATAAGGAGGAATGATGTTAACTAAAAAAACCTTTGCGGCCCTGCCTGGAGCGACGAGCGGTGAAACGGTGATAATCCCGGCGGCGCGAGTCGCGGAGCATCAGCGTGGACGAACGCTGTGGGACGAGGCCAATGCGCAGGCGGAGAGGATATTACAGCAGGCGCGCGAGCAGGCGCAGGATGAAACCCGGCACACGCTGGAACAGGCGGAAGCGAATTTTTGGCAGCAGGCGGACGCTTTGCTGCAAGACATCGCTTGTGAGCGAGACAATCTTGAACAGGTTCTGGTGACGCAGGCGGCACAATTACTCCGTGATGCGCTGAGCCGCTTACTGGCCGAGGTGCCGGCTCAGGAACGGCAGACCGCGTTATTAAAGCAGCTTTTGAAACAGCAGCAGCATGACGCCAAAGGGACGCTGTATTGTCATCCCGGCCAGTTGGAGGAAGTCGAACGTTGGATCAACGCGCATCCGCATCTGGAATGGCGTCTGGCCAGCGATGAGGCGCTGGAAGAAGACGCGATGAAGCTGATTACCGCCCACGGCGTGATGTCGCTCAACTGGCAGCGGGCCGTTGCACAACTCTTGCCGCCGGACGTTCCCGTGCTGCGCGACGTCAGTGTATCGCCAGGCCATAAATGATGGAACCGCCGCAGAGGGGGGAACCACTCAACATCAGGTCAAACACAGGAGAGTTCAAGATGTCCATTAATTCTACCCAGCGTCGTTTGGATGCCTATCTGAACGACGCGCAGCAGAGGCTGAATGACGTTGCGCTGAACGTTGCGGACGGCGTCAGTGTGGCAGACACGTATGCTTTTTTTGAAGCCAGCATGGATTACTCCAGCGCCAGTTGGGCAGCGGGGCAACTGCTGACCGTTAACCACGGTTTGGCGAAGGCCATCATCAATGACTTCAACTGATTTAATCGCCGTACTGGAGAATTGGCTGAATAACGGCACTGCACTGTTGCAACTGGAAATTGACGAAGGCGCGGTCGTGATGATGCGGCATGCTTGCGGAGTTGCCTGTCGTGCCATGATCCCGCTGCCCGCGCCGCCCGACGATCGCGTACTGGAGCGGGCTCTGCAACTGGCCGAGGTCGCCCGTGACCAATTTCATGAAGAAACCGCCATGCTGTCGATGTCTCCAGAGGATGGACAACTGTGGCTATGGATGCGGCACGACCCTGATGATGTCTTTCAGTTGTGTAGAACTCTAGAAACGCTTTTGAATCAGAGGGATGTATGGGTTGGCCTGTTATCGCCACCCACCAGAAGCACCACATCGGCATCCCTTAATCTAAATACGCTGGCTTTCTGGCAAGGAGAACATCATGCGTAAGGCGTTAAATGGATTATTACTGGTGCTATACCGTTGGTTCTGCTGGTCGTTGGTGCTGATCGGCATGGTTCCGATGGTTCATGCCTCCACGCCGCCGGAATGGAACAAAGGCGCCTATGCCTATTCCGCCGAGCAGACGCCCTTATCCACGGTTCTGACGGATTTCGCCAACAGCCACGGTGTGTATCTGACATTGGGCAACATCAACGACACTGAGGTTACGGCTAAAATTCGCGCCGATACGCCAACGGCTTTCCTTAATCGTCTGGCGCTGGAACACCGTTTTCAATGGTTTGTGTATAACAACACGCTGTATGTCAGTCCGCAAGATGAACAAGGGTCGGTACGTTTAGAGATCTCCCAAGAGGCTGTGCCGGATTTAAAACAGGCGCTTAACGGTATTGGTTTGCTGGACCCGCGTTTCGGCTGGGGCGAATTGCCGGAAGAGGGCGTTGTGCTGGTCACCGGGCCGCAGGCCTATATTGATCTAATTCGCAATTTCAGCCAGCAGCGCGAGAAAAAAGATGAACGTCGTAAGGTGATGGTATTCCCGTTGCGCTATGCATCGGTATCTGACCGTACATTGCAATATCGCGATCAACGCATCGTGATCCCCGGTGTGGCGACCATACTCAGCGAATTGATGGACAGCAAGGGCAGCGTACCCGTTGGCGCAGCCGGGGCGACATCGGCGCTACCGGATGCGGGAATGGATGCGATGCGCGAAAGCACTCGATCCATATTAAACAAAATGGCGATGGGCAGTGATTCTGGCCGCCGTGGTGGTGAAGGGCGGGGGCAGCAACTGAGCGGGAGAATTTCGGCCGATGTGCGCAATAATGCCCTGCTGGTCCGTGATGACGAAAAGCGGCGATCTGAATATCAGCAACTGGTTGAGAATATTGATGTGCCGCAAAATCTGGTGAACATTGACGCCATCATTCTGGACGTCGATCGGTCGGCATTATCCCGTCTTGCGGCGAATTGGGAGGGGCAACTAGGAAACGTCAGTACAGGCAGCTCCATGAAAATGGGGCGCAGTACCCTGTTTATCAATGATTTCAAACGCTTTTTCGCGGATGTTCAGGCGCTGGAAGGGGAAGGAACTGCATCGATTGTCGCCAACCCCTCGGTGCTGACGATGGAGAATCAGCCCGCCATTGTGGATTTCAACCGTACGGCGTTCATTACCGCTGTCGGCGAGCGGGTGGCTCAGATCCAGCCAGTGACCGCCGGCACCAGCCTGCAAGTGACCCCGCGCGTCGTGCAGCAAGGCACGCAGCGCAGCATCCAACTGGTGATTGATATTGAAGACGGCACGGTTGAAACCGACAATGAAGGAAAGGCCTCTGGCGTCAAGCGCGGCACGGTCAGCACGCAGGCGCTGATTGGTGAAAACCGGGCACTGGTTTTGGGGGGCTTTCATGTGGAAGAGAGTGGCGATCGCGACCACCGCATTCCTATTCTGGGAGATATCCCGCTTCTGGGGAAAATGTTCACCTCAACCCGGTACGAAGTCTCCCGGCGTGAACGGCTATTTATTCTGACGCCGCATCTGGTCGGCGATCAAACCGATCCTGTCCGCTATGTATCCGAGGAGAACCGAAGCCAGTTGAACGGCGCCATGAACCGCGTCGCGAAGCGAAATGGGAACACCGATCTCTACAGTCTGGTCGAAAACGCAATGCGCGATCTGGCCAGCCGACAGTTTCCCGTTGGATTTCAACAGGAAGACCGGGGCGCGCGGCTGAGTGAAGTCTGCCGTTCTCAGCGAGGGCTGATCTACGACAGCGAGCGCTATCAGTGGTACAGCAATGGCCTGGTAAAGCTGAGCGTGGGCGTGGTGCGCAATAGCGGTTCGATCCCCCAGCGCGTGGATGAGGCCGCCTGTGCCAGCAACCAGACGCTGGCAGTCGCGGTATGGCCGAAAACCACGCTGGGGCCGGGCGAGTCCAGCGAAATCTTTCTGGCGCTAGAGCCAACTTTCGCCACGGAACCGGTACGGCCTTCTCTGGTTCTGGGGCAATAACTCAGGAGACACCCTATGTGGGCAAAATATCTGTTACCCGTGGCGGCGGTGCTGTTATTGAACGCCTGCTCTTCATCCCGCTCCGTCGCCAATTGTACATCGGTGAAGTGTCGCCCGCAGCCTGAAGGTCGCCAACTCGTCATCTGGTGGCAACCCGATTTGCGACTTGGCAACGCGGATTTCAGCAAGGTAAACGTCGATGATTGAGCATGCGGACGTTTTCACCTGCCAGGAGGATTTTATTGAGGCGTTGGCGCATACGCCTGCTGGTCGTTGGATTGTACGTGACGGTGTCACGATCGATTTCTATCGACTCGCCGGCTCGTCTCAAGGGGTAAAAATATTGCTGTGCCTGATGTTGGCGCGCGGCAGATGTTACCCCGGTCAGATACGTCAGGTTTTGCAACAGCGTTTTCAGGAGGCGGAAACACTGGGCGAGTGTTATCTAAGTATGGATCTGCAACAGCAGTTGATATTACGCCGCACCCTACCCGCATCTGAACAATCGTATCCGCAGGCTATCACCGATATGCTCAAATTGTCGGGGCTGCCTTCCTCATAATGAAGGCAGTTCCGATAGCGGAAAAAAGATTAGTAATCAATGTTTTTCAGCCAGGAATAAGGGAACTGAACAAAACATAAAATCACTTAAATGGGGAGCGCCAACTCATGCGCCCGTCCTAACCGGCAAACAGGATGGCGCTGTTCACAACACACAACCCCAATTATTTAAGGAAATATTATGACCTCATTGCAAATTAGCATCAATACAACAGGTGGAAACGATGGCTTGTATCAGGCGAATAACAATGTCTCAAAAGACAACGCCTTACAAAACACCTCATCACAAAACGGTTCAGGAGCGCTGGATAATCTCACAGTAGATCAACTGACCTCATTGTTGACAACATTGTTGCTTGTCGTTGGTGAAAACAACGCCAAGGGGCTTGGGTCAAAAGACGCTCAAGCGAATAACAATAACCCCACTAATTCGAATAATGCAGCCTCGAATAACCCGGAGTCAACAGAATTGCTGAACGACATGTTGCGCTCTATCCTGAATGAGTTGACAGAGCGCAACCAGAACGATTCTGGAAACTTGTTTGGTGACAGCCAGCCGACTTCCCCGGAAATTTCCGCCTATTCCCAGGGCGTCAGAGATACGCTGAATGCGATCAACAACAATGGCTATAGTCAGGTATCCGCCGGCCAGACGCAGCCACAGTTTGGTAATGATGGGCTGAACGGCACGAATGCATATAACCAGCTTGGCTCGGCAGTAGGGCTGGGTGTTGGGCAGAAAGCCGGCTTGCAGGAGCTGAACAATGTCAGCACCCACAATGATAGCCCAACTCGCTACTTCGTCGATAAAGAGGATCGGGCGATGGCGAAAGAGATTGGTCAGTTTATGGATCAGTACCCGGAAGTGTTTGGGAAACCTGATTACCAGAAAGATGGCTGGTCAGAGGCGAAGCAGGATGATAAGTCATGGGCGAAAGCGCTCAGCCAGCCGGATGACGATGGTATGACCAAAGAGAGCATGGATCAATTCCTGAAAGCGGTAGGCATGGTCAAGAGCGCCGTGGCGGGTGATACCGGCAATACCAACCTGCAAGCACGTGGTAATGGCGGTTCGTCTCTGGGAATCGATGCCGCGATGATCGGTGACCGCATCATCAACATGGGAATGGAAAAACTGGCGGCGTAAAAGCCAATTTTCATTAAGCGGTAGCGAGAAGAACAGGGCTTATGCCCTGTTCTCAGACTGATGACAAAGTCCTGGCCTCCGGGCCAGGACTTTATGCTAATAAGGTCAGTGCAAAAAACGGACTGACCGCCATGCTCAGAGAACCTTCCCCGCATCCATATCAATTTGAACCCATCACCCTTGATGAACTGGTTCCCGAAGACCATCTGGTGCGCAAAATTGATGCCGCCATCGACGTTGAGTTCATCCGCGACACCGTCGCCCATCTCCCATCTCTATTGCCCCGGTAATGGCCATCCCGCCATTGACCCTGTGCGCCTGATTAAAATGCTGCTGCTGGGTTACCTCTTCGGTATCCGTTCCGAGCGCCGTCTGGTGAAAGAAATCCAGGTCAATGTCGCCTACCTTTGCAATGGCCGGCGTACGATTCAACGCTTAACGGCACGTTTTCACACCGGCGCTGCCTCTTGGCCTTTTATTTACCCATGACGATACAGGTGAATTCAGTGCAAGTTCGTGCGTGAGAAGAGAGACATACTGATGCCTCACCGTCGACCGCGCCCGACTAAAGACAGCATCCATCATGCTCGCAACAATGAAGTTTGGGATGCAGCGAAAATTCTGCGGGGAATGGTAGGCGCTAAGGCTGGAGCGGAGGGGGATCAGCAGAGAACGGGTAAAGAAAGCCGCCTGTCAGACAGGCGACGAGTGAGTTACTGCTGCCTTATCTGAACGACGCCGTCGAACGACGCCGTCGCCTGACGAGCGGCAATGAGATGATCGGCCATCTTACGGGCTACCCAGTATGCCGTTTGCGCGACATCGCTATGCAAACCGTTTTCCGAATGCAGATCGGCATGGTTCAAAAAATCTTGCTCCAGCAAATCCACAAACATATCAAACTCAAAAGCGCCTCGATGTGGCGAGTGCTTCTGTGTTAACACAATGCGCAAACAGTTGTTGACCAGTTGAATGGCCCGGTCGAACGCCTGTCGCTGCTCTGGCGACAGATATCCCCCTTGCCTGACCAGATCGACCCAACGGCTGGGCGCTTGATGGTTATCAGTCACGATATTCAGCATATTATTTCACCTGTAAGTTGGCGGAGTCCGGCACCTTGTAGGGATTATTGACGTTTGTCAGGCTGATGTTGCTGCTTTGCACGTTCAAGTTTTCACTGTCGCTTTTCACAAACGAGAACTTGCCGTTTTCGGCGTCAATATTGTTCAGGCTAAGGTTCCAGTCGCCTTGTTGACCGCCGTTGGTGCGTACAAACGTACCAAAATCCTTCGCTTTGAAGTTATCGATGGTCAGGTTGGCGTCAGCATTCAACTGAAAGATTTTGTCTGAGGCGCCTTGAGCGCTGCTGTTGGTTATCTCAACGTTGGCAGGCTTGCCATTGTTGGATTTCACCGTCAGCGCGTCTTCACCGACATTGTTCCAATGCACATTATCAATTTTTGCATCACCGCGGACATGAACGCCGTCTGCGGCTTTATCGCCAATCACCACGTTTTTCAGCGTTGCGCCATCAGACAGCTCAAACATGGGTTTCTGTCCCTCGGTCTGACTGCCGTCACCTAATTTGTCCCCGGCAACAAAGGTCTTGCCGCCGCCATCAAAGACTTCGCCAGGCCCTACCTTGATGGTTTCATTCACGACGGTGGCATCGCCGCCCGCAGAAGGAACGGTGACTGATTCGGTTTTACCCGTCTCGGGTTTACCGGCGGTTTCCGTCAGAGGCGTGTTTGAAGAAGGAGATGAGGGAGAAGAAGGAGAAGAGGGAACCTTGGTTGCTGAATCGGTTGATGGAGTCGAAGGACTCGAGGGAGCCGTAGGCGCACCGTTCTCGCTCAGACTGGTCGTTGGCGTAGACGCAGAAGGTGATTTGGGCGTTGCTCCGCCGTTACCTGATGTGGGCGAAGATACCGGGTTTTCGGATGGCGATGTATTCTGCGGCTGACCGAATTCGCCTTTTTGCGAGTCCATCAGATTGGCAACCAGCTCCAGCAATGCTTTGAGCAACTCATTGTTGCTGATTTCGCCGCCGCCGTCGGAGGTTGGGTTGATGCCGTTGTCCAGTGCGTTGCTGGATGTATCCTGCAACACAGAGCGCCCAAGATCCTCAGGGTTTTTCGTGCCTTCGCCATCCGGCGCCCCTGACAGCGGTGACTGCGACTGCCCCTTACCGCTGCCCGAAACGCCCGGCTGGTTGTCGGCACCTTGGGTATCGTTGCCCGGCATTAAAGATTCAAGCAATTTCATTAATGCATCAATGGTGTTGTTGCCGTCCTGACCCGTTGCCCCGGCGCCCTGATCGCCCGGCCCTGATTTTTGAGAGAATGGATCGTTACCGGATGATGATTGCCCATTTCCCTGTAGATTTGGAAACAGCGCGTTGATCAATGTCCCAAGGGCTTCCATCAGTTGACTATCCTGTGTCGGCGAACGCGATGAGGAACCATCACCATTGCCTAGCGTGGAATCTGACTCTGTCGGGGAAATACCCTTTCCAGGTTGTAAGTTAATCGAGAGGTTGATTTCAGCCATGTTTGATTCCTTTTAAGTTAAAGACCGATTGGATAAAGTAAATCGTGGGATAACAGCCTTTCGTCTGTTGTGATTTGAGTGATCATAGGGGAAGACAGGTTCCCGGTAGGCAGGGAGAAAACCGCCGGGTGAGGGAACCGGTCAAAAGAGCTCGCCACTTAGAGAAATGGTCAGTTTTTTCCGAATGGGTAGCGTCGTGCTGGAATCAGGCGGTGCGGTTCATCCAAGACATCGCGGCGCCACACCCGCATGAGACGACGTGGCGTGTCGCCGTTAGTCTTGCTGCTCAACCGCAATAAAAGCGAACATGGCTTCGCTGCCGTCAAGAATATCTTCCTGGATGGATCGCCTGGCAGCCTGCGCATCACGCTGGCGTAGCGCGTCGAGCACATCGCAATGATGTTCAATCGCCATTTTTACTGAGAAATGGGCGTATGCCTGCGCGATTAACGGCCCGGTCCGCATCCACAAGCTACCGATAAACTGGCTTAGTAAAGGCATCTGCGCCGCCTGTGCCAGCAGTAAGTGAAACTCGCTGTTTAATCGCAATGCATCGCTTAGGTTATTTTTTTCAATTGCCCGCCGGTTTTGTTGAGTATTCGCCTCAATGCGTTCCAAATCCTGCGGCTTAATCAACCTGGCGGCGAGTTCCGCGCCTGTTCCTTCAAGCGAAAGACGCAGAGTACGGATCTCCATGAACTGATCTTCGGTGAGTTGCGGTACGCGAATATCACGTGGGGTTTTCAACACGAGCGCCTGCTCTTTGGATAATTGCAAAATGGCGTCCCGTACCGGTGTCACACTGGTGCCAACCTGCGCCGCCAACTCGCGGATACGCAGACGATCGTCCGGCTTGAATCGCCCCTCGATCAGCGCGTCGCGCAGCATGGAATAGACGCTGGAGCCCAGATAACGGTGATTGATTGGTCCTATTGGATAATTCACGCATTCCCCCGTCGAAAGGGCATTCATCATGCCCGGAATGCTCAATATACTATATGATGCATCAAAAATGCCACGCATGATGCCATAGGTTTACCCATTTACCTGTGCGGCATAATATCGGGATGACATGCAGGATATCGTCGGTTTAATTATTCAATTACCGGCTGGTCGGTATTGTTACTTCAGTCGTGCGTTGTTGTGATGCTACTTGATGCTCATGTCCGCCTCACTCTTACCGTTTCATCGCTGGATGCCGGTGAGCCTGCGTCAATTTTGCCGCACTTTCAATGAGGGGGCGTCAGCCCGAGCTAACGTCATGGGCGGTGCGGCGTCGTTCTGTACGCGTTGCTGTTGCAGTGCTGCTTCGGCAAGTTGCGCAAAGTAGCGCGCCGCCGGTGCAATGGCGTACTCATTCGGGTTGAACTGTGGGTGGTGCAGCCCGAACTTGCTGCCTGAACCGATGCTGACAAATGCCCCCGGAATCTGCTGGAGGTAGAGGGCGAAGTCTTCACCGCTCATTTGCAGTTCGGCGTTGTCTACCTGGTAGCCCGCATCCTGAGCAATTTTCTTGCTGAAATCCGCCCAGAAATCCGTGTTGACCACCGACGGTGGACCCGGTTGCCAATGCAGTTCCGCGCTGGCGCCCAATGCGAGCGTGACTCCCCGGATAAGTTGCTCGATCCGGGCTGGAATCTGCTCACGAATTTGCGGGTTATAGGTACGCACCGTCCCTTCCAGTTCCACGGTTTGCGGCAGCACATTCCAAGTGTTCCCGCCGCTAATTCGCGTAACGCTGATGACCAGCGCTTCGAGTGAGCTGAAGCTGCGGCTGGGTAATGTCTGTAACGCATTGACGATATTGCAGGCCGTCACAATGCTATCAATGCCTTCCTCCGGCTTGGCGGCATGGGCGCCTTTGCCCGTCACGCGGATAGAAAAACGATCAACGTTGGCATAAAACGGACCGCTGCGGGTGGCGAAGGTGCCCGCAGGCAAGTCCGGGGCGTTATGTAATCCAAAGATCGCCGAAACGCCTTGCAACGCGCCCGCCTGAATGAAATGGCTCGCGCCGGTCGAAACTTCTTCGGCGGGTTGGAAGAGGATACGCACTTTACCGTGGAGCCGGGATTCGCTCTTCTTCAGCAAACAGGCGGCGCCCAGCATCACGGCGGTATGAAAGTCATGCCCGCAGGCGTGCATGACGCCGGGATTTTTCGAGCGGAAAGGGAGATCTGTTTGTTCATCAATCGGCAGGGCGTCAATATCGGCGCGCAGCGCGACGAGGGGGCCAGACCCGCTACCGAGTTCAGCGACGACGCCGGACGTCAACGGCAGGGACAACAGGCGAATGCTGTTATCTTTCAGCCAGCCGGTGATGCGGGAGGTTGTTTGATGCTCTTGGTTGGAAAGCTCGGGGTATTGATGTAACGTTCGTCGCCATTCAATGAGCTGCCGCTCAAATGAATCGTCATTACAGACCGGGGTATCTCGCATATCACCAAACCTTTTAGCCTTAAATTCCCGGCACCTTTTACGATGCCGGGTAACGAATAAACTAAAGGTAGTGGAGAGCGGCGCAGAGGATAAATACCGTATGGTTATATTTCATAGCGGATTATCATTAATGCAATATCCTGCGTTTCAGTCTTTCATCAGGATGATGTGTTGACCCACTTTAAATCTCGAAGCCAGGTGCGACGTCTTTCACCGGTTTTTTGCATTCAGCCGGTTTAGGCGTGCCCGCTGGCAGATTTTTGCAGTCTGGCGCAAAAGGATTGAGCGAGTCGCGGTTGAGATAAAGGATAAACAGTATCAGGATAATCAGCGGGATCAGAATTCGTTTTCTTTTCATCGTCATGTTTTCTAATTTTATGGTGTATCAGGCAGCGTTGATGGCGGGTTTGATGACAAACCCGCCATCAACGCTACGGTCCTGGTGTAAATGTAAAATTCTAACTTTTTATTGACGGTTTGTCTGTAACCTGCTTGTCATTAAAATGTCATCATATGCAAATATTCCCGTTCGCCAATGCCATGCCACGGCAAAGAAAACCGACTGGCATTCACGACATTGCGCCCAGGTTTTACCTGTCATCTTTGTCTCCTTTGCAACAATTGGTCACGTTATTGTTCCTAAAAGCTCGCGGCACGTAAATCAGTATTTGATTTTTATAATTAATAATCAATTAATTAGGTTATTTTCGATGCTGGTATGCACCCTGCAAGATAAACGGGGACATTCACTGTAAAGAGGAAGACATTATGGCAATCCGTCAGTGCGCAATTTACGGCAAAGGTGGGATCGGCAAGTCCACCACCACGCAGAACCTGGTGGCGGCGCTCGCCGAGTTGGGTAAAAAAGTGATGATTATCGGCTGCGACCCGAAAGCTGACTCAACGCGTTTGATTCTGCACGCCAAAGCACAGAACACCATTATGGAAATGGCCGCTGAAGTCGGTTCGGTCGAGGATTTGGAACTGGAAGACGTGCTGCAAGTCGGTTATGGCGGTGTACGGTGCGCAGAGTCCGGTGGTCCTGAACCGGGCGTGGGGTGTGCGGGACGCGGGGTCATTACCGCCATCAATTTTCTGGAAGAAGAAGGCGCGTATGAAGACGATCTGGATTTCGTGTTTTACGACGTGCTGGGCGATGTGGTTTGCGGTGGTTTTGCCATGCCGATCCGTGAAAACAAGGCGCAGGAAATTTACATCGTGTGCTCGGGCGAAATGATGGCGATGTACGCGGCAAACAACATCAGTAAAGGGATCGTGAAATACGCGAAATCCGGCAAGGTTCGATTGGGGGGGCTGATTTGCAACTCCCGCCAGACCGATCGCGAGGATGAGCTGATCATTGCGCTGGCCGACAAACTGGGCACGCAGATGATTCACTTTGTTCCGCGTGACAACATCGTTCAACGCGCCGAAATCCGCCGTATGACGGTGATCGAATACGATCCGACCTGCAAGCAGGCTGATGAATATCGCACGCTGGCCAGTAAGATCGTCAACAACACCAAGATGGTCGTACCGACGCCAGTGACGATGGATGAACTGGAAGCCCTGTTGATGGAATTCGGTATTCTGGATGAAGAAAACGAAGCCATTATCGGTAAAACCGCGGCAGAAGAAGCCGCGTCCGCCTGAGGAGTCATCCTATGACAGAGTCCATTACGCAAGAAAATCAGGCGCTGATTCAGGAAGTGCTGGAAATCTTCCCGGATAAAGCCCGGAAAGATCGCGCGAAACACATCATGACGGTTGAGGCCGGGATGGAGTCGGTGGGGAAATGCATGGTTTCCAACCGCAAATCCCAGCCGGGAGTCATGACGGTGCGCGGCTGCGCCTATGCCGGTTCAAAAGGGGTGGTTTTCGGCCCTATCAAAGATATGGCCCACATCTCTCATGGACCTATCGGCTGCGGGCAATATTCTCGTGCGGGGCGTCGTAATTACTACACCGGCATGAGCGGCATCGACAGCTTTGGGACGGTGAATTTCACCTCCGATTTTCAGGAGAAAGACATCGTTTTCGGCGGTGATAAAAAACTTCGCAAGCTGATCGATGAGCTTGAGCTGCTGTTTCCGCTTACCAAAGGGATCAGCGTGCAGTCGGAATGTCCGGTAGGGCTGATCGGCGACGATATCGAGGCCGTTGCGCGTTCAGCGAAAGAGGTGATCGGCAAACCGGTCGTGCCGGTGCGCTGTGAAGGCTTTCGCGGCGTATCCCAATCGCTGGGGCACCATATCGCCAACGATGTGATCCGCGACTGGGTATTGCCTGCCCGCGACGAACAGGAATTTGCCGCCACACCGTATGACGTCGCCATTATCGGTGACTACAACATCGGCGGCGACGCCTGGTCTTCCCGTATTTTGCTGGAAGAGATGGGATTGCGCGTGGTGGCCCAGTGGTCGGGGGACGGGACGCTGGTGGAGATGGAGAACACGCCCAAAGTCAAACTCAACCTGGTGCACTGTTATCGCTCCATGAACTACATTGCCCGCCACATGGAAGAGAAGTACAGCATTCCCTGGATGGAGTACAACTTCTTCGGTCCGACGCAGATCGCTAACTCGCTGCATAAAATCGCCGCCCAGTTCGATAGCACGATTCAGGCTAACGCCGAAGCGGTTATTGCCCGTTATCAGGCCCAGACCGACGCGGTGATCGCCAAGTACCGCCCGCGGCTGGAAGGAAAAAAGGTGTTGTTGTATGTCGGCGGGTTACGTCCCCGTCACGTAATTGGCTCTTACGAAGATCTCGGCATGGAGATTATCGCCGCCGGTTACGAGTTCGCTCATAACGACGACTATGACCGCACCTTGCCGGAACTGAAACAGGGCACGTTGCTGTTTGATGACCTCAGTACCTATGAGCTGGAAGAGTTTGTCAAACGACTGAAGCCCGATCTGGTGGGCTCGGGGATCAAAGAGAAGTACGTATTCCAGAAGATGGGGATGCCGTTCCGGCAAATACACTCCTGGGACTACTCCGGGCCTTATCACGGCTATGACGGTTTCGCCATCTTCGCCCGTGATATGGATATGACGCTGAATAACCCTTGCTGGAAACAGCTAAGTGCGCCCTGGCTGAAATCCGCCTGAGGCTTGACCATCCGTTTATCCCGTCAGTTCACCGATTTGTGGCGCGGGAGGAGTAATACGATGAGCCAGAATACAGAGAAAGTAAAACCCTGTTATCCGTTGTTTGAACAATCGGAATATCAGGGGCTGTTTGCCAGCAAAAGCGAGTTGGAAGAGTCGCACAGCCCGGAACGCGTGCAGGAAGTGTTTGAATGGACCACGACGCCGGAATATGAAGCGCTGAATTTCCAGCGTGAAGCGCTGACGGTTGATCCGGCGAAAGCCTGTCAGCCTTTGGGCGCAGTGCTGTGTTCACTGGGGTTTGAGAAGACATTGCCTTATGTGCATGGATCTCAGGGATGCGTGGCCTATTTTCGCACCTATTTTAACCGTCATTTCAAAGAGCCGATAGCCTGCGTCTCTGACTCAATGACGGAAGATGCGGCGGTGTTCGGCGGCAATAACAATCTGAACCAAGGGTTGCAGAATGCCAGCGCACTGTATAAACCGGAGGTGATCGCCGTTTCCACCACCTGTATGGCGGAGGTTATCGGCGATGATTTGCAGGCCTTTATCAGCAATGCCAAAAAAGACGGCTTTGTGGATGACGCTATTGCCGTGCCTTATGCCCACACGCCCAGCTTTATCGGCAGCCATATCACCGGCTGGGACAATATGTTTGAAGGCTTCGCCCGTAATTTTACTCAGGGCGTCGAGGGATACCAGGCCGGCAGCAACGGCAAGATCAATCTGGTCACCGGATTTGAAACCTATCTCGGCAATTACCGGGTACTGAAACGCATGATGGCGCAAATGGCGGTGCCTTACTCGCTGCTGTCCGATCCGTCAGACGTGCTGGATACGCCTGCCGACGGTCACTATCGTCTCTATTCCGGCGGTACGACGCAGGATGAAATGCGCGATGCGCCAAACGCGATTGATACGCTGCTGTTACAACCCTGGCATTTGGTCAAAACCAGGAAAGTGGTGAAAGAAGACTGGGCGCAACCCGGCAAAGACGTTGCCGTTCCCATGGGGCTGGCCGCCACGGATGATTTTCTGATGACCGTGAGCCAACTGACGGGGAAACCCATTCCCGAAGAGCTGGCGCTCGAACGCGGCCGTTTGGTGGATATGATGCTGGATTCGCATACCTGGCTGCACGGCAAACGCTTTGGTATTTTTGGCGATCCCGATTTTCTCATGGGACTGACCCGGTTCCTGCTGGAGTTGGGCTGTGAACCGGCGGTGATCCTCTGCCATAACGGGAACAAGCGCTGGCAGAAGGCGATGAACAAACTGCTGGAATCGTCTCCCTACGGCAAAGACAGCGAGGTATTCATCAACTGCGATCTGTGGCATTTCCGCTCGCTGATGTTCACCCGTCAGCCGGATTTCATGATTGGCAACTCCTACGGCAAATTTATCCAGCGTGATACCAAAGCCAAAGGCGAGCAGTTTGAGGTTCCGCTGATCCGCATCGGGTTCCCGATCTTCGATCGTCACCATCTACACCGGGCCGCCACCTGGGGCTATGAGGGCGCTATGACGATGCTGACCACGCTGGTGAATGCCATACTGGAAAAACTCGATCAGGACACGATGGCGCTGGGTAAGACCGACTACGGTTATGACCTGGTTCGCTAACGAGGAAGCCCCGCGCATTGCGATGCGCGGGGCTTTACCGATCCACAGGAGGACGTATGGCCAATATCATTCTCCGTCAGCGCGCTGACGGCATGCACTGTTACATCGCCAAAAAAGATCTGGAAGCCAAAGTCACGTTTCTGGAGTTTGACCGGCCAGACTACTGGGGCGGCCGGATTGAACTGGAAAGCGGGCAGGACTGGTTTATCGCGCCGTTAACGGCAAGACCGGCGTTTCCTGTCACGCTGCGTGCGAAAAAATGTGAAAGCTAACTGTCGACCACGAGATGAATACCGGAGACGCTCATGAGCCTGACTCGGGATGATTTACTTTTCTGGCGGCTGTTTGCTCTGGCCCAATTGCTGCCGGAAATTACACCCGCAACCTTAATTAAATGGCTGGAAACCACCTGCGATGAAGCGCTGACGCTGGAGCGTCTGTCATCACTGTCGCTGGATGAACTTTCCCGCCACGCGCCGTTGGAGAATGCCGCCCTGAGTGTGGCGCGCTGGCAACAAATTATGGATTGTTTGAATGGCAATCTTCCCCCGCATTTGACGGAACAGTCCGAGCGCTGTCACGGTCAGCAGTTGCGGGTGGCGTTTGCTTCCAGCAACGGATTGACGGTAAACGGCCATTTCGGGAAGTGCCGTCTGTTTTTCATTTACGCCTGGGATCGTCAAGGGCCGTTCCTGAGCGCGTTACGCCGTTACCAGCCGAAGGAGGGAGAAGACGGCAACGAAGGGCGCCTACAACTGCTGACGGATTGTCACCTGCTGTTTTGCGAATCGATTGGCGGGCCTGCCGCCGCGAAGGTGATCCGGCGCAATATCCATCCGATAAAAGTGCCTGCCGCCACCGGCATTGATGAACAGCTTCAGGCATTACAGGGCATGATCGCCGAGCATATGCCGCCCTGGTTGGCAAAGCGGCTGGGGAAAAACAATCCGCTGGAACAGCGGCAGTTCGGGCTTTGATCCGCAGTCTGACGGGCGGGGGAAATAAGGCCGCCTGCCGGCAGCCTCATTGATGCGGCAAGCGTAATCAATCAATGCTTGCCGGACTTGGCCGGCGTTGCTTCCGCTTCGGTTATCGGCGCCGCCTGTTGCGGCGTCGCCTCTTTCTCTTCCTGATTTATATCCTCTTTAATCACCTGCGTCTGTTTTTGCGCTTCGGCGGAGAGGTTTTCCGCGCCGCTGATAGCGCGATCCTGGATAGCGGTTGCCTGTTCAACGAGTTGGTCGCTCTGTTGTTTGGCCTGTTCTTTGAGGGCGTCGGCCTGCGCTTTGGCCTCATCAGTGAGAATGCCGGCACGCTGCTCGACGTCTTTTTTAATTGCTTCGGCTTCGGATTGCAGCTGGTCAATGTGTGTTGAAGCTTCTTCCTTTAAAACCTCGGCTTGTTGTTTGGCGGCATCGGTGAACTGCTGGGCTTTGCTACCGGCGGCATCTTTAAGTTCCTGTGCCTTCTCTTTCACTTTATCCAGTTGCTCATCCACTTTAGAAGCATCGTCACAGCCCGCAAGGACTAACCCGATGAGTGAGGCCAGTATGACTTTATTCCATGTTTTCATCATTCGTGTTCCTGTAATTAATGGGATCTTAAAATATGTAGTGTAATCATTGTTGGTTTTGTCTTACAACCTACAATACTAACTATTATAAAAATCAAATAGATAACCTATGGCGCGCCAATTGCAATGTGATTCTCGGAGTCACGTAAACTGTGCCGAGGTGAATAATGAGAAATAGCGAAATCGTGGCGTTAATGGATCAACCCGCCTGCGATCATAATGGCGGTCAGAAATCCGGCTGTAGCGCTCCCAAACCCGGTACGGCGGCGGGAGGTTGTGCATTTGACGGCGCGCAGATTACGTTACTGCCGATTGCCGATGTCGCCCATCTGGTTCATGGGCCCATCGGTTGTGCGGGCAGTTCCTGGGATAATCGCGGCAGTCACAGCTCCGGGCCGCGGATTAATCGCCTGGGGTTCACCACCGATATGAGCGAGCAGGATGTGATCATGGGACACGGCGAGCGCCGCCTGTTTCATGCTATCCGGCACATTGTCGAGCGTTACCACCCGGCGGCGGTGTTTATTTACAACACCTGCGTACCGGCGATGGAGGGGGACGATATCGAGGCGGTGTGCCGTGCGGCGGAACAGGTCAATCATATTCCGGTCATCGCGATCGATGCTGCCGGGTTTTACGGCAGCAAGAATCTGGGTAACCGCATCGCCGGCGAGGTGATGGCGAAGAGGGTGGTCGGACAACGAGAGCCTGCCCCCTGGCCGGCTGATTTCGCCATTCCTGAAGAGAAAGGCCACAGCATCGGCCTGATCGGGGAATTCAATATTGCCGGGGAATTCTGGCATGTCCTGCCGTTGCTGGATCAACTGGGTATTCGCGTGCTGGGCAGTTTGTCCGGGGATGCCCGCTTTGCCGAGCTTCAGACTTTGCATCGCACCGAAGCCAATATGCTGGTGTGTTCGCGCGCGTTGATTAACGTCGCGCGCTATCTCGAACTGCACTATGGCACGCCCTGGTTCGAGGGCAGCTTTTATGGCGTCAGGGAAATGTCCGCCTCGCTGCGCACGCTGACGGGCTTGCTCAACGATGACGATTTACAGGCCCGTGTCGACGCGCTGATTGAACAGGAAGAACGATCGGCGAATCAGGCGCTGGCGCCTTACCGCCAGCGCCTGAAGGGTAAGCGGGCGCTACTGTATACCGGCGGAGTGAAATCCTGGTCGGTGGTGTCGGCGCTACAGGATCTGGGGCTGGATGTGGTGGCGACCGGAACGAAAAAATCGACGGAAGAGGACAAATCCCGTATCCGCGAGCTGATGGGAGAAGACGCGGTCATGTTGGATGACGGCAATGCCCGCCTGCTGCTGGATACCGCTTACCGCTACAACGCCGACATTATGATTGCCGGTGGCCGCAATATGTACACGGCATACAAAGCCCGTCTGCCTTTTCTGGATATCAATCAGGAACGAGAACACGCCTTTGCCGGATATCAGGGCATTGTGGCGCTCGCCCGCCAGCTTTGTCTCACACTGGAAAGCCCCATCTGGTCGCAGGTCGCTCGCCGGGCTCCCTGGCATAACTGAGTAAGGAGAAACGCAATGGCTCAGATCCTCAAGTCAGTCAAACCGCTGGCGACCAGCCCGATCAAAAGCGGGCAACCGCTGGGCGCTATTTTAGCCAGTATGGGACTGGATGGCTGTATTCCATTGGTGCATGGCGCTCAGGGATGCAGCGCCTTTGCGAAAGTGTTTTTCATCCAGCACTTCCATGAACCGATTCCGCTGCAAACCACCGCCATGGACCCCATCACCACCATCATGGGAGCGAATAACAACGTATTGACGGCGCTGGCGGTACTGTGTGAGCGCCACAATCCGCGGATCATCGTGATATTGAGCACCGGACTGTCCGAAGCGCAAGGCACGGATTTGGCGCTAGCGTTACGGCAGTTTCGTACCGAATATCCCAAATACCAGTCAGTCACGATTGTCACGGCCAGTTCGCCGGATTTTTATGGCTCGATGGAAAATGGTTACGCCGCCGTGCTGGAGAGCGTTATCGAGCAATGCGTACCGAACGCGACGCCAAAAGGGATACGCAAGAAACGGGTGAATCTGCTGCTGGGGCACATGTTGACGCCCGGCGATCATGAACTGATTCGCAGCTATGTGGAGGCGTTTGGCATGCAACCGGTCATGCTGCCGGATTTGGCCGGCTCGTTGGACGGGCATCTGGCCGAAGGGGATTTCTCGGCGCTGACACAGGGCGGAACCTCGATTCGTGAACTGGAACAGATGGGACAGAGCGTTTCCACAATCGCCATCGGCGTTTCGCTCCAGCGGGCGGCCAGACTGCTGGAGAGCCGCTGCCAAATTCCGTCATTCTGGATACCGCATCTGATGACGATGGCGCAGTGCGATAGTTTCATCCAGCATTTGCACCTGATTTCGGGACGGGAGGTGCCGGCGTGGATCGAGCGCCAGCGCGGTCAGTTGCAGGATGTGATGATCGATACGCATGTCTGGCTGCAGGATAAACGGCTGGCGATGGCGGCGGAAGGCGATCTGCTGACCGCCTGGCTGGATTTCGCCTTGAGTCAGGGACTCCGGCCGCAGTTTGTGGTCGCGCCGACGAATCAACCGGGTTTATCGTCACTGCCGGTTGCGGAAGTCCAGATCGGCGATCTGGAAGATGTGGAAGACAAGCTGCGGGTTAATCCCGTTGATATGCTATGCGCCAATTCTCATGCGGCGTTGCTGGCGGAGAAATACCATTTGCCGTTGATTCGCATCGGCTTCCCGCTGTTTGACCGCATCGGCGAATTTCGTCGTTTGCGCCAGGGATACGCCGGTATGCGCGATACGCTGTTCGAGCTGGCTAATACCTTGCGGCAGGCGCACCATGAGATGCCGGTTTATCACTCGCCGCTGAAACAGGACTTTTCACCGTGTTCCGTTCAGGAACCCTTCATGGAGGATAGACCATGAAGCATTTAGCCCGTCAATTAGCCGTTCCTTCCGCCGATAGCTGGGTCATTCGCATTGCGTTCGCCAGCGTCGATCTGCGCGTGGTCGATCAGCATTTCGGCGCGTCGCCCCGGCTGGCGATTTACGGCGTGCGCAGTGACGAAGTTCAGCTATTGGAAGTTGCCGATTTCACCGTCTGCCAGGGGCATAACGAAGACAAGCTTGTCAGCCGTATCAACGCGGTGGACGGATGTTTTTCGCTGTATTGCACCGCCATCGGGGAAACGGCCTTTCGCCAGTTGCTCGGAATTGGCGTGCGGGCGGTCAACGTGCAGATAAACACGCCGATCGCCATGCTGCTGGCAGATGCGCAGGCGCTGTGCGACGACGGACGGTTCAGAAAATCCCCGCGCCAGAAAGACAGCGACCGCTTTAACGTCATGATGCAGGAGAGCGGGTGGTATGAGAGGGAGTAGCATCCTTACCGCCGGTTTATTAACGCGTTATCAAAACAGGCTTTTTCCCCTTGTCGCCTGTGCGACAAAACCGACAATTCCGGTTGTTTATGTCGCAGGGTAACCACGACGAAAAACACTATCCTACTGATAAAAGACATTTTTTATTGCTGGTATCACATTTGCAAAAGGAATAAGCGACAGGTACAGGAGCGAAACCATGATCCATATCGATGCCTTGACGCTGAAGCAGCTCCGTCTGCGCCAGCAGCAGCGCGAACAAACGACCGCGGGGCTGGCGCTGGTAGTCAGAGGGGATGCCTGCCGGGGCTGGTCAGTGCAGATGGTATGGCGTCGTCAGGCGTTGCCCGACGATGAGTGCCGCGAAATCGCAGGACTGCGGTTATTGGCTTCTGCGCTGCACTGGCAACAGTTGGCGCAGGCCCGTATCAGTTCCGATACGCAGGGCATATGGGTCGAGTTTCAGCCTTTGGGATGTCGGTGTGACGGCAGCGACTGCGCCGTATCAACACCATAAGTCGTTTGTCAACGGGAGTAGTGAGCATGTGGAATTATTCTGAGAAGGTAAAAGAACATTTCTTCAATCCGCGTAATGCCCGTGTGGTAGAGCAAGCCAATGCGGTAGGCGATGTCGGTTCTCTCAGCTGTGGTGATGCTCTGCGACTGATGTTGCGGGTCGATCCCGAGAGCGAGGTGATCCGGGAAGCCGGATTCCAGACCTTTGGCTGCGGCAGCGCCATTGCTTCTTCTTCCGCGCTGACTGAACTGATTATCGGTAAAACGCTGGAAGAAGCCGCGCAAATTACCAACAAAGATATTGCCGATTATCTCGATGGTCTGCCGCCAGAAAAAATGCACTGTTCCGTCATGGGTCAGGAGGCTCTGCGCGTCGCGATTGCCGACTATCGTGGCGAAACGCTGGATGAGGATCATGAAGAGGGCGCGCTGATCTGTAAATGTTTCGCCGTTGACGAAGGGCAGATCAAACGGGCGGTGCTGACCAACGGACTGACATCGCTGGAAGAGGTCATCCAGTACACCAAAGCCGGCGGCGGCTGCACTGCCTGTCACGAAAAAATCGAACAGACGCTGAGCAATATTCTGATTCTGGCCACCGCCGAAGCGCCGCCGGCGGCCGAGAGCGTAATAGAAAAAAGCCGGCAGTGGCTGGCGGTGGAAGAGGTGCTAGCCGGGCTGCGGCCGCATATTCAGATGGATGGCGGTGATATCACGCTGCTGGCGGTGACGGAAAACCAAGTGCGGGTTGCCCTGTCCGGTAGCTGTAATGGCTGCATGATGACGGATATGACGCTGGGCTGGCTGCAACAGAAACTGCTGGAGCGGCTGGGTTATTTTATCCGCGTGGTGGTGGATACGCCAGCCCCTGCCGGGGTCATTCTCCAGACTTCAGATATCTGAGGAACATGCCTATGAAACCAATTTATCTGGATAACAACGCCACCACCCGCATTGATCCGATGGTGCTGGAGGCCATGCTGCCATTTTTGCAGGATCACTATGGCAACCCGTCATCCATCCATGACTTCGGCGAGCCTTCCCGCCGGGCGTTGGCCCGCGCCCGCGAACAGGTGGCCAGTCTGCTGGGGGCGCATTACGACAGCGAAGTGATTTTTACCTCCTGCGCCACGGAAGCAACCTCTACCGCGATCCTCTCGGCGGTCGACGCGTTCCCAAGCCGGCGCGACATCATTACCACCGCCGTTGAACATCCGGCGACGCTGGCGGTGTGTGAACATCTGGCGCGCCAGGGTTATATCCTTCATCGGCTGGGGGTGAACGAACAAGGGGCGCTCGACATGGATGAGTACCGCGCCTTATTGCATGACGGCGTGGCGCTGGTGACCGCGATGTGGGCGAACAACGAAACCGGCGTGGTGTTCCCGATCGAGCAAATGGCGCAGCTCGCCCACGAGCACGGCATTCTGTTCCACTGCGATGCCGTGCAGGCCATCGGCAAACTGCCGGTGGCGGTCGCGGATTCCGGGATCGATATGCTTTCCTGCTCAGCGCACAAAATCCACGGTCCGAAAGGCGTCGGATGTCTGTGGCTGCGGCGCGGCACCCGCTTTCGGCCGCTGTTGCGCGGCGGACACCAGGAGCGCGGCCGCCGGGCGGGAACGGAAAATATCGCCGGGATTGTCGGCATGGGCATGGCGAGTGAATTGGCCGCGCTGCATCTGCCCATGATGACGGCCAGCATCGCGCCGCTGCGCGATCGGCTGGAGAGCGGATTACAGGATATCGCCGGCACTCGCGTGATGGGTGGCGGACAGCCGCGTACGCCGAATACGCTCAACATCGCTTTCGAATTTATTGAAGGCGAAGCCATTTTGCTGATGCTTAATCAGGTCGGTATCGCGGCATCGAGCGGCAGCGCCTGTACGTCCGGTTCGCTGGAGCCGTCCCATGTAATGCGGGCGATGGACATTCCCTATACCGCCGCGCACGGCAGCATTCGTTTTTCACTGTCGCGTTATACCCGCGAGCGGGAGATTAACTGTGTGCTGGAGCAACTGCCGTCGATCGTCGATCGGTTGCGGGCGCTGTCTCCGTACTGGCAACAGGATAAACCTGGCGCCTTCACCCCGGTGTGGGGTTAATCAGGGAGGTTTCGCCCATGCAAACCATTGTCGTTAATGACACCACGCTGCGCGATGGCGAACAAAGCCCCGGCGTCGCATTCAGCGCGGATGAAAAGTTGGCCATTGCGTCTTCTCTGGTCATGGCGGGCGTGCCTGAATTGGAGGTTGGCACGCCCGCCATGGGGGAAGAGGAGTGCGCCCGTATATATCGCGTCCGCCAGGCCTTGCCCGATGTCACCCTGATGGCCTGGTGCCGGTTGAATGAAGACGATATTCAGCGGGCGGCGGCGCTGGGGGTTGACTGGGTGGATATCTCTTTGCCGGTTTCCGCCTGTTTACGCCAGTACAAGGTCGGCCTGCCGTGGCCGGATATGCTGCGGCGCTTGGAGGATTTGACCCGGTATTCGCTGTCGCTGGGGCTTAAGGTGTGTATCGGCGGTGAAGATGCTTCACGCGCCAGCGAAGAGGATTTGGCGGCCGTGGCGCAGGTCGCCTGTCTGTCGGGGGCGCAACGCATGCGTTTCGCCGACACCCTGGGGTTACTCGATCCATTCTCCGCCGCCCGGCAGATTCAACAACTGCGGCGTTACTGGTCGGGCGAACTGGAAATTCATGCGCATAACGATTTCGGCATGGCGACAGCGAATACACTGGCCGCCGTACGAGCAGGGGCGACGCACGTCAGTACCACCGTTTTAGGGCTGGGAGAGCGGGCAGGCAACGCGGCGCTGGAGCAGGTGGTACTGGCGCTGTCACATACCCAACTGGGCGATACGCACATCGATACCACCCAGTTACCCATGCTCTGTGAGTGGGTCGCTCGCGCGGCGGGGGAGACCATCCCCACGCGGCAACCGCTGGTGGGCGAACGGGTGTTTACCCATGAATCCGGCGTACACGTCGCCAGCTTATTGAAAGATGTCGAAAGTTACCAAAGTATTGCGCCACAGCGACTGGGCCGCCAGCATCAACTGGTGCTGGGAAAACACTCCGGGCGGCGGGCGCTGGAAACGGTGTTCGCGCAGCTTGGCATAACGGTGAGCGATACGCAGATCCCGCTGATTCAGCAGGCGTTACGAATGTTCGCCGAAACCAGTAAACGCAGCCCCACGCTGGACGAGCTTTGGCAGTTGTATCAGGGGGCCGTGGAGATACCGACGCGGGCGATTAACGTGATTTGAACAACGGCTTTGAACAGGCCGCGCGAGGTTAACCGCTTAAAAACAGCGTGGTAAGGGGTAACGTTATGGATTGGTTTGATGAACTGCCCGGCGTGGGGCAACTGGAAAATGCCGAAGACTTCCTGCGCTTTTTTGCCATCCCCTTTGACGCACAAGCCGTGCGGGTTCGGCATTTACACATTCTCCACGCCTTTAATCGCCGCTTGCGGCAATACAACCCGGCAGAGGAACCGGCGATGACGCCGCAACAACGCCAGCAGTTTCGCATGGATCAGGTTCAGTCCATGTTGCGGGAAAGTTATCTGCATGTCGTGAGCGGCGAATTACGCGATCGCTCGGATCTGAAAGTCTATCAACGTACCGTCCGCTGTTTTATTCCCTGGCTGTTGCTGGATGAAGGAGAAACGACATGAAACCGCAATTTGCGTTTGGCGAGGCGGTGCGGGTTATCAGGAGCGTGCGCAACGACGGCACCTTTCCGAATAAGGCGCGCGGCGAACTGCTGGTGCGGCGCGGCACTATTGGCTTTGTGCGTGAATGGGGCACGTTTTTGCAGGATAACATCATCTATCAGGTTCATTTTGTTGATGATGACCGTATCGTCGGGTGCCGTGAAAACGAATTGATTCCCGCCAGCGCGCCGTGGGTGGATGGCGCTTTTCAATACGGCGACTGGGTTTCCGCTTCAATGATCCTGACGACCGATCACCATATCCGCGTGCAGGCCGGAGACGTGGGTCAGGTCATGGGGGTTGAACACGATACTCAACCGATGCAGTTTATCGTTTTATTCGGCGGCACGTTGTTGCAGGTGCCGGCGCATGCGCTGGAGGCGATTGAAAGTGAGCGCCTGTAACGTCGAAACGCTCGCCATGTGGCAGCGTTATTCCCGTCTCAAACTCGCTTTATCATTGCATCAGTGCCTGCCGTGGCAACAAACGGCAGAGCAGCGGGATCGGTTTGCCAATCAACTGGCGCGTCAGTGGAAACTGGAGCTGGCCATCCGCGAGCAGGCTGAGCAACAGCGGATTCGGCCGGATGAAAACGGCATAATGCACGCGCAATATGCTCTGCGTGCCTTTTTCGACGATGAATCCTCCTGGCGGGCCGCTTTGCAGCAGGCGGGTATTGATGACGCTGGGTTGTTACAGGCGCTGGCGCATGAGGCGACATTAACGGCCGTGCTGGATGCCGTCGCCGATGAAGCGCCGCCGGTGAGCGAGGCTGAGGTTGAAACCTGGTATCAGCGGAATGCGTATCGCTTTCAGCAACCGGAAAAACGTCTGGTGCATCACTTGCTGCTGGTGATTGACGAGGCGCGGGCCGATTCAGCGCGTGAGGCTGTCGCCGATCGTATGGCGACGCTGCAACGCCGGTTACTGATGAACCCTTGCCGTTTCCCTCGTCTGGCCGCGCGCTTTTCCGAATGCCCGACGGCGTTGGAAGGGGGTAGACTGGGCTGGATAAAGCGCGGCTTGCTTTACCCGGAATTGGATGCGGTGCTTTTCTCCATGGAAACGGATACGTTCAGCCCGATAGTGGAAACGACGATGGGGCTGCATATTCTGTGGTGTGAAGCGATCCGTCCGGCGCAAGCGGCGCCGAAAGCGCAGGCGCTTATGCAAATTCGCGAGCAATGGCAGGAAGCCCGCCGCCAGCGGTATCAGCGCCACTGGCTGGCGGAAATAATCAACACCCCGTTTATTGTGTAAGGTCAGCGTCATTTCGTGAATGGCCCCTCTTACGCCAGAGGCAAACAACCTCTGGCCCGGTGTTAATTTCTGAGTGGGATATTAAGAGACAAGTTAAGGGGCAAAGCGAACTCCTTCAAAACGCGGCCTGAAGCTGGCTGACCCACTGCGTCACGCGTTCCTCGGTGAGATCCGGCTGGTTGTCCTGATCCAGAACCAGACCGACGAAGCTGCCGCCTTCCAGTGCGGCGGAATCGATAAACGTATAGCCTTCGGCCGGCCACGCGCCGATGATGTTGGCGCCGGCTTCGCTGACGATGTCGTAAAGCTCACCAAGCGCGCTGACAAAAGCATCGGGATAGGCGACCTGATCGCCGAGTCCGAATAGCGCCACCGTTTTGCCGCTGAGGTCGGCATTCGCCAGATCGTCGGCCACTTCAGCCCATGACTCGCTCATACATTCAGCCGCCAGACCGGGAAGTTGCCCGTCTCCCAGCGTGGGGGTGCCAAGAATCAAAATGTCATAAGCCAGCAGATCGTCGATTGACGCACGGTTGATATTGACTGGATCAGCCGCCTGATCCCCCAGTTTTTGCTGGATCAGTTTTGCAACCTTACGCGTTTTGCCGGTATCAGTACCGAAGAAAATGCCGATAGTACTCATGGTTTACGTTCTCCTAAACAGGACGCTGGAAAAGGATGGTTTAAATTAGGCTTCATCGTCGTCCGCTTCTTGGACGGGACGTTCAATCGGCAGGTAGATTTCCACCCGATCGCCTTCATGCACTTCGCTGTCTGCGGGGCACAGGCGTCCGAAAACGCCCATGCGGTGTACATCCGGGTCGAGCCAGGGAAACAGCGCCGGTAAGGGAGAGGCCAGAAACGCCTCGCGCAGCGTGACGGGCGCAGGCAGATCCATCTCGATACAGCGGCTTTGGTCGCCGTTAACATGGGCTATAGTGAATTTCATCGGCAACCTCCGCATCCTGTGCCGCAACCGGCGCCGGCCCCCGCCTCTTTTTTTAGTACGTCAGTGCCGAAGCGCAGCACTTTCACCCCGCGGATACCCGCCAGCACAAAACCCATCACCACAAAACCGCCGGGCGGCAGCAGCATCAGAATAAAGCCGTCATACTCAGGCAGCAGATGCATTTCCAGAAAACGAAAGGTCGGCCCCAGCAGTTGTTCCGCGCCGCTGAATAGCGTACCGCTGCCGATAATCTCGCGAATTGCGCCCATTGACGTCAGGCCGAGGGTAAACCCCAATCCCGTCGACATGCCGTCAAGCGTGGCGGCGATCGGCGGATTGTGGGCGGCAAAGGATTCCGCCCGCCCCAGCAGGGCGCAGTTGGCCACAATCAGCGGAATAAACAACCCAAGAATTTTGTGCAGATCATGCATCCAGGCATTCATCGACAGATCGAGCACCGTCACCAGGCTGGAGATGATTAGGATATAAACCGGGATACGGATCTGGTTGGGCGTCAGATGGCGCAGCAGCGACACCAGCAGATTGGCCCCCGCCAGCACCGCGGTGGTCATGATGCCCATCCCGAAACCGTTGGTGGCGGTGGTGGTCACCGCCATCAGCGGACACAGACCGAGGATCTGTACATAGGTGATATTGTTGGTCCAGATCCCGCCGACCAGAATATCCCGGTAGGCGGGCCGGGCCACTGGCGCAGTGGCGGTAACGTCACTCATTGGCTTTCTCCTCCGTTAACCCAAGCAATTCGGTACGGTGGCGCTGGAACAGTTGCAGCGTCCGGTGCACGGCTTTCACCACGGCGCGCGGGGTAATGGTGGCGCCGGTGAACGCGTCGAAATCGCCGCCGTCTTTTTTGACCGCCCACTGTTTTTCCGTGGTGTTTTGCAGGGATTTGCCATTAAACCCCAGAATCCAGTTACCGTGGCTCAGTTCGATTTTGTCGCCCAACCCCGGCGTTTCCGTATGGGAGATGACCCGCACGCCGGTCAGCTCGCCGTCGGCATCGATGCCAATAAGCAGGCTGATGATGCCGCTGTAACCTTTCTCGCCGGCAAACATCACCAGGCCGCTGGGTTTGCCTTGCTGACTGGCCCGATAAACGCGTACCGGCATGCCATCCAGCGTTAACGTGACCTCGCTGTCGCTGAGCGGATTGTCATGCAGCGTATCGGGGAAGACCGCGGCGAGCTGACGCTGGGTATCCTCCTCGCGGCGCAGCTCAATCTCGGCATAGGTCACCCACCACGCGCCCGCAATCATCAGGCTGATTAGCAGGGTAAAGGTTCCGAGCAGCAGACTCAGACTGACGGGATGACTGCGGGGCGGCCAACGCAGTCTGCTTTGTGAGGCGGAGGCCATGTTATTTCTCCTTCTGTGTCCGATAGCCATAGGCCCGCGGACGCGTCCAGCTATCGATCAACGGGGTAATAGCGTTCACCAGCAGAACGGCAAAGGCGACGCCTTCGGGATAATTGCCGAAGCTGCGAATGGCCCAAACCAGAAAACCCGCCAGCGCGCCGTAATACAGACGGCCGCGCGGACTACCCGGCCCAGTGACCGGATCGGTGATGATAAAGACGGCGCCCAGCATTAACCCGCCGGTGGTAAGCTGCGCCAGCGGCGGCAAAATGGATTGCGGCGCGATAAGCCATTGGATCAGCCCCGGCGACAGGCAGCCGACCAGCATGGCGACCGGGGCATGCCAACTGAACACCCGCTGTTGCAATAACCACAGGCCGCCCAGCGCCAACAGCAAGGTGGAGGTTTCGCCGAAGCTGCCGTTATGCGTGCCCATCAGCGCGTTTTCCCATGAGAACGTGGCCGACGCCTGTTCCCGAAACGCGCCGAGCAAGGTGGCGCTGGTGGTGCCGTCGGTGTGGAGAGAGTAGACCTCACCGTTCCAGAACTCGGTGGGGACGACCCAGTGCGTCATCTGTACCGGGAAAGCAATCAGCACCACGACGCGCGCCAGCATTGCCGGATTGAACAGATTTTGTCCCAGGCCGCCATAAATATGCTTACCCAGCAGGATGGCGACCGCCGAGCCAAACGCGCCCAACCAAAGCGGCGCATGGGGCGGCAGGCTGAGGGCAAACAGCAGGGCGGTCAGCAAGGCGCTGCCGTCAAATACGTGGCCGAGCGATACCGGGTTGACTCGCAGGCACCATGCTTCACACAGCAACGCCGTGATAATGCAGGTGAATATCAGCATCAACGCGGGTGCGCCGAACTGGATAACCCCCAGTAAAATCGCCGGCATCAGCGCCAGATTCACTTTATACATCAGGTTCTGGGTACTGAGCCCTTGATGAACGTGAGGTGATGTCAGCATGCGGAACCCTCCATCGGCGCATCTGGCGTAACGTTACGGCGGCGGGACGGTTTGGCCGCTTTCGCCGCGGCTCTTTCGGCGGCTTCGCGGGTAAGACGCGCTTGCCGCCGCAGACTGTTGGCGCTGGCGCGCTGCATTTTATTTTCCCGGCGCTGTTCCAGCCGTAATTGTTGTTGTCCCCAGTCGAAAAACTGGGTCAGCGGCAGGACGGCGGGACAGACCCATGAGCAGGAGCCGCAAAGTAAACAACTGTTCAGCCCCAGATCGCGCGCGTTATTCAGTTCGTTGATCTTCAACTCGGCCAGCATCGCCAGCGGCGGCAACCCCATCGGACAGGCATCCACACAGCGGCCGCAGCGTAAACAGGCGCTGCTGTGCGGCTGGGGAATTTCGTCCTCGGTCAGCAGCAGCAACCCGCTGGTGCCTTTGGTGATGGGGGCGTTCAGATCGGTTGTGGCGCGGCCCATCATCGGCCCGCCTAAAATCATCCGCGCCGGTGTGCTTTTCAGCCCGCCGCAGGCGGCAATAATGGTGTTGATCGGCGTACCGATCGGCACCAGCAGATTGCCGGGTTGTTCAATGGCCCGGCCGCTGACGGTAATGACCCGATGGGTCAGGGGCTGGCGAAAACGGATAGCCTGGAAGATGGCGATACAGGTGCCGACGTTTTGAACCAGTACGCCCATCTCCGGTGAGCGTTTATTGTGGGGGATCTGCTTTCCGGTTACCGCCTCAATCAGTTGCTTGGCGGAGCCCATCGGGTAGAGAGACGGCAGCGCGACCACATCGATGTCGGGTTCGTTCAGACACAGCCGATCGAGGCGTAAAATGGCCCCACGCTTGTTGTCTTCAATCCCGATGTAGACCTGACGCGCTTTGGTGAGCTGTTGCAGGTAGCGAATCCCGCCGATCAGAAATTCCGCCTGTTCCTGCATCATTCGTTCGTCAGCGGTGATATAGGGTTCGCACTCGCCGCCGTTAATGATCAGATAGTTGATTTCGTGGCGCATCGCCAGACGGATTTTATCGGCTGCCGGGAACATGGCGCCGCCCATACCAACAATACCGGCCTGGGCGATGAGCGCTAGCATTCTGTCGGCGCTGTCGTCTTCCGTGGTTGCCAGCCGACTGACGTTGGATGTGGCCGGCAACGTCCGCAACGCGATATACCCGGTATCGCCGGTCACGATTTCCGTTACGATCGCATTGGCGGGACTGTGTATCGGGGCCGACATCCGGCCGAACGGCTGAGCCAGACACTGACCCTTAGTGACAGTGTCACCTATGCTGACCGCGGGAATAGCGGGCGCGCCCGTGTGCTGGCGCAACGGCAGCATCAGTTTCTCCGGCATGGGAAGGGAGCGAATAACCTGTTCGCGGGTTAAGGATTTATGGCTATAAGGACGAATGCCGCCATGAGGTGTCGTGAGAGCTTTAAGCATAGTTGGGCTCCTGCCGCAGCGCTAAACCGGGTTTGGCGACAGTGGGGGTAAGCAGGGGATCGGCGCACAGGTGAATACTGCCTTGCGGACAGACGTCTACGCAGATGCCGCAGCCTGTGCAGTCTTCACTGAGAACACCGTGTAATTGTCGTGTGGCGCCGACAATCGCATCGAAGGCGCACTGTTTTAAGCAACGGCCGCAACCATCGCACTGCTGAGGATTGATCATCGCCACCATCGGTCCTTTAACGCTGCTTTCATCCAGATTAATGCCCATCAGGGCGGCAATGCGCTGTGCGACAGCGCTGCCGCCGGGGGCGCAAAGGGTAACGGCCGCTTCACCGCTGGCCATGGCGATCGCGGCCTGACGGCAGCCGGGGTAGCCGCATTGACCACACTGACCGCTCGGCAGGATCGCCACAATGCTATCGACCATCGGATCGCTTTCTACTTTCAGGTAGAGGGCGGCATAGCCCAGCAAGGCGCCGATCATCGCGGAGATCAGCGGGATGGCGAGTAACGTCAGTATCAACATCTCCGCCTCCTTATGATGACAATCCGGCAAAGCCGGTAAAGGCCAACGCCAGAATACTGGCGGTAATAAAGTTTAGCGGCGTCCCTTTGAATAACAGCGGCGGCAGCGCGCTGGCCTGCCGTTCACGCAGCCCGGCAAAAATAATCATGACCAGCGAGTAACCTAATGAAGCGCTAAAGCCGAAAAATACGCTGTGCGTAAAGTTCAACCTATCCTGAAGCACCAGCAAAGCCACACCGAGCACGGCGCAGTTGGTGGTAATCAGCGGAAGAAAAATGCCCAGTGAGCGGTAGAGGGTCGGGCTGTATTTTGCAATCACCATCTCAATCAACTGTACCAGCGATGCAATGACCAGAATGACGGACAGCAAACGCAGGTAACCCAGATTGAGCGGAGCCAATATCCAGAATTCAATCACCCAGCCTAATGCGGAACCCAGTGTGATGACCACCGTGGTGGCAATGGATATGCCCACGGCGGACTTGACCTGATTTGTCACGCCCATAAAAGAACAGAGCCCTAAAAAGCGCGACAGTACGACATTGTTGACCAGAATATTGGCCAGAATGATTAACAATATCTCTTTCATTTATTCCCCCGGCGGTCGAGATTCCTAGAGAGCTATTGCGAAAGACGTGCCAGCTTGTTGTGGTCAATAATTGGTCAATCAAGGTGCAAAAATTTGCGCCAAAAGTGATCACGGCGGCGGCGAGAGAGGGGGGGGATACCGATCACGAAGCCCAATGAAACGCGAATGACGGCAAAAACCCACATCGAGATCAAGGTTTTCGAGGTTATTTCACAAAGGGGAATAAATCTTGCACTTTTCTCAGGGGTATATCATGTCGTCCGATGTCTGTTGCGCAATCTGACAATTTGTCATGAAGCCGACAGACGCGTTATGCAAACCGGAGGGGCCCGGATGAGTTCATCGTTAGTCTTGGATGATGTGCAATTGATTACATCGTCGCTGGGAGGAAAGGGGTTGCATGCGGCGCTGTTTCATACGGCTGTTGAGCAATCTTCAGTGGCGATTTCAATTACCGATCCGCAGGCAAATATTGTGTACGCCAATCCCGCCTTTTGCGCGCTGAGCGGCTACCCGCTGCACACATTAATGGGCGCGAATCATAATCTGCTTTCCAGCCATCAGACGCCGGCCTCAGTGTATCAGTCGCTGTGGACGACGATTAAGGCGGGCGATTCATGGAGCGGTCAGCTCATCAACCAGCGTAAAGACGGGTCGCTCTATCTGGCGGAAATCACGATTTCCCCTATCGTCAATGCCCAGGGGGAAATTGAACATTATCTGGGGATGCATAAAGACATCAGCGAGCGCTACGCGCTGGCGCAGCGGGTTCACAACCAGATGACGCTGATTTCCGCCGTGCTGAATAACATCCCGGCAGCCGTGGTGGTGGTGGAAGGCGAGTACAACATCGTGATGGACAATCTGGCCTATAAAACCCTCAGTGCCGATTGTGATGGACGAGAACCGCTGGTGTTGCTGGATTGCCTGAACCAGACCGAACCTTCAGCCATGACGCCGTTGAACATCCGCGGCACGCAGCGCTGGTTCTCGGTGAGTTGCTGGCCGCTGCACGCGGTCAATGAGGAAGCCAGCCTCTATTTTACCGACAGCGCGCCGCCGCGCCAGTTGGTGGTGATTGTCGATTACACCGAGCAGCAGCGGCAAATGACGCAGGATCGCCGGGATCAACTTGAGCGCCAGATTAGCGTCAACAAAATGGTGGCGGCGATCCGTGAAACGCTGGATGCCGCGTTGATTCAGCTCAGTTGCCCGCTGAATATGCTGTCTGCCGCACTGCGTTTGAATCCCGAGGCGGACAATGTCGCGTTGCGCACGGCCTGGAATGAAGGGAAGGAAGCTATTGCCCGCCTGACCGCGTGCCGTCCGGCGTTGCCTCGGGAATCACAAGACAGCGTTCCGGTCGGCGCGATGATGGCGGACCTGGCCGATCTCTATCAGTATCGTATGGGGCGGAACGGCAAGCTGGAGTGGTCTTGTTCTCCACCCGATTTAACCCTGCGGGGTCAGTGTACGCTGATTTTAACCGCATTAAGCTTGTGGCTCGATCGCTGTCTGACACTGATGGGAAAAACACAGAATGCCGTGGCGATCTCGATTCAAGCCAGA
This sequence comes from Brenneria rubrifaciens, assembly GCF_005484945.1. Classification (NCBI taxonomy): domain Bacteria; kingdom Pseudomonadati; phylum Pseudomonadota; class Gammaproteobacteria; order Enterobacterales; family Pectobacteriaceae; genus Brenneria; species Brenneria rubrifaciens. Next base: position 1,846,653 of record NZ_CP034035.1, read on the forward strand.
CGGCAGTGTCAGCGGCTGTGCTTTATCGTCACTGATAACCTCCCGTCTTTCGAGCAGGAAGCGACCCATCCGATGATAGAAATGCTGGCAACCGGACAATGTATGGAACTGCGTCTGATGCAGGTGATCATGTCGCAACTGCGGGGTTCGGTGACCACCGAACAGACGGCGTCAGGCAGCACCGTGATGATGCTGATACTGGCCACTGAGGGGTTATACCTCACCGATACCGTAGCCCTGGGAGGATAAAATGGCTCATTTCCCGACGACAGAACGGCTTTCCCGGCGTTTGGACTCACAGCAGCAGGTGGTCGCGCTGCATAAAATCAGTGTGGCGCTGAGCCATTCTCTGGATGTACAGCATACGTTGGAAGAGATGATCCAGGCGCTGCACGATCACGCGTTTATGCAATACGGCATGGTGTGTCTGTTTGATAAAGACCGCGCTTCGCTATTTATTGAAGCGTTGCAGGGCGCGGATATCCAGGTGATCAAAGGCGGCCGGGGCGTTCGCTATCGGGTGGGCGAGGGGATTCTGGGAACGGTCATGAGCGAGCGGGCTTCGCTGGTTTTGCCTCGGGTTTCGGACGATCCGCGCTTTCTGGATCGCCTCAACCTGTATGATTACGCGTTACCTTTTATCTGCGTTCCCATTCCCGGCCCGGATGCGATGCCGCTCGGGGTACTGGCGGCTCAGCCAATGGAACTGCATGAAGATAAATTGCCTTCCAGCACCCGCTTTCTGGAGATGGTGGCGAATCTGATTGCGCAAACGATCCGGTTAATCGGCCATGCCAGAGGGGAAAGCGAGGCGCTGCGCAGTGAGCGCGACAGCCTGCGCAGAAAAGTGCAGCAGCAGTATGGCTTTGACAACATTGTCGGCAAAAGCCAGTCGATGCGGCATATCTTCGACATGATGCGTCAGGTGTCACGCTGGGATACCACGGTACTGATCCGCGGGGAAAGCGGCACCGGTAAAGAGATGATCGCCAACGCCATTCATTACAATTCTCCGCGCGCCGGGGCGCCATTTGTGAAATTCAACTGTGCGGCATTGCCTGATTCGCTGCTTGAAAGCGAACTGTTCGGCCACGAAAAAGGGGCATTCACCGGGGCGGTCAAACAGCGCAAAGGCCGTTTTGAACTGGCGGATGGCGGAACGCTGTTTCTGGATGAAATCGGTGAAAGTAGCGCATCGTTTCAGGCCAAGCTGCTGCGTATCTTGCAGGAAGGTGAAATGGAGCGCGTCGGCGGTGATGAGACGCTGCGGGTGGACGTTCGCATTATCGCGGCGACCAACCGCAATCTGGAAGATGAAGTGAGGGCCGGGAATTTCCGGGAAGATCTTTATTACCGTCTGAATGTGATGCCGATTTTTTTGCCGCCGCTGCGTGAACGGCTTGAGGATGTGCAGGAACTGGCTCAGTTTGTGATCGCCAAACTTAGTAAACGGCAAGGGCGGGAATTGCAGATTAGCGAAGGCGCGCTACGTTTGTTGATGAGCTATGACTGGCCGGGCAATGTTCGCGAACTGGAAAATTGTCTGGAGCGCGCGGCGGTGATGGCGGAAGATGGATTGATCGACCGGGACGTCATTCTGTTCAACTATAAAGAAAATACGCTGACGTCGTTCAATCGCCACAAAGCCACCAGCGATGTCGTCAACATGAGTCATGAACCGAGCATTGAACACATTCAGGATGAACGGCAACGGCTGATCGCGGCGCTGGAGCGCACCGGCTGGGTACAGGCCAAAGCCGCTCGCCTGTTGGGAATGACCCCGCGGCAGGTGGCGTATCGTATTCAGATTATGAATATTAATATGCAGCGGATGTGAGGCATGCCATAAAACAACGGGCAACGCTGCGCTGGCGAACCACGCCTTTGCCCGCTAGTAATATTTGTCTACTTAGGTTCTTGGCTAAGGTTGAGGTGAAATGCCCATTTGTCAGCAAAGCCTCCCGGCAAGATATGAACAACAAATCGCTGCTTTGGCCTCTCGCATGCTGGCTCTTAGCCGTTCCACACCAATGTCGCATTCAATACATTGTCAGACAATGTCAGTTATGAAGCAGTAAAGTTAATCGGTAACTCAATAAAAAATAAACGTTTTCTTTACCCGATTGTCCGGCATATCGTTTGCAAAAAAGAAGTGAAGTCGCTTATTACTGAGGTTAACCATATGGCAGACAACGCATCTTTTTCAGGCAAGCGGTCATGCGGGTCGATGAATACGGCGCACTTTACCCCGTTACAGACGGATAAAGTGTCTCGCCACCCCTGTTACTCTCCGCTGGCCCACCACCGATTCGCCCGAATGCATTTGGCGGTAGCGCCAGCATGCAACCTGCAATGCAACTACTGTAATCGCAAATACGATTGCAGCAATGAATCCCGCCCAGGCGTTGTCTCGGAACTCCTGTCGCCAGAACAGGCGATTGCCAAAGCCAAATATGTCGCGTCACAGATCCCACAGTTGTCGGTGATTGGGATTGCCGGGCCGGGCGACCCGCTGGCCAACATTGCCCGTACGTTTAAGACGTTGGAAGGACTACGAGCGGAGATGCCGGATATTAAACTGTGTCTGTCGACCAATGGCCTGATGCTGCCGGATGTCGTCGACCGACTGGTGGCGGTCGGGGTGGATCATGTCACCGTTACGGTGAACGCCATTGACGCCGTGATTGCCGAAAAAATCTATGACGGTTTGTGGTACGAAGGCGACCAGCTTAACGGGCGCATCGCCGTCGATTTGCTGATTGAGCGTCAGGGGGAAGGGATTCGCAAGCTGGCGGAGCAGGGGGTAATGGTGAAAGTCAACTCGGTGCTGATCCCGGAAATCAACGCGGCGCATCTCAGTGAGGTCAGCTTGCAGGCGCGGCAATGGGGAGCGGTGCTGCATAACGTGATGCCGTTGATTGCAAAACCGGAACATGGCACCCGCTTCGGTCTGGAAGGGGTGCGCGAACCGGATGCGGAAACGCTGGGGGAAGTGCGCAACCAGTGCGGTCGTCATATGCCGCAGATGGCGCATTGCCAGCAGTGCCGCGCCGATGCCATCGGCATGCTGGGGGAAGATCGTAGCCAGGAGTTCCCGCTGGCGTCATTGCCTGAACGACAGGAGTCGCGGTTGCCTGCGTTATTTCGCCGGGCGAGCATTCAGGCCAGCATCGCCTCGCAGGGGGAATCCGAAGAACCCGATGCCTGTCTGGTGGCCGTCGCCACCGGGCAAGGCGATGTGATTGATCGGCACTTTGGTCATGTGGATCGCTTTTATATTTTCAGCATCTCCCGGGCGGGTATTATCCCGCTGGGCGAACGGTTCACCCAGCGCTACTGCGCCAGTCCGACAGAGTGCGAGGAGGATGAGCAGGAAAATCGGCTGGATCAGGTCATCGACCTGCTGGCCGATGTCAAAGCGGTATTTTGCGCCCGTATCGGGATGGCGCCCTGGCATCGGTTGGAAGCCGAAGGCATCGAACCTTGCGTGTACGGCGCATGGCAACCGGTGCGCGAAACGCTGGAGCAATGGCGGGCGCAGCGTGTCCGACCGGAGGTCAGCCGGCAGGGGGTGGCGTAATGGTTATCTCACCAACGCCTCTGGCATGGCTGCGCTATCTTGTCGATAATCACCTGCAAGGGTTGGCGCGTTTTCCGGCACAAATGAATCTGGATGATGACGGCTGGCAACGCTTGCTGTGGCGAGTGGAACGGGACGCGACAGCGCGTCCCGCCCTGCTTGAGCAGCAGGACGCGTTGCTGAGTGCGTTGCTGCGCCCACGTTGGCAGGAGTGTGAACAACTGGCGAATTGGCTTGTGCAATACATGGATGAAGAGGCCGCGCCGATGCACTGGTTAATTGCCAGTGCGTCAATGAGCTTCAATCATCTGTGGCAGGACTTGGGGCTGGCGTCGCGTGAGGAACTGCGTGAGCTGATTACCGTATGTTTCACGCCGCTGGTTGAAATGAACGCGCAGAATATGCGCTGGAAAAAGTTTTTCTATCGTCAGGTGTGTTTGTCGCGGGAAGGGGAACTGACCTGCCGTTCGCCGTCTTGTGAAGGCTGTAGTGAAATTGAGGTCTGCTTTGCGCCTGAAACCTGACTCTGGCTACCGATAGCGGCAGGAATGCGCTATGTTAATTCATCAGATCCTTTCCCGAGAAGACAATGATGAAGATAGTGAAGGCTCAGCAAGCGCATATCCCGGAAATACAGGAGATTTATGCATTTCATGTCATTAATGGGATTGCCACATTTGAGACGGCTCCCCCGGAAGACGCTGAGATGGCCGACAGGCTGAAGAAGGTGACCGACGCCGGTACGCCGTGGCTTGTGGCGGAGGAAAACGGCAAGGTGATCGGCTACTGCTATCTGATGAATTACCATTCCCGCTTTGCCTACCGATTTACACTGGAAGACTCGGTCTATATCCATCCTGAATGTACGGGACGCGGGGTAGGGCGTGCCCTGCTGACGGAAGCGATTCGTATTGCTGAACTGGCCGGATACCGTCAACTGATTGCTATTATCGGCAATAGTGAAAATCATGCTTCGCTGGCGTTGCATCGTTCCCTGGGTTTTGAGCTGACCGGGATATTAAAGTCGGTGGGATTTAAACACGGTCGCTGGGTAGATACGGTCATCATGCAGCGAGATCTGGGTGTCGGCGGCAGCCAGCTGCCCCATGAGTAATAATGTAAAAATCAGGGGGGAAGAAGGAAACGGAGAAGAGTAGAACCGGCCCCTCAGTAATTTGGGAGCCGTTTACCCTTACTTCTCATCATTATTTTTTACGAGAAAAATGAACGTCAGAATCTGTACTGAACGCCAACTGAGACGCCATAATTGATATTCGCTATTCCGGCCGCATCCCCGCCAATATATTCGTTTTCTCCAGCGTCATTGTCAATTATCTGGGTTCCGCCTTTACCCTGAGAGAATTTACTGATGCTGAATTCAGTAAATACTTTGGCAGCAGGCGTGATGTAGTATCCCGCATCAACGGTCGCAGAATAGTATTTGGAATTCACCGCATTATCACGAAACGTCAGCTCGCGCATATAATGCTCATCATTCCCTTTTGCCCGTACCCATGGGCTGAATTTCAGTAACATATTAAATTCAAAGTTCCGATAGCGGTACATGCCTGCCAGACCTAAATATGGCACACTGAATCGCTGCTGGTAGCCAATCGCGCGCGCATTTCTGGGAAAATATCCAACATTAGTACCATTATCGTACTGGTAATAACCGCCAAATGACATCCAACTGAATCGTGTCTGTTGATAACCGGCCACGCCGCCAAAACGGTAACGGGGTTCGTTAAATACCCAGCCTTTAAGATTTATATCATACTCATTGGCATAATTCAGACGGGTATCAGAATGGGTTGACCAGTCCGTCCAGCCAGGTTGTGTTGCGTCATTCCAGTCGTAATCATCCATTAAAGCACCTCTGGAGGCCAATGTTGTCCAGCCACGAGCATTCAATGTCAGGTGCTTGAGTACATCCCATGAGATATCACCCTTGATAACAGGCGTGTTTTTTATTTTCCAATCTAACTCGCTTGATTTATAACCAGTGTCAGGATTATAAACATATTCCTTGGACTCTCCAGCTATCAATCCCAAAGAAGTTTTGACGGTGACGCTATCCGTATTCAGTCCCCAGATATTCTGTGCTGTTACAGGGGATGTAACAGCAATACCAGCAAGACCTACTGCCACAATGTATTTTTCCATGTTTTCCTCGAAGAAAGTACGCTGTACTATTTATGAAAAACTTAAGCTATATCAGTTCACTGAATTTATTTAAAAATTCTGTATAACTCTAATAATAATTATTAGACTGGTTTACTTCAACACAAATATGGTTAAAACGTGTCTCAGAGTGATTTGTTCTATAAGAAAATTTAATATTTTAAATTTAATGCTAGTAAAACTGAACCTGTGGCAATCCCTGTTTCCGATCTCACAATGTTATAAAAGTAGTTGTATCCTTACCGGCAGTTATGGCGATATGGTGGCTCAAAAATCAGTAGCGGGAGCACGTGATGAGGAACGGTGTGATAAAAAAAGGGATTGGCGCTCTGTTATTGGCATTACCGCTGTGCAGTCTTGCAGAAACCATTAATAATCCTGACCTGATTGCGGGTTATACCTCTCAGGAGCTGGCCGCTGCGTTACCCGCCAAGGTATCGGATATGGCGCAGCGTGGCGTGGTGGTTGACGATCAAAGCCATTCGCTGCAATCGGAGTATATAGATAGCATCGGCGTGCGTAAGGCTCTGGTGACACTGTATACTTTGCCGGTAGACAAAAGCGGAAAAGTGCCGGAAGCTTCCCAATACCGCGATTTGGCGGCAGTTATCGCCACCGCGGAAAAAGAGATGATTCGCCAGCGTATCCGGCCAGACAAACGCGAAGTGCCGGTTGACGGTACGTCCACATTTCGCTGTCTACAGACCATTTTGAACAATAGGGTGTTGCATTCACTTTGTTACGCGCTGGTCAAGGGCCGAGTGCTGGAGATTCAGGCTGTCAATACGCTGGAGAATGTTCAGGACAGGGCGAGCACTCAAATTGTCATCAATCAGCAAAACACATTAGTGGTGGAGATTGGGAAAACCATGCTGACGTTAAAAAAATAACGAGTTGGCGAAATCCACTACCGCAATCATCTGGTTACCCGGTATACGGCGGTAACCTGCTTGTTTTTTAATGGGTATATCACGCTCCACTGTCTATTATAAGAATAGCTTATGGAAAAGGTTGAATTATTAGAAAGATTATTGCTCTATATGTATGTTATATGTTGGTTTAATATATTGTTCAACTTGTTAATGCTGAGTTTTTATTTTTGTATTTATATGAATTCTGAAATAATTCACTCATATGAGAATGTATCTCGATTGAGTGGGTTTGATCTTATTGTTTAAATATACTTATATATTTACAAACTTGATGAGTGATAGGGATTGTCATGAAGAGTGTTGTAGAGCGTCGCCGAAAATATTTGTTTAGCTTTATCGGGAATAGATCGGCAGTTAACATCTTATCCATTTTATATCCAAAAGAAGATGTAAATATTAACTCAAATATTGATTTGAGCTTTTTGAGTTGTTCGAGAAAGACATATTAATCAGTTCGATTCGTCAATCTAACACATTTGAAATATAATTTACACCGATTTGGAACTAAAAAAATGAATATGGCATTGTCTAATCTGTTACCTATATTTATTGCTTTTGTCCTGGGTTTGAATTTAAAAAGAGTTTACGAAAGAGTAAATATGGGGCTTGTCGATAAAATATCGAATATTTGTCTGTATCTCCTTCTTGTCTTGATGGGGGTAACGATTGGATTGATTCCCGATATTATGCAAAATCTAAGCAAGGTAGGTATTAATGCTTTAAGCATCGCGGCCGGTTCATCTCTTTCTATCGCTATTGTTTTAAAAGTCCTTCACATCAAAATCCGCGCTATTGAGGATAAGGGAGAGTTGGAAAAAGGGCAAGCAACAGCCTTTGATATCATGGGCTATATAACAGATCCCCTTGTGTTGGCGGGTTTGGTTGTTTTGGGCTTTTTTGCTGGATATAGGGGGGTTATCCCGTCAATAAACTATGAAATGACGATATCTTTTTTTCTTTATTTGCTGATTTTTACGATAGCGATAAAGATATCGTATTCGGGTATTAGTCTGAAAGAGATCTTCTTGAATAAACAAAACCTGGTAATGACATTTTTCACTGTGATAGCCTCTTATTTTGGCGCGGCTATCGTCTCTCTATTTATTCCATTGTCTCTTACCCAAAGTCTAGCGGTAAGCTCCGGTTTTGGATGGTATACCCTTTCCGGTATTATGTTCACTAAGATGGGCGATCCGCTGTTAGGGTCTGTGGCGTTTTTATGTGACCTTTTTAGAGAAGCTATCGCATTTCTTCTGATACCAACCTTATCAAGGATAGGCAATGAGAATATAGCGATTGGTGTTGCTGGTTCCACGGCAATGGATGTCACACTTCCTGTGATAGAAAAACATTGCGGTGTTTCGTATGTGCCAGTAGCGCTTCTTTCCGGCGGTATAATCACAATCATCGTTCCTTTTCTAATTCCGTTTTTCTATTCTCTATAACCCATCCCTAAATAACCTCAAACGCATAAAAGGCAAGGTCTTTTGCGTTTAGAATCTTTGGCGTTCACTCTTTAGTCACAAACGATAACTATTTTCATTTTATGCTTATCAAATAGCACGCGAATTGCTTTAATATTGCCATTCTGAATGGTTGCCTGTCGGAGTAAATCTGTGTCTCCTCGCTTTTCAACGTTGAACCGTATCCCAAAGGGAGTATGGGTGCTTGGGGGCGTCAGCTTGTTGATGGATGTTTCCTCAGAAATGATCCACAGCCTGCTGCCGTTATTCATGGCAACCACACTTGGCGCCAGTGTGTTGATCATTGGCTTGATCGAAGGGCTGGCAGAAGCCACGGCATTAATCATCAAAGTGTTTTCCGGGGTGCTTAGCGATTATCTGGGTAAACGTAAAGGACTCGCGCTTCTGGGGTATGGACTGGGCGCACTCAGCAAACCGTTTTTTGCGATGGCGTCTTCTTCCGGTCTGGTGCTCGGCGCCCGGCTATTGGACAGGGTAGGAAAAGGGATTCGCGGCGCTCCCCGGGATGCTTTAGTGGCCGATGTCACGCCCCCTGAGATTCGCGGTGCTGCTTTTGGCTTGCGACAGTCGCTGGATACCGTCGGTGCCTTTCTTGGCCCGCTCCTGGCCGTCGGGTTAATGCTGTTATGGCACAATGATTTCCGCGCCGTATTCTGGGTAGCGGTGATCCCCGGCGTACTCGCGGTTGCGCTGCTTTTTTTCGGGTTGAAGGAACCTGGGTCAGCGATTGTTCATAAACGGAGTAATCCAATACGGCGTGAAAATCTCCGTCGGCTGGGACGAGATTACTGGTGGGTCGTTGGATTGGGCACCGTGTTTACTTTAGCGCGCTTTAGCGAGGCATTTTTAGTGCTGCGAGCACAGCAGATGGCTATTCCGCTGGCACTGATCCCGTTGGTGATGGTTGCGATGAATCTGTTATATGCTTTTTCAGCCTATCCGTTTGGCAAGCTATCTGACCGTGTGAGTCATACCCGATTGTTGCAGTTGGGGCTGGTGGTACTGATCGTCGCGGACATCGTTCTGGCGTTCATCAATCACTGGTCGGGTGTTCTGCTGGGTGTTGCGCTGTGGGGTGTCCACTTGGGCATGACTCAGGGATTACTGGCGGCAATGATAGCGAACTCCGCCCCCGTGGATTTACGCGGTACAGCGTACGGCGTATTTAATCTGATGAGCGGTATCGCATTATTGCTGGCTAGCCTGGGCGCCGGCCTTATTTGGGATTTTTGGGGCGCGCCCTCCACATTCTATGCCGGCGCAGCTATTTGTGTTGTCACTCTGTTGGGCATGAGGCTTGCTCCCAGAGAGTATCAACGAGCCTGAAATAGCGGTGAAATAGCGAGACGTTATCAAAACAAAAAATGGGGGGAGGGGCGAACAGTGTTACAAAGCGGATCGCACGCAAGGCAAAACGATCCCTCAGGCTACGCTGGAGTTTTGGCTGTGTCGCTCTATGATTGAGATGACGGATGAAAATTTTCCTGAGATGATTTTTGCACATCCCAGGCTGTCGGGCGCAATGCACGAGGCCATTCTCACAGCTAATGACCAGGCATTGCATCAGTAATTATTGATTTTTTTGATCAATAACGAGGTGAGATCAAAGTATGGCTATCGAAAATAAAGTCGCGTTAGTAACCGGTGCCGGGCAGGGGATTGGCCGTGGTATCGCACTGCGTTTGGCCAAAGATGGAGCATCGTTAATGCTGGTCGACGTCAATCGTTCCGGTCTGGATACAGTCGCTGCGGAAGTTGAAGCATTGGGGCGTAAGGCGTCGACGTTTGTTGCCGACATTGCCGACCGCGATCAGGTTTACAAAGCGATCGATCAAGCTGAGCAGCAGTTGGGAGGATTTGACATTATTGTCAACAATGCGGGAATTGCTCAGGTTCAAGCGCTGGCTGATGTTACCCCGGAAGAGGTCGATCGCATTATGCGTATCAATGTTCAGGGGACACTCTGGGGCATTCAGGCCGCAGCGAAGAAATTTATCGACAGAAAACAGAAAGGCAAAATCATTAATGCTTGCTCCATTGCCGGTCATGATGGTTTTGCTTTACTCGGAATTTATTCCGCAACGAAATTCGCCGTGCGTGCCTTAACCCAGACCGCCGCCAAAGAGTATGCCAGCCGGGGAATTACGGTGAACGCATATTGTCCGGGGATTGTCGGCACCAGTATGTGGCAGGAGATAGATCGTCGTTTTTCTGAAATTACCGGCACGCCGCTGGGCGAAACCTACAAAAAGTACGTGGCCGGTATTGCCCTTGGTCGTGCGGAAACGCCGGAAGATGTGGCTGGACTGGTGTCCTATCTGGCCGGTGCTGACTCCGACTATGTCACCGGTCAGTCCATTCTGATTGATGGCGGCATTGTTTATCGCTAAGCCCTTTTCCCTGGCCGCCGGGCATACAGCAAAAATCCACACAATTGCGTGGATTTTTCTCGGGTGCCGGAGACCCTGCATGCAGGATGTCGTCGCCGTCGCTGCACTGTGTGCCGCTAACCGCGACTAAAGATAAGTGTTAAACCAGTCAGTCTGAACGTTGACTACGCGGTCGAAATGTTCGCCACTGTACATGTCATAGTGGCGAGCTTCCTCTTCAACATGAAGATGCTTTTTATTCGCTTTTACCGCTTCATATAACGCCCGCCCCTGCTCGGGAGCATTTACAGTATCATTCCCCGCCACAACCACCATTGTCGGACAGGTTACCAGCCTGGCGTTTTCCGCAGGCTTATATTGCAGGGTTTCTCTTACTGTAAGAAAAGGGATCTTAATATCCATTGCCGGATAGCGAGTTTTATTCGCCTCAAAAAATGCTTTTGATTCTTCATCGCTTAATACACGCGTTATGCCGACAAACATCTCCTTACCGGTGGCGCGCTGTTTCTCTGCCATCTTATTCAACGTAGCCATAAAGCCTGTTTTTTCTTCAACGGACATTTTTCCCGTGACAATCTCTTCTCCATCAGCAAACGCCATCTGACTGACGATACATTTGATATCAGGATGTTTCGCCGCGGCCCCGAATACATGGCAGCCACCTAATGATGTTCCCCACAGCCCAATACGGTTCTTATCAATATTCGGTTGATCTTTAACCCATTCAACAACCGTGAGGATGTCTTCGATTTGCATTGCCGGTACAAGACGGCCTCGTTCGCCGGTACTCGCGCCAAAACCCCTGTAATCGAAGGTAACAGTGCAGAACCCTGAATGCGCAAACGATTCGGCAAACGGCGGTAATAAGATCTCCTGTATGCCGCAGAATCCGTGGCACAAAATAATGACCGGCGCATTTGCAGTCAATATGGGTTTTCTTAGTGTAAGAGCGATGCCGTTAGGGAGTTGATGCGTTATTGTTTCCATTTCGGTGGCTATTCCTTTATTTCAGATAAATAAAATGTTGTGATTCTGAAGCGTTATTAATATAGCCGCTCCATCTGTTGGTTGCCACCATGCTTTGCCCGATTCAGCGAAATCGACAGATATTGTTCGACCTAACCTGAAACCAATCCGCCGAGCACGACTGAACGCTCTACTCAGTCAATTTATTTGATGCATTATGTTAAACATACGGTATTTATTCTCATCTGGTAATGCGTAAAGTAGGGATAACCTAAGGCAGGAACAGGTTTGCTTCATCATGAACGATGCCCCGCCTACTGATAATTTCCCTGAAAACCAGGATAAACACATCATGAAAAAGATTGGATTTTTGTCATTTGGTCATTGGACGCCGTCGCCGCAGTCTGGAACCCGTTCGGCCGCTGACGCGCTGCTGCAATCCATCGATCTGGCTGTTGCCGCCGAAGAACTGGGTGCGGACGGAGCCTATTTCAGGGTGCATCACTTTGCCCGGCAGCTCAGCTCGCCATTTCCCCTGCTGTCAGCGATAGGCGCGAAAACCCGGAGTATTGAAATCGGCACTGGTGTTATCGACATGCGCTATGAAAACCCGCTGTATATGGCGGAGGATGCAGGGGCGGCGGATTTGATCTCCGGCGGGCGTTTACAGCTTGGTATCAGCCGTGGCTCCCCGGAGCAGGTGATTGATGGCTGGCGCTATTTTGGTTATGCCCCTTCCGAGGGGGAAAACGAATCTGATATGGCGCGCCGTCACACCGAAGTGCTGTTGGAGATGTTACGTGGCGAGGGCTTTGCGAAACCTAACCCACAGCCGATGTTCCCGAACCCGCCTGGCCTGTTGCGGCTTGAGCCTCATTCCGAAAGTTTACGCGATCGTATTTGGTGGGGCGCCGGTTCGAATGCGACAGCGGTG